>CAYUNL010000106.1:0-9229 GCA_964446055.1 uncultured Alphaproteobacteria bacterium | reverse complement strand
CGATAGGCCTCAAAGTAGCGCTCGGCATCGTGAGCGGTACACGCGGCCTCGCCGAGCATGTCGAAAGAGTACCGCCATCCGGTTTCGGCGCCGGCGCGCTCGAGCGCCTCGTCGATGGTGCGGCCCATCACGAATTGGCCGGCGAGTATTCGCATGGCCCGATTTAGCGCCTGACGAATCAATGGCTCGCCCGAGCGAGCCACCAGCCGGGCCACGAACTCGCCGAGATTGCCTACCGCCTCGGGATCGAGGCGGATGACCCGGCCCGTGAGCATCAGCCCCCAGGTCGAGGCGTTTACCAGCACCGAATCGCTGCGTCCTAGATGGGCCTCCCAACCGGCCGGGGCGAGCTTGTCACGGATCAATCGGTTTGCGGTCTCGGCATCGGGAATGCGCAGGAGCGCCTCGGCGAGACACATCAGGACCACGCCTTCGGGGTTGGACAGCCCGTATTCGAGGAGAAAGGTGTCGAGGCCGCCCGCGCGTTTTCGTGCCTCGCGTACCGCGACGACTAGCGTCCGCGCCAAAGCGGTGGTGGCACCTTGTTCGGCGGGGCAAAACCGCCCGGCCGTCAGCATCGCCTCGGCGACTGCGGTCTCGTCGGCGCGGGCAAGTTCGGAGATGCGGTCGCGGTGTGGGTCGCGCTCCGGCGGGTCCGAGGCGAAGATCATCGCCACGATCCCGGCCGCGATTCAGACGGCGCGGCGGGCGCCGCGCGCGGCGCCCGAGGGGCCACGTCTTGACTGTGCGGCGAGCGCCTGCGCGACTTTTGAGGCGGGTTCGCGCCCCAGCGCCTCGCAGATCGCCCGCCCCGCCTCGACCACCACCTCGAGCCCGACGCCGGTGACCACGCCGAGGCCGTTGAGCATGTAGATGACGTCCTCGCTTGCGACATTGCCGCTGGCGCCCGGCGCGAACGGGCAGCCGCCCAGACCAGCGATCGAGCTATCGATCGTCGCCACGCCCTCCTCCATCACCGCCAAGAGATTGGCGAGCGCTTGGCCATAGGTATCGTGGAAATGCGCCGCCAGGTTCTCGACAGGAACGCGCTCGGCGACCGCCCGAACCATGTCGCGCGCCCGGGTTGGTGTGCCAACGCCAAGGGTATCGCCGAGCGAAATCTCATAGCAGCCCATTCCATATAGCGCCGCCGCCACTTCGGCCGTCGCAGATACCGGCAAATCGCCCTCGTAAGGGCAGCCAAGCGCACACGAGACGTAGCCGCGGACAGGTATGCCGCCCGCCTTGGCCGCCTTACAGACGGCAGCGTAACGTTTGAGGCTGGTGGCGATCGAACAGTTGATGTTCGTCTCTGAGAATGTCTCCGAGGCGGCGGCGAAGACCGCCACTTCTTCGGCGCCAGCGGCGAGCGCCGCATCGAAGCCCTTCATGTTCGGGGTCAGCACCGGGTAGCGCACGCCGTCGCGGTGCATAATGCTGGCCATGACGGCCGCGGTGTCGGTCATCTGCGGCACCGCCTGCGGCGAGACGAAGGCGCCGATCTCAATCACCTTCAGCCCTGACTGCGAGAGTCGATCGATGAGCGCAGTCTTCGCCGTCGTCGGAACCACCTGTGCTTCGTTCTGCAGCCCGTCGCGTGGACCGACTTCGACCAACTTCACCTCGACCGGCAACTCCATCACTCAACCTCCTTGTGAGGCACGAAGACGACGAGGTCGGCGCCCTCGGCCACTATGTCGCCAGTGCGGTAATTGATGCGCTCGACTCGGCCGTCGGCGGGCGCCCGGAAGGTGTGCTCCATCTTCATGGCCTCTACGATCACGAGCGCAGCACCCTCCTTCACGGCCTGGCCCGGTTTGGCCATAACCTTCACGATTCTCCCGGGCAGCGGCGAGACGATCTCCGGGGCCACACCCTCAGCAATCGCGTCCGCGGTCAGCGGATCGACAAGCGTTACCGTTTCCGTGGCGCCCAGAACGACGACGTGTACCTCGGCATCCTCCCGGATGACGCACGCTTTGACTCCAACGCCGTCGATTTCCGCGCTCAGTCTGTCGGCCGGTTCGGGTTGGCCTCGAGCCTCTACCCTGCCGCCGGGAAGATCAAGCGTCCAACCGCCCGCGCACTCGGCGATCGCGATCGAAACCTGGCGCTCGCGATGGCGCAACACGATAACGTCCGAGGCCCTCCCGTTCATGCGCCAGCCGTCCACCCAGGACCACGGTGAGTGAGGATCGGAGGTAGCGCCTGCAGCGGCTGCGGCATCTGCACGCCGTCGAAACAGCGTATCGAGGCAGGTGAGCGCCAGCACTACATTCTTCGGAGTCTTCGAGCGCGCGATCAGTGACTCGCGATGCCGCTCGAGATAACCGGTGTCGATGCGCGCCGCAGCGAAGGCGGGATGGCGCGTGACCGCGGCGAGAAAGGCCGTATTGTGCGCGACGCCCACGGTCTCGACCGCCTCCAGTGCTTGCCCGAGTCGCTTTACCGCCGCCGTCCGATCACGATCCCAGGCGATCACTTTGGCGATGAGCGGATCGTAATGGACGCCGACCTCGTCGCCTTCCGCATAGCCAGTGTCGACACGCAGGTTCCGGGACTCGGCAGGCATGCGGAAGCGCCGAAGATGCCCGGCTGCCGGCACGAAGTCGCGTTCGGGGTTCTCGGCGTACACCCGAGCCTCGACAGCGTGGCCGTGATGACCGATCGAGTCCTGATCAACCGGCAGCGGCTCACCGCTGGCGATCCGCAATTGCCATTCGACGAGGTCGTGGCCGGTTACCATCTCGGTCACCGGATGCTCGACCTGGAGTCGGGTGTTCATCTCCATGAAGTAGTACGCGCGGGCCCTGGCGTCGACGATGAACTCGACTGTGCCGGCTCCGACATAGCCGATGGCGCGAGCCGCCGCAACAGCGGCTTCGCAAAGCGCGACGCGCAAACCCGCGTCGAGGCGCGGCGCCGGCGCCTCTTCGATCACCTTTTGATGGCGGCGCTGGATCGAGCACTCGCGCTCGAAGAGGTGGACGACGGCGCCGCGCGAATCGGCAAAGACCTGAATCTCGATGTGCCGCGGGCGCGCAATCCATTTCTCGATCAACACCCGGGCATCACCGAACGCACCCTTGGCTTCTCGGCGGGAGGCTTGCAGCGCCTCATCGAAGGCTGCGGCCCGAGCGACGACTCGCATTCCTTTGCCGCCGCCGCCGGCCACCGGCTTGATAACGACTGGGAAGCCGATCTCCTCGGCCACCCGCCGCAGCCTTGTTGCGCGCTGATCGTTGCCACGCGAGCCCGGCACGACGGGGACGCCGGCACCCTCCATCAGAAGCTTCGCTCCACCCTTCTCACCCATCGCCCGAATCGCCGCCGCTGGAGGACCGACGAACACGAGGCCCGCGTCGGCGCACGCCTGGGCAAAATCTGCGTTCTCGGCGAGGAAGCCGTATCCGGGGTGGATGGCTGTGGCCCCAGCCGCCCGCGCCGCCGCAAGGATCGCGTCGGCTCGCAGATAGCTCTCGGCCGCCGGCGCGGGGCCGATGCGGATTGCCGCATCGGCCATTGCCGTGTGCCGCGACCCCGCGTCCGCATCGGAGTAGACTGCGACGGTGCGTACGCCGAGCCGTCTGGCGGTGCGCATGATCCGGCAGGCGATCTCGCCACGGTTGGCGATCAGCAGGCTTTTGAACATGGCGCGGTGGATCAGCTGACCCAGCGCGGGGGGCGCTTCTCGAGGAACGCGCTCAGGCCCTCGCGCGCCTCCGGGCTGGCGCGACGGGCGGCGATGCGCCGGGCGGTCGTCTCGATCAACGAAGCCTCTATGGGGCGGCCAGCGAGTGCCGCGATCAGCGCCTTGGCTTCCGCCACTGCCCCCGGCGCCGCGGCCGCAAGCGCCCCAACGATACGCTCACGCGCCTTGGCCAGCGCCCCGACATCGTCCAACAACTCGTGCACGAGTCCAAGCCGCAGCGCCTCCTCCGCGCCCATGGGCTCGGCGGTCAGAAAATACCGCCGTGCCTGGCGCGCGCCAATGGCGGCGATCGCGTAGGGCGCGATCACCGCGGGGATGAGACCGAGCCTGACCTCGGAGAACTGGAAGCGGGCGTGGCGAACGGCGAGCACGATGTCGCAACATGCGACGAGCCCAACGCCGCCGCCGTATGCCGGTCCCTGGACCAGCGCCACCGTCGGCTTGGGCAGGGTATTCAGCACCCGCAACAGCTCGGCGAGCGCACTGGCGTCAGCTACGTTCTCGGCCTCGGAGAAGGCGGCGGCGCGCCGCATCCATGCGACATCGGCGCCGGCGCAGAAACTCTCGCCCCGGGCCGCCACGACCACGGCGCGAACCGAATCATCGTCGCCCCACTGGGTAAGGCGCTCGGTGAGTGCTGCCACCGCGCGCTCGTCGAAGGCGTTGTGGGTCTGCGGTCGGTCGAGCGTGATGGTCGCCATACCGGACGCGTCGATCTCGGCGACGAACAACGAATCCGTCACGGCTCACATCCGGAAGACGCCAAAACGGGTGGGCGCTACGGGCGCGTTGAGTGCCGCCGAAAGCGACAGGGCAAGTACCGCTCGCGTCTCGGATGGATCGATAATGCCGTCGTCCCAAAGCCGGGCGGTGGCGTAGTAGGGATGGCCCTGTGTCTCGTATTGGCGCCTTATCTTGGCCTTGAAGCGGTCCTGCGCCGTGGCGGCGGGAGTTTTGCCGCGCGCCTTCATGGCATCGGCACGAATCTCGCCGAGGACGTTTGCCGCCTGCTCGCCGCCCATAACCGAGATTCGCGCATTGGGCCACATCCACACGAACCGCGGTCCGAAGGCACGTCCGCACATCCCGTAGTTGCCGGCACCGAACGAGCCGCCGACGATCAAAGTGATCTTGGGCACCGCCGCGCAACTGACGGCGGTCACCATCTTGGCACCGTCCTTGGCGATGCCTCCGGCCTCATACTTGCGGCCGACCATGAAGCCGGTGATGTTTTGCACGAAAACAAGGGGGATGCCGCGCTGGGCGCAAAGCTCGATGAAATGCGCGCCTTTGAGCGCCGATTCCGAGAACAAGATGCCGTTGTTCGCCAGCACACCGATGGGATAGCCGTGCAAGTGGGCGAAGCCAGTGACCAGGGTCTCGCCGTACGCTCGTTTGAACTCGTCGAACTCGCTGCCATCGACGATGCGAGCGATCACCTCGCGCACGTCGTAGGGCGTTCGCGTGTCGCGGGGCACGATGCCGCCTAGTTCCGCGGCGTCGTGTACCGGCACGGCAGGCGCGCGGCACTCAAGCGTCGCCGGCTTGGTGCGGTTGAGGTTGGCGACGATGCGCCGCGCGATGCCCAGCGCGTGAGCATCGTCGTTGGCCGTGTAATCGGTCACCCCCGAGATGCGCGAGTGCACGTCGGCTCCACCGAGCTCCTCGGCACTCACCTCCTCACCGGTCGCCGCTTTGACCAAGGGCGGCCCGCCCAGGAATATGGTGCCCTGGCCGGCGACGATGACGCTCTCGTCGGCCATCGCCGGGACGTACGCTCCACCCGCGGTACACGAGCCCATGACCGCCGCAATCTGCGGGATGCCGGCCGCCGAGAGGCGAGCCTGATTGTAGAAGATGCGGCCGAAGTGGTCGCGGTCGGGGAACACCTCATCCTGGCTGGGCAAATGGGCGCCACCCGAATCCACGAGGTAGACGCAAGGCAAGTTGTTCTCGCCGGCGATCTCCTGGGCGCGCAGGTGCTTCTTGACGGTGATGGGGAAATAGGTGCCGCCCTTGACGGTTGCGTCGTTAATAACGACGACGCATTCGCGTCCAGCGATGCGACCGATACCGGTGATTAGCCCAGCGCCGGGAACCTCGCCTTCGTACATGTCGTGCGCGGCGAGCTGCGAGAGCTCGAGGAACGGCGCGCCCGGGTCCAGAAGCAGACGCAGACGCTCTCGGGGCAAGAGCTTGCCGCGCTTGAGGTGCCGAGCCCGGGCCCGTGACAGACCACCCTCCGCCACTTGCGCCACCTTAGCGTGCAGGTCGGCGACAAGCCCGTCCATGTGCGCCGCGTTCTCGCGAAACTCCGTGCCGCCGGTGTCGACGCTCGTAGGGAGAACGGTCACGGCGGCAGCGCTACCAGCCGCCCGATTCGAGCCAGGCCGCGACATCGTCAAGTCGGTCGTGACCCCAGAATGGCTCACCATCGACGAAGATGAAGGGCGAGCCGAATACGCCGCGCTCGACCGCGGAGTCGGTCACGGCCTTCAGGCGGTCCTTGATCGCCGGCTCTTGGACGGCGCTCATCAGCGCGTCGGGGTCGATGCCGAGCGGGGCGGCGGCTTCGGCGGTGACCTCGGGCCGGCTGATATCCCGCCCCTCGCCAAAGTAGGCGCGGTACGCGGCGCGCGCGAAGCTCCGGGCCACCGTGGTATCGGTCTCGGCGAGCCAGTAATAGGCCCGCGCCGGCGCCAGCGTCGCGTGGGGAAAGCCCTGCGGCAACCCGAAAGGCACCGCCAGGCGGCGCGCCGCCCGCGCCAGGTCACGTCTGGCGTAGGCGCCCTTGATCGGCGTGTCGACCAACGGACGGCTGCCGGTCGCCTTGAAAGCGGCACCCACCATGAACGGCTTCCAGGCCACCGAGCGGCCAAACTGCTCGGCGACCTCGTCGATGCGGTGGCTCGCAAGATAGCCGTAGGGCGAGGCGAAGTCGAAGTAGAACTCGAGCGGTTCGGCCATCACGGCGCCTCGCTACGCCGCGCCGTTACCTCGATCTCGATCCGCATTCTTGGATCGATCAACTCGGCGACGAAAGTGGTGTTCGCCGGTCGGGCGCCGCCGAAGTATTTGCCGATCAGCGGGGCCACGGTTTCGAAGTCGGCGCGGCTCCGGCAGATGATGCGGCTGCGCACGACGTCGTCCAGCGTGGCGTCCGCCTCGGTGAGCGCCGCCTCGATATTGCGCATGGCTTGATAGGTCTGCGCGGTAACATCCTCGGCGATGGTGTGGCCTCGATAATCGAACCCGGTGGTGCCGGAAACGAAGATCCATTCGCCGTCGACCACCGCCCGGCTATAGCCGGCAAGCTCTTCGAACTCGGAACCCGAAGATATCCGCCGGCGGGTCATCTAGCGGATCGCCGGCGGCTCGTGGTCGGTGGGTATTCCCGCCAAGTGGCGATACTCGGCGACGGCACGGTTTACGTACGATGGCATGCGCTCCCGCGCCCGCCAAGCGACGACGCCCTCGCCGGTCCGCGTCAGGCTGTAGAACCGCCAGACGCTCTCGCTTTCGCGCTCCAGGAATACCACGAGTTCTTGCTCGCCGGCCGCCAGAAGCGGCACGCGGAAGAGCCGGATCGGGCTAGAATTCTCGACCTTGAGCACGACGCGGTCGGCGGCGCGCTCCAGGACCGCCATCCGAAAGACGGTACGGCCGATGGGACTGTTGGGCTCTCGCAGGAAGTACAGCACCTTGTCCGGCACCAACTCGTCAGCTGAGAAGTCCCGGCGGCGTGCGTCGGGATCGTCCGAGGACAGCGCGTACGCGTCATCAACCAGATCACGCCAGCGCTTTCGGGTCACGGACCAGTAACGAATCCGCGTCGATTCCGAGATTCCGCCGATCCGGGAGAGAAGCGGATCGAGCCCGCCGTCGTGGTGGAACCGGGCCGCCATCCCGATCATCGTCGCGAAACCGCGCGCCCGCCATTCGGTGCAGTCGGGCGGCGTCCAGTCCGTACCTTCCCCATCACCGAACCACGTCTGTACCGCCGGCGGCTCTCCGACCGAGGGATAGGCGGGAAAGGCCTCTCCGCCACATGGGGGACTGGGCGAAGACGCCGCCGCTGAGGAGAGTAGCGCTCCCATCACCAGAACGAGCGCGGCCAGGCACCGCACCATGACTAGGTCGATTCCTCATAGAGCTCGCGGCCGATCAGCATGCGGCGGATTTCCGAGGTGCCGGCGCCGATCTCGTAGAGCTTGGCGTCACGCAACAGCCGGCCCGGCGAGGTTTCGTTGACGTACCCCATCCCGCCCAGGCATTGGATCGCTTGAAGCGCCATCCAGGTCGCTTTCTCGGCGGCGTAGAGGATTGCGCCGGCCGCATCTTTGCGTGCGGTCTCGCCGCGATCACAGGCCTGGCCCACCGCGTAGACGTAGGCCTTGCACGCGTTCATGGTCGTGTACATGTCGGCGAGCTTACCCTGCATAAGCTGGAAGGTACCGATCGGGCGGTCGAACTGCTTGCGCTCGTGCAGGTAGGGAACGACGACATCCATGCATGATTGCATGATGCCAAGCGGTCCACCCGAAAGCACCACGCGTTCGTAATCCAGCCCGCTCATCAACACGCCGGCGCCTTCGCCCACGCCACCCAGGATGTGCCCGGAGGGAAGCACGCAGTCCTCGAAGATGAGCTCGCAGGTGTTCGAGCCGCGCATGCCGAGCTTGTCGAGCTTCTGCGCGGTCTTGAAGCCCGCCATGCCGCGCTCAACGACGAACGCGGTAATGCCGCGCGCACCAGCGTCGGGATCGGTCTTGGCGTAGACCACCACGACGTCTGCCTCGGGTCCGTTGGTGATCCACATCTTAGTACCGTTGAGCGCATAGCCATCGCCGCGCCGCTCGGCGCGCAGCCGCATGCCGACGACGTCCGATCCGGCGTCGGCTTCGCTCATGGCAAGGGCACCCACGTGCTCGCCCGAGATCAGCTTGGGCAACCAGCGGCGCCGCTGCGCATCGTCGCCGCTGCGGCGGATCTGGTTTACGCACAGGTTGGAGTGCGCCCCGTAGCTCAGGCCCACCGACGCCGAGGCGCGGCTTACTTCCTCCATCGCGACGACGTGCTCGAGGTAGCCCATGCCGGCGCCCCCTAGCTCCTCCTCGACGGTGATGCCGAGAAGTCCGAGATCGCCCATCTTGCGCCACAGGTCGGCGGGGAATTCGTTGTTCCGGTCGATCGCCTCGGCCCGCGGCGCGATCTCGCGAGCGGCGAAATCGGCGACCGAATCGCGGAGCGCGTCGACAGTCTCGCCTAGGCCGAAGTCGAGGAAGGGCAACCGGTTGGACAGCGCCATACCGATGACTCTATCGGCAGCCGCGCCAAAAGCGAAGCGCGGCCGCGCCCGCCTACAGAAGGAGCCACGCCCCGAGGCCCAGGAAGGCGAAAAATCCGACGACGTCGGTGACCGTGGTCACGAATACCGTGGCCGCCAACGCCGGATCGACGCCGGCACGATAGAGCCCAAGCGGCACCAGCATTCCGGCAAGCCCGGCCACTACCATG
>CAYUNL010000105.1:0-9348 GCA_964446055.1 uncultured Alphaproteobacteria bacterium | reverse complement strand
CTTCCAGACCACGTCATACGTCTTTGACGACGTCGATCACGCGGCCTCGCTCTTCAACCTTCAGGTCTTCGGCAACATCTACTCGCGCCTGACCAACCCGACGACGTCGGTCCTCGAGGAGCGGGTGGCGGCGCTCGAGGGCGGCCGTGCCGGGCTTGCCGCCGCCTCGGGACACGCCGCCCAACTCATCGTCTTTCACACCCTACTCGAGGCGAGCGACGAGTTCGTCGCCGCGAACAAGCTCTACGGCGGCTCGATCACCCAGTTCAGCCACTCGTTTCGCAAGATGGGCTGGACCGCGCACTTCGTCGATCCCGACGATCCCGAGAACTTCCGCGCCGCGCTGACGCCCAAGTGCAAGGTGATTTTCATCGAGAACCTCGCCAATCCGGGCGGCATCGTCCTCGACATGGAGGCGATCGCCAAGATCGCCCACGAGGCCGAAATCCCGCTCATCGTCGACAATACCCTGGCGACGCCGTACCTCTGCCGCCCGTTCGAATGGGGTGCCGACATCATCGTCCACTCGCTCACCAAGTTCCTTGGCGGCCACGGCAACTCGATCGGCGGCGTGCTGGTGGAATCGGGCAAGTTCGACTGGGGCCACAACGGCAAGTTCCCGACCATCACCGAGCCCACCCCGGCCTATCACAACCTGCGCTTCTACGAGACCTTCGGCGACATGGCTTTCTGTGTTGCCGCGCGCGCCGTTACCCTCCGCGACCTCGGCCCCGCCTTAAGCCCGATGAACGCCTTCCTCGTCTTGACCGGCATCGAGACGCTACCCATCCGCATGCAACGCCACTGCGCCAACGCCCAAGCCGTGGCCGAGTATCTCGAAAGCCACGACAAGGTCGAGTGGGTCTCCTACGCGGGTTTGCCTTCGAGCAAGTACCACAACCTCGCCGCCAAGTACCTGCCCAACGGGGCCGGCGCGGTGCTCACCTTCGGCGTCAAGGGCGGCTTCGAGGCGGGCATACGACTGGTCGAGAGCGTCGATCTCTTCTCCCACCTCGCCAACATCGGCGATACCCGCTCGCTGATCCTCCACCCCGCCTCGACCACCCACCGCCAGCTCACCGAGGAGCAGCGTATCACCGCCGGCGCCGGCGCCGACGTCGTTCGCCTCTCGGTGGGCCTCGAGACTGTCAGCGACCTGATCCGTGACCTCGACCAAGCCCTCGAAGCGGCCTAGCCGGTCTCGTTCTCGATCCAGTCGAGATACTCGGCGTGGCCGCCCTCGATGGGCAACGCGACGATGCACGGGCAGTCGTAGGAGTGCATTGAGCGCACCTTGTTGACGACCTTGTCGATCAAGGCCGACTTGGTCTTGACCCACAGCGCCGCCTCGTCCGCCTCGCACACCGCGCCCTCCCACCAGAAGACCGACTGGACGCCGGGAACGACGTTGACCCCCGCGGCAAGCCGTGATTCGACGAGCGCACGGCCGATCGCACGCGCCTCCTCGGTGCTCGGCGCAGTGATGAGCAAGACCGCGTGCATCAGCGCGCGCGGTGCAAGACCGCGACGGTGGTAGCGATCAGGACCATCGCGCCGGCCTGGTGCGCCAAACCGAGCCCAAGCGGTACAGCGTTCACCAGGGTCAATATGCCGAGCGCGATCTGCGCCGCCGCCACCGCCAGTACCAGGTGCAGCGCAACCCGAAGCGGGCCTCCCACCCCCAGCCGGCGGCCGTGCAGCCATAGTGCCGCCACCGCCAGTGCCGTAAGGAGCGCCAGCACTCGGTGGGCGAACTGCACCGCCGCGGGCTCCTCCCACCACGCCGGCCCGGCGAATGCCTCGGCCGGCACCAGACGCCCGTTCATCAGGGGAAAGGTGTTGTACACCAGGCCCGCGTCGGTCCCCGCCACCAGGCCGCCCACGACAACTGTCGCGAAGCTGAGCCCGAGGAGCAGCGCCGCGCGACGCCACAGGCTCGCCGCCGCGCCGCTGCCCCGCTCTTGCGGCGCGCCCAAGAAACCGAGCGCGTACCAAACCAGTGCGGCCAGGATCACCACGGCTAGGCCGAGGTGGGCGGCGAGCCGGAGCGGATTTACGTCGGCACGCTCGCCGAGCCCGCTCTGCACCATGAACCAGCCGAGTGCCGCTTGGACCGCACCCAGGGCGAAGACCGCCCCCAGCCGCAAGCCCAGCCGCCGGTCGATCTTCCGCGCCAGCAGGAAGTAGGCGAAGGGCACGAGGAAGACCACGCCGGTCGCGCGACCGAGCGCGCGGTGGGCGAACTCGACCCAGTAAATCGATCGGAATTCGGCAAGCGTCATGCCCTGGTTTATCGTCTGGTACTCGGGAGTGGCGCGGTACTCGGCAAAGGCAGTCTCCCATGCGCCGGCATCGAGCGGCGGCACGATCCCGCGCGCCGGCGCCCACTCGACAATCGACAGGCCCGAGTGCGTAAGCCGCGTTACGCCGCCCAGTACCACCATCGCGAAGACGAACGCACAGCACACGAACAACCACGCCGCGATCTGGGTGCGCGATGCGGGACTGGGCGATGCGACCTGCGCTTCGCTCACATGCATACGGACATTGTCCGCCATTCGGCGGCCAAACCCAAGCCGAGCGCCCGCCCAATGCCTCTTTGCGCAAACCGGCACCGTGCCGTACTCTCTGCCCAAGCGAGCAAGAAACGATTCGGGGGGAATCACGATGTCTCAGCGCAGTCTCGACCTAAAGAAGCGGTGGAAGAAGGGCGAGGTCACCTACGGCGCCTGGATCGGCCTGGCTGACCCGTTCGTGGCCGAGATCATGGCTGGCGCGGGGTTCGACTTTCTCCTCCTCGACGCCGAGCACGGCGCACACACGCTCGCCACCCTGCCGACCACGTTGATGGCCTTTACCGGCAGTCCCACGGTGCCGATCGTGCGGGCGCCGTGGAACGACGCGGTGTTCATCAAGCAAGTCCTCGATGCTGGGATGGACGGCGTGATCTCGCCTATGATCAACAACGTCGAGGAGTGCAAGGCGTTCGTGGGCGCGTGCCTCTATCCGCCTGACGGGGTGCGCGGCTTCGGTCCGTGGCGCGCCTCGGATTATGGCCGCGACGTCGGCGGCTACGCCGAAAACGCCAATGAGAGCCTCATCGTCATGCCGCAGATCGAGGATGTCGAGGCGGCGAAGATCGCTGACGACATCGTCGGGGTGCCGGGCGTGGACGCGGTCCTGATCGGCCCCACCGACCTTTCAGGCACCGCGGGCGTGCTGCGCCAGTTCGACCACCCCGCGGTGACCGCGGGCGTCGATCAGATCATCAGCGCCGCGAAGAGGGCCGGCATTCCCGCCTGCATGGGCGTTGCCGGCGGGCCCGAGCAAGGCGCCGAGTTGGCGCGGCGCGGGGCGACGATGGTGCTCACGACCGAGGACGGCGACCTTCTGGCGGTAGGCGCGGTCGCAGCGTTGGAGGCGGGAAAGGCGGCCGTCAAAGCCGCCGGCTAGCCCTCGTAGCTGAAGGCGAAGCACGGGTCCGAGGCCCGCACTTCCGCCTCGGGCAGGCCGAGTTCTTTGCGCACGATGTTCGTGCCCTCGACCAGCGCGACCATCTTGTAAAAGGCGATGCGGCGCGACAGCCCTTCCCGGCCGAAGCCGCAGTCCGTGGTTGCGATCAGCCGCTCGGGTGGGATGTGCTCGAGCGCCATGCGGATCAGCGCCGCCACCTCTTCGGGCGTCTCGACCTGAGTCTTGAGGTGGCTGATGACGCCGATGGCGATCTTTTTGTCGGTCTTGAACGCGCCGATCGCCGGAATGTCCTTGCCGCCGGTCGAGGCGCATTCGAAGGTCACGACGTCGGCGTTGACGCGGAACAGGTCCTCGAGCGCGGGCTCGTACGTGGTCGTGTCATCTTTGACCGATTGCTGGGCCGGATTTCCCCAACAGGTGTGGCACCAGATCTCGCAATCGACGCCGTCGACCTGGCGATTGAAGACCTCGATCAGCGCCTCTTTGTCGAGGTCGCCGGCCGAAGGCACATCGAGCAAGTGCAGCATAGGCTCTTCGATCTGAATGATCGGGCAGCCAACCGCGCCCAGTTGCCGGTACTCCTTGTTGACGATGTCCGCCAGGTCGTTGAGGAACTCCACGTTTGAATCGTAGTGGCGGTTCTGGATCATATGGAACACTGAATCCACAGCGATCGCCCCGAACTTCACCGGCCGGTCGGTCAGCTTCTGCGTCACCTGCCAGATCGCCGCGTATTGGAGGGGCGAGCGCAGGCTCACCTTCTCGGTCAACACCGGCGCCTGATACGCCTCCATCAGCTCCCACAGGATGCGGCCCGGGCGGGTCATCTCAGCCCAGTTGTCTTGGTGATCGGTGCGCTCGGAGAAGCCACCCAAGCGGTCGATCATGTAGAAGAACCAGCCGCGACCGCCGACGTCGTCGTCGAAGCGGGCATCGCCATCGACGATGATGTCGAGCCCGGCACACTCCTGATCGTTGACGTAGGCGCCGACCGCATCGATGTATTGCTCGCGGAAGCCGCGGTCGGAAAGCGCCATCTTGAAGTCCTGGCCGTGCAGGCTGCGGGTGTACCACGAAGGCCTGGGGATCGAGCCCACCAGGGCCGTCGGCAGCACCATGTCTGCGGTGGCCGAGCTCATCCCAGTACTTGCACTCGGGCCGCCTCTGGATCGTCGGTGGTGTAGGGCAGCGCCAGCAGCTCCTGCCACACCTCCTCTGTGATCGGCCACGCCGCCCAATCCAGCGTCTCTTGGACGCGCTCGGGTTTGCTGATGCCCACGACCGTCGACGCGACACGCGGATCCCGCATCGAGAACTGGAGCGCCGCCGCGCCCAAGGGAATGCCGTTGCGGGCGCAGATGTCTTCGATTCGCCGGACCGGCTCCAACACCTCCTCGGTGGCATCCTGGTAGACGTAGATCTCGCAGGCCTCCGATCCTTTGGCCAGGGTACCGCCGGCATAGGGGGCGGCGTTGAGAAAGGCCATCCCCCTGTCGACCGCCAAGTCCATCATCGCCTCGGCGTTGCGGTTGGTGAGCATGAAGCGGTTGTGGCAGAGGATCGCGTCGAAGTCCCACTCGCGGATGATCGGCATCATCACGTCGACGGCGCCGGCAGCCAACCCGACGGCGTCGGCGAGACCCTCCTCCTTCATCTTGAACAGCTCGCACAACGAGCCCTCGGGGCCGGTGACCTGGTCGAGCGATTCCGCGTATTCGGGATCGTGCAGATGGAGAAGTTGGACGTGGTCGATGGCCAGCGCCTCTAATGTCTCCTCCAGAGACCGCCGAACCACCGAGGCATCGAAGCGGTGGGTATCGAGCTCGCGGTCGAGTTTGGTCGAGATAATCGCGCCCTCGGGAAGCCCGCCAAGCTCGCGAATGACCTTGCCGATGCGATCTTCGCTGCGGCCGAAACCGTAGTTGCGCGAGGTATCGATGAAAGGAGCCGGGCCGGAGAATATCGCTCGCACCGTTTCCAGCGCCCGCTCCTCGCTGACGCTGTAGCGGTAGCTGTTGGGCAAGTCACCCAAAGGACCGGACCCGAAGCAGATGTTCGGGACCTCCAGGTTCGACCGGCCTAGCCTTACGTTTGCGATATCCGTCATGTCGTGACCTCGGCATTCTCGCGGTAGACCTCGAAGAAGCGCTCGGCGGTACCGCGTTGCACTTGATAGATCGAACTCATGTCCACGGGCTTGGGCAGCGGCATGCGCACGGGAACGGCCTCGAGGCGGGGCTGCAAGCACGGCTTGCCGGCCACCATCAGCGACTCAAACCCTTCGGCTTCCTCGGTCGCCCCCGCCGCCCCGGCGATCGGCCAGGCATCCGCCGCGGCCAACTCATACAGCAACAGGCGCCGGGCGTGCGCCGTGCGATTAACGCCCGATCCGTGCACCGTACGCACATGGTGGAGGCTGATCGAGCCCGCCGGCGCGGTCAGCGTTGCCGCGCCGGAGAAGTCGAGCCCGCTCCGCCACGCATCGAGCGCGCCACAAAAAGTGCCGCCGTTGTGATGGTCGAATATCGGTCCGCGGTGGCTTCCCGGCATCACCATCAGTGGCCCGTTGTCTTCCGTCATGTCGTCGAGCATGACGCCGACCGCCAAGACGTCGTCGTTGGTGTGGGGATAGAAAGCCCAGTCCTGGTGCCATTCCACCGGGGCGCCGAAGCCAGCGGCCTTCATATTCATCTTGCTGCCGCGGAGGCGGATATCGGGACCCAACAGGCGCGCCGCCGGGGCGACCAGGTTGGGAGCCCGCACCAAATCCCAAAAGAACGGGCGCACCTCGTGCGGCGACTTGATGCGGCGCAGCCGCGGGCGCGCCTCGGTGTGGGTCTCCTCGAGGTCGTAGACGTCGTCGCTTTCACGCAGCCCCAGGGCGTCAGCGATGATCGCCTCGGTTTCCTCGCGCACCTCGTCCAGCTGCGCCGCGCTCAGCACGTTCTCGACCACGACGTAGCCACGCTCGCGGTACAACGAGACATGCTCGTCGGTCAGATGTCCGCTCGGTTCCATGTCATTCCTCGGCAGCGAATCGTCTGAGAACATTGTCGGTGATACGCGAGACGTTGTTGTCATGGCCATTGTGGCAGAGCGCCCCGCACCAGGCAATCGACCCGGTCGAGAAAACCGCCCCGCCCTCGGGCATCTCAAAATACACCATGTCGGCCCGCACCCAATCGTGCATCGTGCCCGAGGTCTCGTAGTCGTTGGCCATCAGCTCTTCGATCGCGACCCGGAACATGTCGGAATGGAGGCCTTGCGAGGTGGCGACCACCAGGGCGTGAGGTGGGGTGCCCAGCGTCGGCTCGGCGCGGTCGATCTCGATGCCCGCCGCGGCCCGGCAGATCAGGCCGAAATCGCCGATGGTCTCGTCCGCGCCCACGCCCTCGAAGATGAACGCGGCCCGTGGATCGTGGCTTGCCTCGGTGCGGCGATAGGGTGCTCCGGGGCCAAAGCCGAACGCCGCCATGCCGACGCCGGTGAGCGATTGCGGAGGGCGCCCCGCGATCCGCAGCAGGCCCGAGGCCTCGCCGGAGAAGGCGTGGTGGAGCTCGCCGGGCTCGACCTCCCAGTCGCGGGTGCCGTCGGCCTTGCGCACCTCGATGACGCCGGAAAGCTCTTCGTGCCAGGCGATGTGCCAGTAGAACCCGTTGCCGCCGAGGTACATCAGCCGCCCGCCGGTCTCGGTATAGGACTTGATCGACTCCCACATCCGCGTCGAATGATACTCGGGGTGCGAGCCGGTAACGACGACACGATAGGGACTCAGGCAGTCGAGGCCTTCGGCATGCAAGTCCTCGTCGGTCGCCACGTCGAACTCGTGGCCCTGGGCTTCGAGCCAGTCGATGAGGTGGGTGTCGGCATTGAACTGGCGGAGCGAGGAGCCTCCGCCGCCGTCGTTGCGCATCGACTTGGGCCGCATCGTCACGTTGGGTTGCAGACGCGAGAAGTGGAAGACGCCGCTGCCGTCGGAGTGACGGTCATAGAGCGAACGGCCATACTCGGGGTGCTGCATCAGGAAGATGTCTTGGGGCCGTGCGACGTTCAGCCGCCCCAGAATGTTCTCGTTTTCGGGATTGTAGAACGGCGAAAGGAAATTGCCGTAGGCCATGTAGCTCGCGGTCGGCGCCAGGAACAGGATCTTCGCCGCCGGCTTGCCTCGCGCCGGGCGAACGTAGAATGGGACGTACTCTTCGGCCTCGCCGCTCCGCAGCCGCGCCGCGTAGAGGCCGCTGCGAAGGTCCGGCACCGACAGCTCGAAATCGGGTGACCACCCCGCGTCGTGAAAGTCGTCGTCGTGAAAATGAACCGCGCCATACTCCTCCGGAGCGTGACGCCAGCTCATCTCGCGGCCCGACCAGTTCCAACCCTTCATGCCGCGCGCCGGCAGGTTCACCGTCGTGCCGTGCAACCCGTTCGGCCCGACGTCAACGACGCGAGTCGTCGGGGTCTCGCGCGAGAAGTCCCACGCCGCGATCAGCGCCGGCTCAGCCAATGGTTCGTCGCGGATGGCCTTCAGGCTCTCGCGCGGGAGCGCCGTCGCCACCAATCGCGGGCGGTCGATCTTGCCGTTGTAGTAGCCGGTCATCCCTGAGGGCTCGCCTTCGCCACCCATTGCGTGGGCGGCCATCGTCAAGGGCGCCGCGGTCTCGCCGACTCGCACGCCAAGCTCGCGCTCCGCGGCGCCTTCGGTCGAGGCCACCGGCAGCTTCCGCACAGGCTCCTGGAACACCATTGCGCGGCCGCTCTCGGCATCGAAGGATGCGCCCGCCCATACCCATTCTCGGGGCCGCAGCGCCACGCCGGTCGAGACCGTGTCGACCGTCTCGCCGTCGCCCACACGAAGCGCTAGGGCACCGTTTTCGTCGAGCATCAGGGCGAAGCCGCAACCTTCCGTCTCGGAGAACTTGGCGATCACGCTCGCGGCGCCCCGCCCCGGCGTCGTCGGCCACAGCATCGCCGAAACACTTAGGCTTGCAAGCCCGTGCAACGGCGGGGCATCGCCCACTACGACGCAACTGCCGTCGGCGATGGCTTGCTTGCGGCCCGCGTAGCGCCCGCTCGCCGCGGTCTCGACCAGCTCCTCCTTGTACCCTGGCCCTTCGGGGTTCAGGTCGCCGCAAACCAGGCGCACGATTTCGGCCTCATAGTCTGCACCGTCCCCGGCGTTGACCATGAAATGGATGGTTTCTCCGGGCCGTGCACTGATCCGGTCCGCATAGGCCGTCAGCGCGATCGAGCACGGCGCGGCTTGCGGGGTTCCCGGTTCCAGCACCGGCTCCCCCGGCAGCGCCTCCCCCGCGTACTCCTTCCAGCGCAGCTTGAACACTTCCCACTCGGCTTCGGCCAGGCTGGCGAAACGGCAACCCTCGAACGCCTCGAGCGGCTGATCGGGATCGCCGGTCAGGCGGCCGAGCATCCACTCGCGATGGGGATCGATGTCGATCAGCACATACTTGCCGGCCAGCGGCGGGCCGCGAAAGGCGCCGACGATACTGGCAAGCCGTGGCCTGTGCGGACCGTAGGGGTTGTCGCGAAACTCGTTCGCGAGCGCCTGGTCCTCGGCGGTAAGTCGAAGGCTCTCCACCCTAGTCGGTTCTCAAGAGTGCCACCCGCCGACCGAAGCTCGTGGCCGGCGGATTAGGTGCGGATTCGATGCTCGGTGGTTGAATCGAACAAGAACGTGCGGTCGGTGGAGATGCGAACATTGACGGAATCACCGATCTTGCCGACGAAATCATTGCCTGCGCGAATGACCACGAAACCCTCATCCATCTGCACCGTCACCAGCGTTACCTCGCCGGTCAGCTCGACCGAGTAGATCGGCGCCGAGAAATGCGCGCCCTCGCCGTTGACCAGCGTTACGTC
>CAYUNL010000104.1:0-9379 GCA_964446055.1 uncultured Alphaproteobacteria bacterium | reverse complement strand
GAACTACTGAGATCATGCTGGCGGCGGCGAACATGGGATAGCCGGGTGTAAAGCCCCCGGTGGTCGGCGACAGTCCGATGATGGCCGGCGAGAGCGTCTGCGCGGCGGTGCCGCCGGTCAGGACGATCGCGAACAAGAGCTCGTTCCATGCGAACAGGAAGGCGATGATGAACGCTGCAGTTATTCCCGGCAAGGCCATCGGGATCATCACGTACCAGAGCACGCCGAGACGGCTGCAGCCGTCGATGCGCGCCGCGCGCTCGACCTCGAGGGGCAGGTTCGCGAAATAGCCCATCAAGAGCCACGTCAACAGGGGTACGACGCCCGTGAGATAGATGATGATCAGCCCGATCGGATTGCCCACGAGGCCGATGGCCGCAAAGAGCGCGAAGTAGGGGATCAGGATGGCCACCGGCGGTAGCATGCGGGTCATCAAGAGGGTGAACAGGAGCGTCGTCTTGGCGGGAAAGCGATAGCGCCCGAAGGCGTAGCCGGCCAGGACCGCGATCACAGTAGCGATCACCGCCACCGGCAATGAGACGATGGCCGAGTTGGCGAAGCCAAGGGCCACGCGAGCCGCCTGTCCGGCATAGGCAGCGCCGGCCTCGGAGATACCCAGGATCGCCTCGTAGCTCGCAAGGCTCGGTGAATCAATCGCCTGCACGAGGCCCCCGACGATTTGGAGGTCGGACATCAGTGAGGCCCAGAGCGTCCAGATGAAGGGTGGCACCGTCCATAGGAGGATTCCGGCGATGCCGAGCCAGAGAAGGAATCGCTGCCGCGACGGCGACCTCATAGGCCCAGCCCGCCTAGTCCTGACCCACGGTCACCGGATCGACGATGTTGAGGCCAGTGATGTAGCGCTGGAAGATAGCCGCAAAAACCAGCGGGGGCACCACCGAGAGCATGCTGGCCGCCGCGAACATCGAGTTGCGGGGGTTGAGCGCACCGGCGATGGGCAGGAACCCGATGATCGTCGGCGACAGCGTCTGGGCGGGAGTGCCAGCGGTCAAGACGATCGCGAACAAGAGCTCGTTCCAGGCGAACAGGAAGGCGATGATGAAGGCGGCGGTAATTCCGGGCAAGGCCATCGGAATCATCACATACCAGAGAACGCCGAGCCGGCTGCAGCCGTCGATGCGCGCCGCGCGCTCGATCTCGACCGGCAGGGTCGCGAAATAGCCCATCAAGAGCCACGTCAATAGGGGAACGATGCCGGTGAGATAGATGATCATCAGACCCACGGGGCTGCCCACCAAGCCGATGGCCGCGAAAAGCGCAAAGTAAGGGATCAGGATGGCCACGGGCGGCAGCATTCGGGTCATCAAGAGGGTGAAGAGGAAGGCCGTCTTGGCGGGGAAGCGGAAGCGTCCGAAGGCGTAGCCCGCAAAGACCGCGATGACGGTCGCGATGACTGCCACGGGTAAGGAGACGATAGCCGAGTTGGCGAAGCCAAGCGGTATCCGGGAAGCCTGTCCCGAGTAGCCGGCATCCGTCTCGGAGATCCCCATGACCGCCCCGTAGCTGTTGAGGCTCGGCGAATCGATTGGCTGTACTAGCCCCTCGATGAGTTCGCGCTCGGGCATCAGCGAGGCCCAAGCGGTCCAGGCGAAGGGCACCAAGGTCCACACCAAGATCGCGGCGACCCCTAGCCAGAGAAAGACGCGCTTCTGTCGGGCCCCGCGCATCACTCATCGGGTTCCTACCGCCGCCTTGGCCGCGACCGCCCGGGCCTGTTGTTTCTGGTATGTCAGCATCACGAAATAGGCGGTCGCCAAGACGATGGTAATGACGACGAGGATGTAGCTGGCGGCTGAGGCAAGCCCGTATTGCGAGATCTGGAAGTTGTAGCGATAGATCAAGAGCGAGAGGATTTGGGTCGAAATTCCGGGGCCGCCTTGGGTGAACGAGAAGACAAGATCGAACTGACGGAAGGCTTCGACCGTCACCACGACCAGCACGATGAGGACGGCGTACTTGATGTGCGGCAAGGTGACGTAGCGGAAGCGGCCGAACGCGCCGGCGCGGTCGATGCGCGCGGCGTTGTAGAGGTCGCGTGGCACCGTCTGCAGGGCGGCGAGAAAGAAGAAAGCACCCAAGGGCGTCATGTGCCAAACGAAGGCCAGCGCCACCCAGAAGATGGCGAAGTCCTGGGACATCCAATTGGAGCCGCTCGACGCCAGCCCGAAGGGTTCGAGGACGCCGGTCAAAACCCCGAACGAGGGGTTGACGAGGAACCTGAAGATCGAAGCGGTGACCACCTCGGAGATCGCCCAGGGCAACAAGACCAGCCCGCGCAAAAGCCCGCGGCCCCGGAATGTCTCGTTCAAGACGAGCGCGATCAGAAGGCCGAAGACGAGCGAAAGGATGACGGCGACGGAGGTGAATACCAGCGTCGTAACCAGCGCCCGCCCGATCTCGGGCCGGGTCAACAGATCGGCGTAGTTGCCACCTCCGATGAACTCGACCTTGCGCAAGATCACGTTCGTCTCGTGGAAACTGAGCCATAGGGAATAGACGAGTGGCACCAAAACGACGATGGCGTGGAAGGCGATCACGCCGCCGACGATGATCAGCGCGAACCGGACATCGCTCATCCCGCCGCCGCGCCGGCGGGACACCGGAGTGATGGCGGATGCGGTTGCGGTCATGTACGGGACTCAGGCCGGAAAAACGCGCCGACCCGTATCGTCGAACAGGAACATATGCTCCACCGGCAATACGAGGCGCACCCGGTCGCGAACCTTGACCGCGGTTTCGGGCAGGGTACGGACCTTCATCAGTGTCGGCTCGGGGTGTTCGGTTGCGCCGAAGGCGACGTCGAGGAAGAGATCCGAGCCCACTGGCTCGGTGGCGAAGATCCAGCCTTCCACGCTGCCCTCTCCGCTGCCGTCGACGATGATGCGTTCGGGGCGGGCCCCTAGCGTCACCCGCGGCTCATTCAGTGCCCGCGCCGCTGCCCCGGCCGCGGCCGGCAGCGTCAAGGCGAAGCCTCCGGATTCGAAGCGCACGGCGTCGCCTTCCCCGCGGACCTCGCCGTCCACGAAGTTCATCGCCGGGCTTCCGACGAAGCCCGCAACCATCAGGTTCACCGGCCGTCGATAAATATCGTCGGGCTGGCCGACCTGCAACAACCGCCCCCGGTCCATCACCGCAATTCGGTCGGCCATGGTCATGGCTTCGACCTGGTCGTGGGTGACGTAGACGAACGTGGCGCCGAGCCGTTGGTGCAGGGTCTTGATCTCGACGCGCATCTCGACCCGCAGCTTGGCGTCGAGACTGGACAACGGTTCGTCGAACAGGAATACCTTGGGATCACGCACTACCGCGCGGCCGAGCGCGACCCGCTGGCGTTCGCCGCCCGAGAGTTGGTAGGGCTTGCGGTCCAAGAGTTCCTCGATACGCAGCAGCTTTGCGGCCGCGTTCACACGCTCGGCGATTTCGGGCTTCGGTTTCTTCGCCATCTTGAGGGGGAAGGCGATGTTGTTGTAGGCGCTCATGTGGGGGTAGAGCGCGATTGACTGGAAGACCATCGAAATATCGCGGCGGTCGGCCGGCAGATGGTCGACGCGCTCGCCACCGATGTGAATGGCGCCGGAATTCGCCGTGTCCAGACCGGCGATCATGTTCAGCGTCGTCGTCTTGCCACAGCCCGAGGGACCCAGCAGGACGACGAACTCCTGGTCCGCGATCTCGATGGAAAAGCTGTCGACGGCTACCGTCTCGGCGAACGTCTTGGTGACATTCTCAACGGTAACCGTCGACATGACAAACGCTCACGCAACCCTGGTGTGCCCAAAACACTCAGGTGTGCTTGGCGACTCAGGTGTACTTGGCGTGCAGGTCGTCCCAGTGTTCCCTGAGTGCGACCACCACCTCCTTCGGCGTCTTCGAGCCGTCGATGAGCATCTCCTGGGAGATCATGTCGTGCATGACCTTGTCCCACTCCTCGTACCAGGCGGCCTTGAGGATGAGCGGCGTCCTGGCCCGAGCGCGGGCGTCGAACACCCACTTGTACTCCTGCTCGG
This sequence comes from uncultured Alphaproteobacteria bacterium, assembly GCA_964446055.1. Classification (GTDB taxonomy): domain Bacteria; phylum Pseudomonadota; class Alphaproteobacteria; order VGEJ01; family VGEJ01; genus CAYUNL01. The sequence goes on along the minus strand of CAYUNL010000104.1, from coordinate 5,351 downwards.
CGAAAGGCGGGTACATCCAGCCCAAAATCTTCGCTTTGACCTCGGGGTCATCGTAGACCTCGGGGAACGCCGCTTCGAGATTGGCCATCAGCGCCCACTTCTTGGCGACGAACAGCTCGCCCTTTTCGTCACGCCAGCCATAGAACTTCATCAGATTCCACACCCGCTCGAGCTCCTCGTCCGAGCGGTCGCGCGTTCTGATGGAACGAAGTGCGTGCCCGACGAGCGTCGTGTCGTTGGTGGCCCCAGGCATTAATGGGTTCTGGCTGTTGTGGCCGGCGATTGCGCTGGCGTCGGGGTCGTTGAACAAGAAACTATAGAGGCTGAGCATCGGATAGAAAGCGTGCTCGCCCTTCATATACGACTGCGTGATGTCCGATTCCGTCATCGACAACAGTGCATGCGGAACCAGGTCCTCGTCCCACCATTCTTTCCACTGCGACAGCACTTTGAGGATCGGCGTGTCGGGACCGAAGGTCCCTTCAAGGTTGGCATTGACGAAGCCCTCACCCTCCGAGCCCGCGTGATTCAGCAGTCCCCAGGGAAGCCCCACCCACTCGGTGTTCCATTCCACGAGGATGGGATGTTCGACGATGCCTTTCTTCTTGATCACTCGAGCCTGCTTGGTGATCTCCTCCCAGGTCGAGGGGTAATCACTCGGGTTGCCCGTCGGCTCGAACCCCGCCGCCGCCAGCACCTTCTCGTTTCGGAACAGGACGAACGGGCCACCGTCATAATAGGTGAGCCCGAGGAAGTCGCCATTTGGCTGCATCGAGCTCTCAACGATGTTGGGAAACATCTCGGACTTGATCTTTTCGAGGTCCGGAAGGCCATTGAGCGGCTGGATCCAGCCCGCGGCATGCCAGCGCGAGGCCTGTCCGCGTTGGGCGCGGAACATGTCGATAGGTGCCCCACCGGCGAGCTTAGTCTCGAGCGTCGCCAGGTAATCACCAGGGATCGGCTCGAGATTGAGCGCCTCGTTGAAGGTCGCCTCGAACTTGCGGGCGTTCTCCTCGACGATCTCCTGACCCCAGGGCCAGAACGCATACGTAAGCGCCTGTTGCGCGAGCGCCTGGTGCGCCCACAGGCCACCGATGCCGTTTGCCGCGACCGCGCCGGCTATGCCCGCGCCGCTGGTCTTCAACGCCCGGCGTCGCGTCATCCCGCGACGCCGAGAAGCCGTGAGTCTATCGGATGTCATGCGTAGTACCTCCCAGTGGTTATGGTCGTTTCACCGGGCTGGATCGCACACGCCCGGCGATCGCGTTTGTTGCTACTAACCGGTCTCATTACCCGCCCCGCGACGGCAAAAGTCAAGGTGGAGAGGCTACGGTGCGACCGCTTCGTTCGTAGTCATGGCCGATACCGAATAGTGTACTTTCGGCGAATGGCCGGCCGACAATCTGCAGGCCGATGGGCAAGTTGTGCTCCCCCTGACCGCAGGGCACGGTTAGCGCCGGCAAACCGGTGACGTTCATGGGAAGTGTGTTTTGGATCGCCGAAAGCGCCCGGTCGGCGACATCCGCTCGCAGGCTCGCCGCTGTCCCACCCAGCTTCACTGCCTTGATCGGCATGGTTGGCGTGAGAAGGACATCCACCTCGCCGAGCGCGTAAGTGAACTGCTCCCTCATTGCGATGCGTAGGTTGTGCGCCTTCGAGAAGTAGACGCCACAGTACTCCCGGCGCAGATACTTTCCCAACACCATCATGGCCTTGATCATGGGTGGCAGAAGATCGCTCGAGGTGCGCCGTGCCTTGCCGAAGGCTTCTTGCCAGCCAATGTTGCAGAATCCCCCGCGACCGTATGTCTCGAAGTCGGCTTCGATCATCGACGACAGTGAGTGCGACGCGAAACCGGTCCAAATCGCCAGCGCCTCGCTCCACAAGGGAAGCGAGATCTCCCGAGCGATCCCACCCATCAATTCGAGCGCGCGAACCGCGTTGGCGAATGCCTCGCCGACATCGGCCTCTAGAAGATCGGGGTCCAGAGATTCCTTTACGATCCCCAGCCTTAGACCCGAGACTCCATTCTCGAGCGCCTTGGTGTATTCGGGCACGGTGATCGGCCCTCGCACCCACTGCGGATCGTTGGGGTCTTCGCCGGCGATCACTTCGAGGGCGAGCGCGACCTCCTCAACGGTCCTTGCCACGGGAGAGATGCAGTCGTTGGTGTGGTCGGCATGAGTCGAGCCGAAGGACGGTACCAACCCGTGGGTGGCCTTCATCGCGCAAACACCGCACCACGCCGCAGGCGTTCGCGCGCTGCCGCCCTGGTCTACAGCGAGCGCAATGTCTACGGCGCCCGAGGCGACGGCGGCGCCCGCACCGCTAGTCGAGCCGCCGGCCGAGTACTCAGGGTTGTGCGGGTTGCGGACGCACCCGAACGCGCTTGTTTCACCGGTCGCGCTGAGCGCGAAATCGTCCATGTTCAGTTTGCCAACGATGGTGGCGCCGGCATCGAGAACGCGCTCGACGACGGTAGCATCGATGTCAGGGACGAAACGCGGGACCATCGCCGATCCGTTGGTCATCGGTACCGAGGCGACGCAGATGTTGTCCTTGAGCGCGACGGTCTTCCCCGCAAGCCTTCCGCCTGGCGCGCCCCGCACCAGGCATTTACGGATGAAGGCGTTGTGAGGGTCCTCTTCGGTGCTCGGGCGTCGGCCCTTGTCGCGCTTGGGATACTTGACCTTCAACTCCGGCAACGGCAGGTCATCGAGGCGATCTACCATTTGGAGCTGCGAGTCGATGAGCGCGGCCATCTCGTCGGCTTCCGATGGACTCAGCGTCATGTACTCCAACGCCGCAAGATCGACGATCTCGCGTGGCGTCGGCCTTCTGATATGACCTGCAAGCCTCAGTCTTTCCATTTTCGTCTCGCCTCGTCTAACCTATCAGCCGGGCTTGGCCGATGAACACCTACGACCTTGGCGGACGGACGGCGGCGGTAACCGGGGCGGCCCGCGGCATCGGATATGCCATCGCCGAGCGCCTCCTCGCCTCCGGCGCCAAGGTCATGCTGTGGGACATCGACGCAGCGGCCTTGAGCAGCGCTGCGGCGCAACTAGGCGGCGACAGAATCGGTACGGCGACAGTCGACGTGGCCGTCCCCGAGGCCGTCGAATCGGCGCGGGCGCAGACCGTTTCGTGCTTCGGCGCCATCGATATCCTGGTCAACAACGCAGCTATCCTAGGGCCGACGATGACGACCGACGAGTATTCACTCGCGGACTGGAACCGAGTCCTGCAGGTCGATCTCACGGGCGTCTTCATCTGCTGCAAGGCGGTAGTGCCGGAGATGAAAGAGCGGGGATATGGGCGCATCGTCAACATTTCCTCGATCGCGGGCAAGGAAGGCAATGCCAACGCCCCCGCCTACTGCGCCGCAAAAGCGGGCGTCATCGCCTTGACCAAATCGCTGGCCAAGGAGGTGGTGGGTAGCGGCGTCATCGTGAATTGCGTGACCCCCGGAACGACCCGGACCGAGGTCCTGGACGAGATCAGCGAGGAATACTGGCGAGCGCAGCTCTCCAGGATCCCGCTCGGCCGCCTGGGCCGGGTCGAGGAGACAGCGCACATGGTCGCGTGGCTGTGCTCGGAAGCTTGTTCATTCTCGACCGGCGCGGTGTTCGACGTCTCCGGTGGCCGCGCCACATACTGAGGTCACCACCCACCTAGGCCGGGTTCCCATCTTGCTCGAGCGTGTGGCCGATGCGGAAGAGCAGGCTTTCTGTGAACGGTTTGCCGATGATCTGGAAGCCGATGGGCAAGTCGTTTGCGCCGCGCCCGCACGGAACGGTCAGTGCCGGCAGTCCCGTGACGTTGAGCGGAAAGGTGTTCTGGGTAACCGAGACCGCCAAATCCTCGACCACCGCCCGCATCGTGACCGGTTCGCTTCCAAGCTTGGGTGCTTTCATCGGCATCGTCGGGGCGAGCAGCGCATCCACCTGGTCGAACGCATCGATGAACTGGTGTCGCATGGCGATGCGCAGGTTGTGCGCTTTGGAATAGTACACCCCGCAGTACTCGCGCCTAAGGTACTTGCCGAGCACCATCAAGACCTTGATCATGGGTGGCAATAGGTCGCTCCCGGTGCGCCGCGCCTTCCCGAAGGCTTCCTGCCAGGTGATGTTGCAGAACCCGCCTCGACTGTAGGTTTCGAGATCGGCCTCGATCATTTGCGATAGCGAGTGCGACCCGAATCCGGTCCAGATTGCGAGCGCTTCGCTCCACATTGGCAGCGACACCTCGCGCGGCTCCGCGCCAAGCGCCTGAAGGCGTCCAACGGCGCCGCGGAAAGCGGCGCCCACATCGTCCTCCAGAGACGCCGGGTCGAGCGATTCTTTGACGATCCCCAGCCGCAGTCCGCGCGCCCCGCCCTCCAGCAACGTGCTGTAAGGCTCGACGGGGATCGGACCGCGCACCCATTGCGGGTCGTTGGCGTCCTCGCCGGCGATCACCTCGAGGGCGAGCGCCACATCGGCCACGGTCTTGGCCATGGGACAAATGCAGTCGTTGGTGTGGTCCTCGTGGGTCGACCCAAAGGAGGGAACGAGCCCGTGCGTTGCCTTCATGCTGACCGTCCCGCACCACGACGCCGGTATGCGGGCGCTACCCCCCTGATCAACCGCCAGCGCGATGTCCACGGCGCCCGAGGCGACGGCGGCACCGGCCCCGCCAGTCGATCCGCCGGCCGAGTACTCTGGGTTGTGGGGGTTGCGGATGCAGCCATAGGCGCTGGTTTCTGAGGTCGCGCTGAGCGCGAAGTTGTCCATATTGAGCTTGCCGACAATGACAGCGCCCGCGCCAAGCACACGCTCGACAACGGTGGCATCGATATCGGGCACGAAGTGCCGGATCATTGTCGAGCCGTTCGTCATCGGGATACCGGCGACGCAGATGTTGTCCTTAACCGCTACCGACTTGCCCTTCAGCTTGCCCTCGGGTGCGCCCGCGACCCAGCACTTGCGGATGAACGCGTTGAACGGATCCTCCTCGGTCGTGGGGCGATGGCCTTTGTCGCGATCGGTGAACGCCACCGGCAGCTCGGGAACCGGCAGGTCATCAAGGCGATCGACCAGGGCCAACTGTTGATCGATAAGCGCCTCCATGTCGGCCGCCTCCTCGGCGGTCAGCGTCATGTACTCCATGGCAGCAAGCTCGATGATCTCCTCTCGAGTCGGCCGCCGGATGTGCCCCGCAAGCCTCAACCTTTCCATGCCGCACCCCAGTTCATCCAAACGTTGGCCAATCTAGGGGTCGAATATAGGCCACCCGGTTGGGGAGGGCGAGAAACAAGGCGCATCGGGAATCAGGAGGTTGGCGGAGGGGGGTGTCTTCTAACGGTCCCA
>CAYUNL010000103.1:0-9409 GCA_964446055.1 uncultured Alphaproteobacteria bacterium | reverse complement strand
TCGAGGGCGCCAACCTCAAGGGCGCCAACCTGCGCCTGGCGGACTTTTCCGGCGCCATGCTGGGCGGTGCCGATCTCCGGAATACCGACCTCGCCGCAGCCATACTCGGCTCGGTCGCCCTCCTCGGTCCGGCGGGAAAACCGACGGGACGCAAAAGGCCGGTGTCGATCGTCGGGGCGAACCTAAGCGGCCATGATCTGCGCCGGGTCGAGCTCGCCGGCATCGACCTGAGCGGCGTCAACCTCAGCAACTGTAACCTCGGCGGCCTTCGGCTTCCCTACATGACCTTCACGCTCGCCGATCTCAGAGATGCCAACCTGCGCGGCGCCGACCTGCGCCGCTCGAACTTCGACGGGGCCGACCTTCGAAACGCCGATCTCAGCAAGACCCGCCTCGTACTCGCTGATTTTGGCCCGGCCGAGATCAAAGCGCACCAGGGGAGCGGCGCCACCGGGTCAAGGAGCGCTCGCTTGAACGGTGCGAACCTCACCATCGCGGGGCTTTCGGGCGTCAACTTCGAGCGCGCTGATCTTGGTGGGGCGATCCTGACATCGGCGGATGTCGGCGAAGCCGAGTACCTTGGGCCCGACGGCAGCGGGACTGGCAGGCGCCGGCGGATCAGTTTCGCCGGCGCCGACCTGCGCGGCGCCGACCTCACCCTGGTGAATATCAAAGAGGCGGACACCACCGGCGCCGACATGACCGACGCCATCTTCGGACCCACCGAAGGGTCCTGAATCGCCGGCGCGCGCGGCGCCGTAGCACCCGGCTCACCACCCCAAGACGCGGCTTCTCGCTTTTCCTCGCGGCGCGCCGTGCTATGTTCTTAGAATCGGGGCGCGACACGCGCCGCGGTCTAGGTCTTCCGCGAGGGGCCGGTGGCACGGTTCATCAAGCGATCATGGGGCGAACAGGTCGAGCGCTTGCTGCGCTATCGCGTCCTTATTCCCATCAAGCGCAGCCGGCATCCGCCCGAACACGCGGCGCGCGGCGTAATGGTCGGGGTGATCTGGGCGCTGACCCCGACCATGGGCGTACAGATGGCCATCGTATTGTTCACTTGGCTCATCGCGCGCCGGCTGTTTCGCTGGGACTTCAACGTCATCGTCGGTTTCGCGTGGACCTGGATCAGCAATCCGATCACGTTCATCCCGATCTATTATGTCTTCTATGTGACCGGACAGTTCCTGCTCGGACGCTGGGACAATCTACTCGGCTACGACAGCTTCGTCGTACGCTCGCAGGAACTCGCCGATGCAGGGTTCTTCGAGGCCATCCGCATATACTTCTCGACCATCGTTTGGGGATGGGGATCGGCCATGGTCGTCGGTTGCATTCCCTACGCCGCCCTGGGCGGATTGTTCGGCTATCGCTGGGGCCTCAAGTTCACCGTCCGATACCGCAAGGCGCGTGAACTTCGGCGGCCGCGCAAGGAGGTGCGGCGAAGCGCCAAATCCCCGCACACCACCGCCGGAATCCGGGGCGAGCCATCGGCGTGAGGCGCGGGCATGATCCTCTTCTTTTACGCCCTGATCGTACTGACGATTATCGGTCTCCTCGGGTTCGCGCTCTACGCCGAGGCACCGACCATTGGCGCCAGCGCACTCGGGGTTTGGGATTGGTGGCGTGCGCTGCCGGTGGAGCGCGAGGTAATCGCGCCGCTCGGCGAGCTCGCCGGCGAAACTGAACTCGCGGTCTCGATGGCGGGCATGTGGAACCCCTGGGGGGCGGCCGCTGCGCTGGCCCTGTGCATCGTCCTCTTCGGCCTCGCGCTGCGCTATCTACCCCGCTATATCGCCGGCGATCTCTGAGGCGGCTACCGCCTGCGCCCACGGCGAATGGACGTGCGCGGCGCCGCTCTGGCGCCCGGCCTTCCGGTCGTCGATCACCAGGTTTGGGCAGGCGAACATCGTCGGGTAGACCGCCGCATGGTCCACGCCGGTCTGGAAACTCCCGGCGATCGCCTCACGCACGGCGGGGCCGAGCCGGCTCTCGAGGCCGATGAGTTCGCCGCCGCTCACATCGATGCGGGGGGCCCCAATCGCCTCGCCCGGACCCATGCCGAAGTCGGTCAGGAACGAGATGATCTGAAAAACCGCCGGCAGAATACGCCGTCCGCCCGAAGCGCCCAGCGCAACGCGAACGCCATCTTCGCAGGTCACGATGGTCGGGCACATGTTCGAGAGCGGTCGCTGCCCGGCGGCGATCGAATTCGGTCTTCCCGGCACCGGGTCGAACCACATGACGCCGTTGTTCATCAGGATGCCGGTCTCGGGCAGCACCGCCTTGGACCCGAACAGCGACAGAAGCGTCTGGGTCAGTGCGACCACGTTACCCTCCCGGTCGGCAACGCTGATGTGCGTCGTGCACGACGGTCCGCTTGCGTGCCCCAGGGTTGCCAGGCGGTCGCGGTACGCCGCGCTCAGGCACTCGGCGTAGGCCAGGTAGGCGCTGGCGTCGAGCGATCCCTTGCCCAGCGATCGCGCCTCCAGATCCGTCAGCGCCGCCATCAGCGTCGGCCCGGCACTCAGTCCCGGCGCCGAGAAGACATCTGCGCCTCGATACTCGGTGCCGGCGGCGGGAACCAGGCGCGCCTCGTAACGGGCAAGATCGGCGGCTGCCAGCGGGCTCTCGGCGCGTGCGCAGTCCGCGGCGATAGCCGCCGCGACGTCACCCTCGTAGAAATCGCGCGGCCCGGCCTCGGCGAGCCTCTCAAGCGTCGCGGCCAGACCGTGGAGCGGCAATCGCGGCGGTGGCCGGCCCCACTCGCCGGCGGGCGGCAAGCCCTCGGGCAGGTAGACGCGGGCGGTTTCGGGATGGCGTGCCAGCGCTTGGGCTGAATTCGCGATCGTGAGCGTCGCGTACCAGTCCACCGTCAAGCCGGCGCGCGCGAGTTCGATCGCCGGTGCGAGCATCTCGGCCCATGGTCGGGTGCCGAAACGCTCCAGCGCAAGGCTCAGTCCCGCGACCAGCCCCGGCACCGCGAACGCGGTAGCGCCCTCGAGGTTGCGATCGCCTTCGACGGCGGGCCAGCCGAACAAGTCGTGGTCGGCGGCGCTACCAATGACCGGGTAGGCCGCGGGGTCGAGCCTTTCGGGCGCGACCATGGCGAAGTCGATGGCCTGGGCTTGCGCCTCGTCGGCCCGCTGCACCAGCATGAAGCCGCCACCGCCGAGCCCGCTCATCCAGGGCTCGACCGCACCGATCGCAAGCCCGGTCGCGACCGCCGCGTCCACCGCGTTGCCGCCCGCCGCCAGGACCTGTGCGCCGACCTCGGACGCAGCGTGGTGCTGGCTCGCCACTACGCCGGCGGAACCCTCGACCTCGGGCTTGCTGAGTGTCCAGGTCTCGACCACGCCGTGCTCGCTCCTCTCGCCCCCTTAGTCGGGCTTGGCGAATTCCGCCAGCACATTGGCCGTGACGCGCGAGACGTCGTTGTCGTAGCCGTTCTGCGAAAGCGTCGAGCACCAGGTGATCGAGCCGGTCGAGAACATGGCGCCGCCGTTGGGATACTCGAAATAGACGATGTCCGCGCGGACCTTGGGGCTCGACAGGCCGCCGGTCCAGGGATGGCTCGCCACCTCCTCCTCGATGACGGCCCGATAATCGTCGCTGAACCGGCTCGCGGTCGCCAGCACCATGGCGTGCGCCGGGGTCCCCAGTGCCGGCTCGGCGCGGTCCAACTCGTAGCCTGCGGCGCCGAAGCCGAGCACCAGTGCCGGAATGTCGCCGAACTCCTCGCCCTCGACATCCTCGACGCCCTCGAAGACGAAGGCGGCACGCGGCTCGCGGCTCGCAGGCGTGCGCACGTAGCCGGCGCCGCGGTCGAACCCTTGGGCCGTGAAGCCGATCCCGAACAGCCCCTGCGGGGCCAAGCCGCGGTCGCGCCAGATGCCGCCCGGCTCGCCGGTCAGACTGATGTTCCATTCGCCGGGCTCGGCCTGCCACGATCGCGTGCCGCCCCACCGCCGCACCTCGATCAGCGTCCCACTCTCGTCGACCGCGGTCACCCAGAAGAAGCCGTTGCCGCCCAAGTACATCATCCGCCCGCCGCCCTCGAGGTAGTCGCGGACGGCGTCCAGCATCGCCAGCGTCGGGTACTCCGGGTGGCTCCCCGTCAGCACCACGCTATAGGGCGAGAGCAGTTCCACGCCGCCCTGATGAACGTCCTGGTCGGTCAAGACGTCGAAGGCGAAGCCCTTTTGCTCCAGCCAATCGATCAGGTGAAGATCGGCGGACAGCTGATGCGGGCCGCCCAGCAGCGGTTTGCGGAACTTGGGCCGGAAGCTGAGCATCGGCTGCTTGAGTGACGAAAAACAGATGCCCGAGCCATCGCTGTGCAGATCGTAGCTGCTCTGCAGTGCGTTGGCGCGCAGATAGGCGTACTCCTCGGGATGCACGGTGAGGTCGGTTCGCGGCGCCATCGGCAAGTACATCGGGGCCGCCAAGCTTTCGTTGGCATAGGCCATGTAGCTGAACGTCGGCAGCAATACCGCGATCTTGGCGCTCGGCTTGCCGGTCGGCGGGCGAACGATGAAGGGCAGCGTGTCCTCGGCCTCCCCGGCGCTTAACCGCAGCGCATAGACGCCGCTCTTCAGGTTTTCCGGCACGGTGATTTCATGGCTCACTTCCCAGCCGGCGTCGACCACGTCATCGTCGTGGAAGTGGATCGCGTCATAGGTCTCGGGAGACTCCGCGAAATGAAGTGCTCCGCCGCGCCAGTTGTGGCCGGTCACCCCGCGCGTCGGCCGGTTGACGGTCACGCCGTGCAGACCGTTGGGCGAGGCATCGACGAGGCGTGTCGAGGCCACCTCGCGGCTCAGATCCCACGCCGCCAACGCGACATCGGATGCCTCGGCCTCGGCGGCCATCAAGGCGCGTTCGAAGACGCGGGGGGCGCCGATCTTGCCATTGAACACGTGTGCGCCGTAGCGCCGGGCGCCGTCGGTTTCCAGCCATCCCGCGCCGATCACGAACGGCGCCTCGACACTGGCGAGCCCGGGGTCCGCCGCCTCGATCGTCGCCTGCGCCTCCATCGGCGCGAGCGGCGAATAGCGCGCCGGGCGCTCCGTCACCGTGGCGGTGGTGCCGTCGTAGGATGCGCTGACCAAGGTCCACTCGCTCTGGCGCAAGGCGCGGCCGCTACCGATCCGGACCGCTCCGAGCCACAGCTCGAGGGCACCGTCGGCGCCGACGAAGAGCCCGAATCCGGCCTCGCTCGTCCCCGCCCACCGGGTCAGGATCCCTTGCACTCCGGCCTCGATCCGCGTCGGGTACACCCACGCCCGCAGGGTGAAGGCGGGAAGCGCGGGGAAGGGCTCGACGATCGCGTAGGAGCCGGGGTGGATGCGCTGCTCCACGCCCGTGTACTCGCCCGCGACCTCGTGCGCGATCACCTCTTCCTTGGTGCCCGGTCCGGCGGGGTTCTCGTCGCCATGGATGATCCGCACCAGGTCGGCGCGGTAGCGGGGCGTGGTGGCGCTGACATAAAAGCGCACCGTCTCGCCGGCCTCGGCGCTCCAACGGTCGGTGTAGCCCACTACTTTCATGACGGCCTCCCGCTCGCCTGGTTGCCGACCCGGAAGCCGCGCGGCAGAGGATCGTCGGGATCGACGATGAAGTCGTGGAACCCGGTCAGGTGCGCCGATCCGGTGACTTGCGGCGTCACGAAAAGGCGCCCCTCACGCTCGACCGCGGCGACCGCTTCGCCGGTGAAGATCGTTCCCAGTGGCCCCTCCTGGCGGAACGGCGTCGCCAGCGCGAGCTCTCCCTTGGTGTGCAAGGCCGCCACCCTGGCCGAGGTTCCGGTACCGCAGGGCGAGCGGTCAAGGGTCCCGGGCGGTGCCACGACCGTGTTGCGTCCGTCGCCGCCAGCGGTGGTATTCGCCGAGGTGAACTGGACCATGTAGCAAGTGTCGATTTCGGGCCGTTCGGGATGGACCACCTTGAGCTCCGATTCGACCGCGCCTCGAATCTCGTTGGCCGCGCTGGTCAGTGCCGCCTCGTTGGCGACGCTCAGCTCGAGCCCCAGGGCATCGGCATCGACAAGCGCATAAAAATCGCCGCCGTAGGCCACGTCCACCCGCAGGCGCCCGAGGCTTGGCGTATCGATCTCGGCATCGCTCAACAGCAGGAACGATTCGACGTTGGTGAAGGTCACCGCGCGCGGTCGGCCCTCGCGCACCGCGATCTCGCAGCGTACCAGGCCCGCGGGCGTGTCGAAACTGACCGCCGTGATCGGCTCGACAGCCTCGACCATGCCGGTGGCCACCACCGTGGTCGCGGTGCCGATGATGCAGTGCCCGCACATCGGTGGATAGGCGTCCTGCTCCATGATGATGACCGCGAAATCGGCCTCCGCGGTCACCGCCGGCATCAACAACACCGAGCACATCATGCCGTTGCCGCGCGGCTCGAAGTTCAACATCTGGCGCAATCCATCGTTGTTGGCGCGCAGCCAATCGCGCTTGTCCGCGACCGTCTCGCCCGGCGGCACCGGCACCCCACCGACGATGACCCGCGTGGGGTTCCCCTCGGTGTGCGAATCCACAGTCTGCACCACCCGCGATGCCGCCAGCCCCATCCCGTCCCCTCCTCGTTGACACTCCAGACTATGTCAACCTGCCCCAATCCACCACATTGCCAAAGTCCAGTGCTTGAAATTTACCGATCTGGTAATACACAGTTGGTATGATCAAGCCGTGGCGGAACTAGCGTCAGTCGCCGGATTTTCGAGGAGGGCAGGGCGCCCAAGCGGTTTGGTTCGCTGGACCTGTCATACGGCGTCGAAGTCACGGACTACTATCGAGAGGGAAGAGCTATGCCACGGCGTCCCGTACACCCGGGAGAGATATTAAAGGATGAGTTGGAGCACCGCGGGCTGAGCGCCAACCGGTTGGCGATCGAACTGCGGGTTCCCGCCAACCGCATCACGCGCATCTTGAACGGCCAGCGCCCGGTGAGCGCCGATACCGCGCTTCGGCTGGCCCGCTACTTTGGCGGTACCGCTGAGTTCTGGGTCCGGCTGCAGGCGAGCCACGACCTCCGGGTGGCCGAGCGCGAGACAGCCGAAGAGATCGAGCGCATCGTGCCCGCGCCGCAAGAGGCGGCATGAGGCCGCAGGCTATCCCCCGGCTTCCAGGGCCTCGATGCGGCGTTTGACTTCTGCGTGTGCGGAGCTCGCGGGGTCGAGTACCGTCAGCAACCTGCGCCATACCGCGATCGCTTCCTCGGTGCGGCCGGCTTGGGCCTCGGCCAGTCCGGTGATAAAGAGCGCATCCGCGTGCCCGCCGTTCGCCTCCAGAACCCGCGCATAGAGCGCTACCGCCGCCTCGGGTACCGGGGCGCCGGGCCCCGCGTCTTCGATCAGGGCGTGGCCGTAATCGGCAAGGATATCGGGATCGTTGGGGAACCGTTGCGCCGCGCTTGCCAGCGCTTCCAGCGCGTTGCCGTACTCGCCCAGCACCTCGTAGGACCGCGCCAGACGCAGCCAGCCCTCGCGGTCGTCGGGGTTCGTCTCCAGCCGCGCCGCCAAGCCCTCGACCATGCCGCGGACCATCGCCTGGCGGTCCTCCGGCGCCATTTCCCCGGCGGCGGCGATCTCATCCTGGCTCGGCCCGCCCCGCGCCTCCGCGGTCGCCGATGCCGCTGCCTCGGCTCGGGCGCGGGCGCCGGCTGCATTCTCGGCCTCGCCTAGCACCTCGTAGGCCCGCGCGAGTCTCAGCCAACCGTCGCGATCGTCGGGGTTCGCCTCGAGCCGCGCCGCCAGACCCTCGACCATGCCCCGGATCATCGCCTGACGATCCTCGGGCGACATCTCGGCGGCGGCGGCGATGTCCTCTTGGCTCGGTCCGCGCGCCGCGGTTTGCACCGGCGCCGGTCCGACCGGCACGCCGGCCAACGCTTCGTCGGGTTCGAGCCCCAATTCGCCGGCCAATCCGATCAGCCGCTCCCGCACGTCGCCCAGCCACGGCGCGTCGTCAGTGGCGTCGCGGGCAAGCTCCCGCCATCCGTCGAAGGCATCCTGCAGGCGCCCGTCTTGTGCGGCCGCCAGCGCCACGTAGTACCGCGCCGCCGGATCGCGCGGCTCGATGCCGAGCGCGACCTCGAAGACCTCGCGCGCCGAGGGCGTCACGAAACCCTCGGCCGCCATCACCATGCTCTCGCCGAGCCGGCTGTGCACCGAAGAATCGCCGGGCGCGAGTTCGGCCGCTTGGCGATAGGCGCGCACCGCCTCGGAATGACGGCCCAGCGTGATGTACGAGCGCCCCAGCAGCAGCCAGCCGTCCAGGTTCTCGGGCTGCTCGCGCAGCCGGGCCGCAAGCTCTTCGACGGCCAACCCGACCTCCGGCGCCTGCCCGGGCGTCTCCGCGGCAACGGGCGGTATTTCGGCGAACTGGCTCGGGACATCGGGCGAGCCCCGCCAAAGATAGACGCCGAGCGAAAACCCGGGGATGAAAGCAAGCAAGATGCTGGCCCCGATCGCCGAGAAGATCGGCGAGCCCGACCGCTTGCCGAGAATCGTCTTCGAGACGTCGGCGTCGAGCACGCGACGCTCGATCTCCAGCCTCGCTTGAGTCTCCTGATCGGCGCTCAAGACGCCGCGCTCGACGTCCGTCTTCAGCTCGCGCAGTTGATCGGCGTAGACCGCGACGTCGTAATCGCGGCGCGACCGCGGCGCGCGGACCCGCTTGCGTATCTGTGGGAACAGCACCACGATTAGCGCCACCACGAGCATAAGGACGAGGACGACCCAGAGCGTCATCGCTCACGCTCCATCGAGAAGCTGTTCCACGCGGCGCCGTTCCTCCTCGCTAAGCGCGGCCGCTGCCGCCGCCGGAGTGGCGCCGCGTCTGAAGCGATAGAACACCAGGCCGGCCGCGCCGAGCACAAGAACCACGAACGGGCCGACCCACAACACCACCGTCCGCGCCCTGAACGGCGGCTCCAGCAGGACCCAGTCGCCGTAGCGCGCGACGAAGAAGTCGATGACCTCCGAATCGGTATCGCCGGCGACCACCCGCTCTCGGACGATCTTCCGCATGTCGGCGGCCAATCCCGCGTTCGAGCTGTCGATCGACTGGTTCTGGCACACCAGGCAGCGCAGGTGCTTGTTGAGGGCGCGGGCGCGCGCCTCCAGCGCGGCCTCGGACAACGGGGTCTCCACGAACTGCGCCAGCGCCGGAGCGGCCACCGCCAGCGACATCGCCAAGCTCACGATCAGCGCCAGCTTCTTCATCGCCCCGCGGCTCGGGCGATGGCCGGCAACATGGTTTCCTCGATGTCTGCCGGGGTTAAGGGGCCGACGTGCTTTTCGACGATCATGCCCTGGCCGTCGACGACAAAGGTCTCGGGCACCCCGTAGACACCCCAGTCAATGCTGACGCGCCCATTGAGGTCGGCGCCGGTG
>CAYUNL010000102.1:0-9411 GCA_964446055.1 uncultured Alphaproteobacteria bacterium | reverse complement strand
GCGGCCGTGAACTCGCCTTGAACCCCGTGGGGTGCGCGCTGGCGAAGTCGGCGCCGCAGATTCTGGCGAACCAGGATATGCGAGCGATCTTCGGCCGCGACGAAGGGGTGGTCGAAGAGGGCCAGATGCTGGTCCAGATCGAACTCGGGGCGGTCATCCGTCAAATCAAGCTGCGTGGCTCGGGGAGCTTCTACCTGGGCCAGACGGCGGGCCTGCTGGTCGAGGGCATCGAGGCCGCCGGGGGACGGGTCACGGCCGAGGATCTCCGCACCTATCAGCCGGTTTGGCACGAGGTCGAGGCGATGCGCTTAGGCGCTCGCGACCTCTACACGGTCACGGCGCCCCCGGTCGGTGGCGTTCTTGCCGGCCAGATGTGGGCGATGCTTGCCGATGCCGACCGTTACGCCGAGACCGCCGCGGACGAGAGGCCGCACCTCCTGGCGGAGGTATCGGCGCGAGCGTTCGCCGACCGCGCGGCCGATCCGGCCGCGAACCGACTATCGGTGTTTCGCGCCCACTCCCTGGTTTCGAGTTACCGACCCGAGGTTCACACGGTGCTGAGGGTAGCGGATGCGGTGCCCTGGGGGAGCCATCCCAATGGGGCCGACGGCTACACCACGAGCTTCGTAGTCGCCGATCGCGGAGGATCGGTGGTGGCTTGTGGCTTTACGATGAACGGGCCCTTCGGCATGGGCGGCATGGCGCCGATCACCGGGATCGCACTGGCGCCGGCGGCAACCGCGGATTCGTCGGCCTACCTTGGACCGGTACTGGTCGGCGATCGTGAGATCGGCGGCATCGTCTACGCCGCGGCGGCCTCGGGCGGGGCTTCCGCGCCGGCGGCAATGATACGGAGCACGTTCGCCGCCTTGTACGACCGCGCACCACTTGACCAGGCTATCGCCGGGCCGCGGGTGTTTCACCCCGGCGTCCCCGATCAACTCTACTACGAGCCTGCCCTCGACAAGGCCGCGCTTGCCGCGCTGTGGGAACGCGGGCATTTCTATCGGCCGGCGTCCGAACTGGGCCTGGTCAACGCCATGCGCTGCCTCGGCGGGATCGTCCGCCGGCCCGCGACCTGCAGCTTCGAGGTCGATCCTCGCGGCTTTGGGCTCGCGCTCGGCGGAGGCTCGTGAGAGCTTGCCGGTGAAGGCATCGCGGCGCGGCGCGGTGTCGCCGTTTCATGCCATGGAAGTCTTGAAGGCGGCCAACGCCGCCGACGACGCGGGCAAGGCCGTGGTCCACATGGAGGTTGGCGAGCCCACGAGCGGCGCGCCGGTTCGCGTTCGCGAGGCTGCGAAGGCTGCGGTTTCGAGCGTCCACCTGGGGTACACCGAAGCGCTCGGGCTACCCGCCCTCCGCGAGCGCATCGCACGCCACTACGGCGAGCGCTATGGAATCGAGGTGCCGAGCGAACGCATAGCGGTGACGACGGGCTCTTCGGGGGCCTTTCTGCTGACCTTTCTAAGCGCCTTCGATCCGGGGGACCGGATCGCCCTGGCGACGCCCTCCTATCCCGCGTACCGAAATATTCTGACTGCCCTCGCCCTCGATCCGGTCCTGCTGGCGGCGGGACCGGAGACCCGCTTTCAGCCCTCGCCGGCGCTGGTTGACGCAGCGGGCGGGCAGATCGCCGGGCTGCTCGTCGCCTCGCCGGCAAATCCGACCGGCAGCATGATGGATCCGGCCGCCTTCCAGGAGATCATCGCCTATTGTGCCGAACGGGGCGTTCGCTTCATCTCGGACGAGATCTATCACGGCATCACCTACGAACGTCCCGCCGAGACTGCGCTGCGCTATGGCGACGACGTAGTCGTCATCAACAGTTTCTCGAAGTACTTCTGCATGACCGGGTGGCGGCTGGGCTGGATAGTGGTGCCCGAGGATCTGACGCGGCCGGTCGAACGGCTGGCACAGAACCTCTTCATCTCGCCGCCGGGACTGTCGCAACATGCGGCCCTCCACGGCTTTGACTGCGGCGAAGAGTTGGACGCCAACGTCGCCCGCTACGCCCGCAACCGGGCGAAACTGCTGGCCGCGCTTCCAGGCATGGGCTTCGGCGACATGGCGCCGGCGGACGGCGCCTTTTACGTCTTCGCCGACGTCAGCGGGCTGACCGGCGACAGCGCCGAGTTCTGCCGTCGCATGCTGGACGAGGCAGGCGTGGCGGCGACGCCGGGAATCGATTTCGACGTCGAGCGTGGCCACCGCTACCTCCGGTTTTGCTTTGCCGGAACAACCGAAGACGTCGACGAAGCGGTGCGGCGTCTCGGTGCTTGGCTCGGGTAGCGGCGCCTCTTTGGCCTCAGCCCTGGCCGGTCGCGCGTCGCCACCAGCCGCGGCGCCGCGGCTCTGAGGCGGCCTCCGCAACGTCGGCGGCGACTTGCGGTTGCCCGACTTCGTCCGTCGGCATCGCCGCCTCGGGCGATGGCGCAGGTTCCAGCGCGGTCGCGACCGGCGCCACAGGTCCGGGTGCGTCGACCGTCGCCTCATCGGCGCGTCCCGACGGCTGCTCTTGGGGCTCGACGTCCGCCACCGCATCCGCTCCGAGATCATCAACCGAAATCTCGTCGGCCGGCTCGCCCGCCGCGGTGGGTGGGGCGACGGCCGTCCGCTCGGCGTTCCTGGGCCGGCGAGCACGTCTTCGCCGCGGCTTGCGTGGGGCCGCCTCCCCAACCGGAGCGGCGTCTGGCGGCGCTCCTTCGCTGACTTGCGCCAGATCGCCCCCATCGCCGGGCTCGGCGGCGGTCGGAGCCGCCGCGGCATCGCCCTCGCGTGCGCCCCGCGTGCGCCGGCGCCCCCCGCGTCTGCCGCGGCGCCGACGTTTCTTCTGCGCTTGCTCGTCCTCGACCTCGTCGTCGTCGCGCTCGGGCACAGCGTCGAGGTCTGCCTCGGCCTCGCTCGTCGCGGGCGCGTCGGCATCGCTGACAGGTGCCGCTCGCGCGGACCGGAAAGCGCCGCGCTCGAGCCGATATTCGGGCGCGACTAGACTGTCGTCGGGGGCCATGACGATCTTCACGTTGTATCGCGTTTCCAGCGAGACGAGCGTCAACCGCTTCTCGTTCAACAGATAGATCGCCAGCCGCGCCGCCAGATAAACCGTGACATCATAATCGGGGTTGCGCGACGCTTCTTCCTCGAGCGCCCGCAGGATCTGCAGCGCCGCCGATTCGGTCGAACGGACGACGCCGTTGCCCGCGCAGCTAGGGCAAACCGTGGTGCTTGCCTCCAGCACGCTGGTGCGAAGCCGCTGGCGCGACATCTCCATCAGGCCGAAGGCGCTGATGCGGCCCACCTGAATACGTGCGCGGTCGCTCTTCAGCGAATCCTTGAAGCGGCGTTCGACGGCGCGGACGTTGCGCATATGGGTCATGTCGATGAAATCGATCACGATGAGTCCGGCAAGGTCACGGATTCGCAGTTGCCGCGCCACCTCCTCGGCGGCTTCGAGGTTCGTCTTCTGCGCCGTTTCCTCGATGTTGCGCTCCTTGGTGGCGCGGCCCGAGTTGACGTCGATGGCGACCAGCGCTTCGGTGGCGTTGATGACGATGTAGCCGCCCGACCTAAGCTGAATGGTGGTGTCGTGAATGGAATCGAGCTCGCGTTCCACCTGGAAGTGCTGGAACAAGGGCACGGCGTCCTCGTAGGGCTGCACCCGCTTGGTGTGACTCGGCATAAGCGCGCGCATGAACCCCTTGGCGGTGCGGTATCCCTCCGGGCCCTCGACCAGAATCTCGCTCACGTCCTTGGCGTGGAGATCGCGAATCGAGCGCTTGATGAGGTTCGCCTCCTCGTGGATCAGCGACGGTGCGGTTGAGCTCAGGGTCCGCGTGCGTATGGTGTCCCACAAACGAACGAGATACTCATAGTCGCGCCGGATCTCCGCCTTGTTCCGCTCCATGCCGGCGGTGCGAACGATGAGGCCCATGCCGTCGGGGATGTCGAGGCTGCTCATCACCGCTTTCAATCGGCTGCGGTCCGTCGTGTCGACGATCTTGCGGCTTATGCCACCGCCCTGCGGGGTGTTGGGCATCAGTACGCAATAACGGCCGGCCAACGACAGATACGTCGTTAGCGCCGCGCCTTTGTTGCCGCGCTCCTCCTTGACAGCCTGTACGAGGAGGATTTGGCGTCGCTTGATGACCTCCTGAAACTTGTACGGTCGACTGCACTTCTTCTGTCGTGCCCGCGCGTCGTCTATATCGTCGTCACCGCCCACTGACTCGACGTCCTCGAGCGCCGCTTCGGATTCGGATTCCGACTTGGCGTCTGGACCCTCGGCGTTGTCTTCGGCGCTGGCCTCAGCTGCCTCTGGCTCGTCGACACCGGGTTCCCCCGGAGCGGTCGCCTCCGCGGCCTCGGACCGGATATCCTCCGCGCCCTCCTCCGCCGTCTGCTCGGCTTCACGTTCCAACAAGGCCTGCCGGTCCTCGATCGGAATCTGGTAGTAGTCGGGGTGGATCTCGTTGAAGGGCAGGAACCCGTGGCGGTTGCCACCGAAGTCGACGAAGGCCGACTGCAGCGAGGGCTCAACGCGGGTCACCTTCGCCAGGTATACATTGCCTCTCAGGGGTTTTCTGGTGGCCGATTCGAAGTCGAATTCTTCGAGTCGGCTACCGCGAACCACGGCCACCCTTGTTTCCTCTGGGTGGGCCGCGTCAATTAGTATGCGCGCAGCCATTGGAAGTTCTCCGGGACGGGCGCGACCCGCCCTGCGAACAGGGGGCGGTGGCCCGTCGTTTTATGCGAGGCCGGCGGCGCCCTATGCCTGACGTCGGCCACCGGAGTGGGTAACGCCTCGGCCCGGGCTGCCGTAGTCCCTGCGACGGGACCGGCCTCGGATTCCACATTCACCTCGCACCGGCCCGGGCATGCGGCGCACCACTCGACGCGCCAGCCCATGACCTTGCCGGTGACCGCCAAGCCCTCGGCGCGTCGTCCGATCAACGGGCGGCGCTTTCGCCTCGGAGCAGGGGCGGCTGAGGCAGTTCGCAACCGCGATCATAAGTCACCGTGTGTGCCCGCGACAATCCGTTTGTCGGCGCCGACTCCGCATCCGGATAGAAATCGAGCCCCCGCGGGGATATTGTGTCACGCCGATTGTCGTTATATGTAGTAGTTGCCCAGGGAGGCACCACTACATGTTCCCTGCTTGGAGCTTGATTCGCAGAGGCGCGTTGACCTGCTGCACGCTCATGCTGGTGGCGACGCAGGCCGCGGCCGGGGCTGTCGTGACGGCGGTCCGCACCGGCGAACACGCCTCGATGACCCGGTTCGTGCTGGAGCTCAGCGAGGCGGTCGAGTACGAGGTGTTCACGCTCGATAAGCCCTACCGTGTGGTGATCGACTTCCCGGACGTTACATGGCGCATCTTCGGTGGCGAGGTGGTCGAGACCGGCGGCCTGATCGAGAGTTTTCGTTTCGGTAGTTTTCGCGCCGGCGTCGAACGCTTGGTGCTCGACGTTTCCGGCCCGGTGGAGGTTCGCAATGCGTTCATCCTGCCGCCGCAAGGGCAAATCCCATATCGCTTCGTTCTAGATGTCGCGAGCGTCAGCGCCGCGTCCTTCCAGGCCTCGCCGCCCAGCGCGCCCCCCGATTCGCTCGGCGAAACGCAGGCTAGCCCCAGCGGCAAGCGCGTGGTCGTCCTTGATCCGGGGCACGGCGGGGTCGATCCGGGGACCATCGGGGTGAACGGAATCCACGAGAAAGACGTGACCTTGGCGCTTGCGCGCGAGCTAAGGACGAGGTTGGTGGCTGGCGACCGATACCATGTGCTTATGACCCGCGACGCCGATGTTTTCGTCAAGCTCCGCGATCGCGTATCCAAGGCCCGCGACGCCGCCGCCGAGCTGTTCGTTTCCCTTCACGCCGACGCCATCAAGAACCGGCGGCACCGGGGCGCCTCGGTCTACACCCTTTCCGAGGATGCCTCCGATGGTGAGGCGGCCGCTTTGGCCGAGAAAGAGAACCGGGCCGACATCATCGCCGGCCTCGATCTCTCCGGGCGAGATGACGTGGTGTCCCAGATTCTCATCGACCTCGCCCAGGGCGAGACGATGAACCTCTCAGTCCAGTTCGCCAACCTGCTGATTCCCGAGATCGCGAAGAACGCGGCGGTGCTGCGAAACTCGCGGCGCCAAGCGGGTTTTGCGGTGTTGAAGGCGCCGGACGTACCCTCGGTGCTGGTCGAGCTTGGCTATCTGTCGAACTCCGAGGACGAGGCGCTGCTGTCTTCAGCCACGGGCCGCGCCCTTTTGGTCGAAGCGCTGGTCCGCGGAATCGACCGGTTCTTTGACGACTAGACGCGCACGAATAGCCACACCTCGGCCACATTTGGCGAATATGGTAAGTTTTTGGCGATTCGACCGCCGCCAGCCACCGACCGATCATGCGTACCCTGAACGTGCTGGGAGTGTTGTTCGCCGTAGTATTGGTGTTGGCCCTTGCCGGCGCGGGCGGCGGCATATTCGTATTCTCGCACTACGGGCGTGACCTGCCGCAGTACGATCAGCTCAAGGACTACGAACCGCCGACGGTGACCCGCGTGCATGCGGGCGACGGTCGGCTGTTGGCCGAGTACGCAAGGCAAAAACGGGTCTTCGTCCCGGTCGAAGCCATGTCCAAGCGCCTGATCAACGCGTTCCTCGCGGCCGAGGACAAGAACTTCTATAGCCACTTCGGTGTGGACCCGATGGGCATCCTGCGCGCCGGGATCACCAACCTCAGGCGCCTTGGAGACGTCGACCGGCGGCCGGTTGGCGGCTCGACGATCACCCAGCAGGTGGCGAAGAACTTCCTCTTGTCCAACGAGGTCTCTATCGAACGCAAGATCAAGGAGGCGATTCTGGCGATCCGCATCGAGCGCGCGCTCGATGACAAGGACCGCATTCTCGAACTCTATTTGAACGAGATCTACCTCGGCTACGGTTCCTACGGCGTGGCCGCGGCGGCGCTCAACTACTTCAACGCCTCGCTCGACGAACTTGACCTGGCCGAGATCGCCTACCTCGCCGCGCTCCCCAAGGCGCCCAGCAACTACGACCCGGTGCACAACGCCGATGCCGCCAAGGTCCGGCGCGACTGGGTTATCGCGCGCATGCTGGAAGAGGGTTTCGTGTCGGCCGAGGATGCGGCGCTCGCACAGGCGCAGGCCCTGGAAGTCCGTCCGCGCGGCGAGGCCGATTTCGTGAACGCCCCGCACTTCGCCGAGGAGGTGAGGCGCGAACTCTCTGAGCGTTATGGCGAGAAGGCGCTCTACGAGGGTGGGCTTTCGGTTCGCACCACGATGGACCCGCGCCTGCAAGCCTTAGCCGAGCAGGCGCTGCGCGAGGGTCTGATCGCCTACGACCAGCGGCACGGCTGGCGCGGGCCGATCGGGCGCATCGCGCTCGGCGTCGATTGGCCGAGGCAGCTGGCCCAGATCGAACGGCCGCCCGCACTTGGCGATTGGCGACTTGCCGTGGTTCTCGGGATCTCGGACCGCGCCGTGGAGGTGGGGCTCGATGACGCCACGCGCGGCTTCGTCCCGCTCGACGAAATGATTTGGGCGCGGCCGTGGCTCGAGGGTCAATTGCTCGGCCCCCAGGTAACCCATCCTCGACAGGTGGTTGCCCGCGGCGACATCATTGCGGTGGAGGGCTTGGCCGACGCACCTCCAGGGACTTTTCGCCTCCGCCAGATACCCGAGATCAACGGCGCGGTAGTGGCTCTCGATCCGCATACCGGTCGGGTGCTCGCGCTGGCCGGCGGCTATCGCTTCGAGGCGAGCGAGTTCAATCGCGCCACGCAGGCGCTCCGTCAACCCGGCTCGTCGTTCAAGCCGTTTGTCTACGCGGCCGCGCTCCAGCACGGCTTCACGCCGTCGAGCCTGATCCTCGACGCCCCCTTTGTCATCGACCAAGGACCCGGGCTCGGCAAGTGGAAGCCCGCCAACTACACCCGCAAGTTCTACGGCCCCTCGACGCTCAGGCTCGGGATCGAGAAATCACGCAACCTGATGACCGTGCGACTGGCCCAGTACATCGGCATCGAAAGGGTGATCGAATCGGCGGTCCGTTTCGGCGTCGTAGATTCGATGCCGCCCATCCTGTCGATGGCGCTCGGGGCCGGTGAGACCACGTTGATGCGCATGACCGCGGGCTACGCCATGTTCGTCAACGGCGGCAAACGCATTACCCCGACCTTGATCGACCGCATCCAGGACCGCCGCGGCCGAACCGTCTTGCGCCATGACGACCGCCCCTGCCGGGGCTGCGTGTCGACCGCGTGGCGCGGACAGTCCCCGCCGGCGATCCCCGATTCCCGCGCCACCGTGGTTGATCCGACCACCGCGTACCAGATGGTTTCGCTGCTCGAGGGCGTGGTTCGGCGCGGGACCGGCCGCCGCATCGCCGCCCTCGGCATCCCGCTCGCCGGCAAGACCGGGACCACCAACGAGAGCAAGGACACCTGGTTTATCGGCTTCTCGCCCGACCTCGCGGTCGGTGTGTATGTCGGCTTCGACGAGCCGATCAGCTTGGGAAGGGGTGAGACTGGATCGAGCGTGGCGGCGCCGATCTTCAAAGACGTAATGGCCGCGGCGCTCGGCGACGAGCCCGCGATTCCCTTCCGCATCCCGAGCGGCGTACGCTTGGTGCGAGTCTCCGCGGCGACCGGCCTGCCGGCCCAGCCCAGCGATCAGGACGTCATCTTCGAGGCCTTCCGGCCGGGCACCGAACCGGATGTGGATCGTCCGGTCCTCGATGGCTCCGAGTTTGCCACCGGGGTGACTCCACGCGAGGCCACGAGCGGACTATATTAGGGCCACGGTAGTCCAGGGAGGCCAGCGCGTGCGCGCCGATATCGCTGCGCTCCACGATGAGATCGAGCAGGGCCTAGAGCGCCTCAGGGGGCGTCTTTGACTGGGACAACGCCCTAGCGCGCCTCGCCGAGCTCGATTCTCGGGCCGAAGATCCAACCCTCTGGGACGACCCGCAGGCAGCGCAGACGGTGATGCGTGAGCGCACCCGGCTGACCGAGGCCATCGAGCGCTGCCGCGCGGTCGACAGCGAGTTTCGAGAGACCGTCGAGCTAATTGCGCTTGGCGAGTCCGAGGGCGACGCGGCGATCGCGGCCGAGGCCGAGGCGGCACTCGGCGAGCTCCGCGACCGGCTCGAGACCCAGGAGCTCGAGAGTTTGCTATCGGGCGAGGCGGACGCCAACGACGCCTATCTCGAGGTGCACGCCGGGGCGGGTGGAACCGAGAGCCAGGACTGGGCCGAGATGCTGCTCCGCATGTACACCCGCTGGGCTGAAAAGCGCGGCCTCAAGGTGGAGTGGGTCGCCGAGAGCCCGGGCGAAGAGGCCGGCATCAAGTCGGCCACCGTCGTCGTCAAGGGCGGCAACGCCTACGGCTGGCTGAAGACGGAAAGC
>CAYUNL010000101.1:8932-9428 GCA_964446055.1 uncultured Alphaproteobacteria bacterium | reverse complement strand
GTCCACCGACATCCAGAATCCGATATCGGACTCCATGTCGAGCACCCCATGCCCGGCGTAGTAGACCAAGAGGTTGTCGCGCTCGGTCAGTTCGCCCCGCAGCTTGTCCAGCGCCCGGATCACATCCGAACGGCCCGGATTGAGCAACAGCGTCACCTCGAACCCATACCGCTGGCGCAGCACATCGGCGACGGCGGTGGCGTCGTTGACCGCCGTCTCCAGCTTCGGCAGGTTCTTGTAGTCGTTGATGCCAATCACGAGCGCGTGGTAGCGCCCGAAATCCACGTCCAGGGCCGCATGGGCCGGTGCCCACATCAGCAGGGCAACGACGAGCACCAATCGCCGCATCATCTCGACGTGCCTCCCCGCGCCATGATCGAGGCGCTCTTGCCCGAAGTATGCCCGGCAGAGCCGCCTAACACCATCCCACCTCGGTGGGCACGGCATGGAGCGTGCTGTGTGGAACCGGTTACGGTGTCGTGGTTGCCGCAGGAGA
>CAYUNL010000101.1:0-8922 GCA_964446055.1 uncultured Alphaproteobacteria bacterium | reverse complement strand
TATCCAAGCTGGAGAAGCAATCAGCAGCACCGAGGATAGATGTGCTGTGGGTAGACATTGATCGCGGTGAGACCCACGAAGGGGTGATCAAGGCCAAGTACGGCGATCGGGTGCCATCCGATGTGGAGCCGGTAACGGTGTCGTGGCTGCCGCAGGATTGCGCGCCACTCGTTGCTTCCGAGGCCAATCACATTGCGCGGGCGCCGCCGTTGGCGCTCATTTCTTCGCGAAGTCGTGTCGTGGCCGCGGCGTCGAGGGTTGGCGGCTCGCCGGCTTCGATAACGACGCCATAATCGGCGGCGGCGCGTTCGATGCTGACCTTTTCGGCGATCGCGTCGTCGAGCACGTGCTCGGGATCGCGCTCAAGCGGATTGCCGTAGCCTCCGGCCCCCGACATGACGTGGCGGAAGACATCGCCGCCGCGCAGCCGTTCGGGCGCCATCAATAGGACCGGCAGCACCCGGTCATCGGTGCCTGGATTGATGATGTTCCACGACGGCGTCCCCTCCTTGCCGCCGAACAGTCCGTGCGGCGGCCGGCGCCGTTTGTCCGAGCGCACGTTGAGCTCGGCGGTTTCGGCGAGGATGCGGTACTCGCGGACGAGCGAAAGCCCGCCGCGGTACGTGCCCGGCCCGCCGGTGTCGGGAACCAGGCCGTAACTGTCGATGCGCAGAGGGTAGCTGGACTCGATCATTTCAACCGGCACGTTGCACTGGTTGGCGCCGATGTGCGGGGCGCCGTCCTGGCCATCCGAGGTTGACGAACCGCCGGAGTTGCCCATGAAGGTCTCGCAGAAAACGTACGGCGCGCCATCGCGCCAACCGCTGATGGTGGGCAGCGTCGAGCCTCCGGAACCATCGGCGCGGACGCGGTCGGGAACCGCTTGGGCGAGTGCCCCGAACAGCGCGTCGATCATGCGGTAGCCGGTGATGCCGCGCGCTCCGCACGGCCCTGGCAGGACCGGGTTCATGATCGAGCCCTCGGGCGCGATCGTCTCGATAGCGCGGGTGTAGCCGTAGCAGTTGGGGACCTCGGCCGGCATGATCGAGCGCAGCGCCGTATAACTGCATGCTTTGGTGAAGGGTAGGGGCGAGTTGATGCCGCCCTCGACCTGGTCCGAACTGCCGGTCCAGTCCACGCTCACGCTATCGCCCTTGACCGTCACCGCGGCCTCCAGAACAAGCTCTTGCGGGTCGGCGCCGAAGCCGTCGATGTGATCGGTGAAGCGGTAGGTGCCGTCGGGGATGTCGCGGAACTCGGCGCGCGCTAGCCGCTCGGCATAGTCGTGCAGATGGTGCGCGTATTCGGTGACTGTCTCCACGCCATAGCGTGCGAACAACTCCTTGAGCTCGCGCTCACCGGTGGTGCACGACGCGACCTGGGCCTGCAAATCGCCGAGCACTTTGTCGGGGGTACGCACATTGAGGGCGATGATGTCCCACACCACCTTTACCGGTTTTCCCCGCTCCATGAATTTGATCACCGGCAACCGCAATCCTTCGGCGTATATCTCGGGCGCGCCGAGGGCGTTGGAGCCGGCGACGATGCCGCCGACGTCGGAGTGATGCGCGATCGTCGTCGCCCAGCCGGCCAGCACCGCTTCATCAAACACCGGTTTGACGATGTAAATGTCGGGCAGGTGTTGACCGGCGGCGACGTAGGGGTCGTTGAAGATGAAGATGTCTCCCGGATCGATCCGGCCCTCGTACTCGGTAATCAGGTTGCGCATGGCGTCGTAGAAGCTGCCAAGGTGCATCGGCGCGGTACAGCCTTGGGCCAGGGTCTGGCCGTAGACGTCGCAAATGGCGGTCGAGAAGTCCATCGATTCTCGGACGATGCTGGAATAGGAGGTGCGCAACAGGATCAGCGCCATGTCGTCGGCGACGGTATCGAAGGCGCTCTTGAGGATTTCGAGAACGAAGGGATCAAAGTCCGGCTCGTTCGCGCCGTGGGATTGGGTTTCGCTGGCTTGGGTCATTGGCTTTCGCGATCTTCGATGATGATACTGGTGGTCGCATCGAGGTGCGCATCGCAGCCGGGTGGGACGATGACGGTGCCTTCGTATTCTTCAATAATAAGCGGTCCGGCGCGCGCATCGGCCGAGATTCCGGAGCGGCTGACGACCGGCGTTTCGATAACGCCGACCTCGGGTCCAAAGTACACCCGCCGCGTCGATTCCGGCACTGCGTCCTCGGACGCGGTGCCGGCGATAACGCGCGCTTGCGCCGGCCTCACCGTGCCGATGGCACGCAGGTTTACCGTCTCGAGCGGGTAAGCGCCTTCGAAGCTGTGTCCGTAGCGCCGCTGATGCTCGCGCTCGAAGCGCTGGCCGAGCGCGGTGATCGCGGATGCCTCGATCGGTGTTTCAGTCAAGGGCACCGTGATCTCGAATGCCTGCCCGGCGTAACGCATGTCGGCCCATCGGCTGAGCGTGACATCTGCCCTGGAGTGGCCGAGGCGGGAGACGATCTCGGTTTCGATCGCGCTGTAGACGCGTTCCATTTCCGCCAGATCCATCGCCGCGGCGAGCCCCGGAAAGGCGCGGCTGAGGTTTAGTTCGAGGTTTGCGAGCAGCAACCCGACGGCGCTAAACACCCCACCGGCCGGCGGCACGATGACCCGCTTGGCCTTGAGTTCGCGGGCGAGCGACACCGCATGCACCCCGCCCGAGCCACCGAATGCCATGATCGAGAAACCGCGGGGGTCGCGGCCGGCGGCGAGGTCGGCGACGGCGCGCCCGGTGGTGGCGGCGGTGGTCAGCCCGATGTGGCCGTGCCCCGAAGAGGTAACGTAATCGCTCAAAATCGTCCCGGGAAGGGTTTGCGCACGACGCTGTCGTAGACCCAGTGGGCCAGGGTCGTAGTGTCGAACACCGGCAGCCCGACCTCATCCTGGACGGCATGGGCGAACGTCGGGAACTCCGTATACTCGGCGACGATCACGGCGACATCGGGATTCTCCGCGACATGGTCGCTCGCCAATTGGACGAGCTGCTCGACATAAATGGCGGGATTGAGGCGACCGGTCGCGAACTGTTTCTGGGTTTCTGGCAGCCCTGTCGAATGTACCTTGGTAATGCGGTCAAGCTGGTTGACGCCACAAGCGCCGAACAGCTCGTCGGTCAACGAGCCGACATCGCTGAAGACGGCAACTTTTGCGTCCGGTTTGATGGCCTGGAGGACCATAGGAATTTGCATCAGGCTGGACAGGAACACCGGAACCTCCAATGCCTCGGCGAGCCGGCTCTGAAAGTTTCCGAAGAAGCCACACCCACCGACGATCGCCCTGACGCCTTGGGATTGTAGTTCCAGCGCCGCCTCGATCAGCAAGCGCGCCGTTTCGGCGTCGTTGCCCTTGGTCGTCGCCAGGTTCGAACCCTCGACGATCTTATGCAACACGGGGAAATCGAAGGTCGTCGCATTGGCGACGTCACCTGGCATGAAGGGCCAGTAGAATTCGTCCAGTAACAAGATACCGAGTGCATGACCGGCCGTGTGCTGGCCGTGGGGCAGGACAAGATCCTCGTCGGGCCATTCTCGACCTCCAAACGTCCGATAGGTCATGGCGTTTTTGCTATGGCGATGGCTTGTGAGTACGGGGACACCAATACTCGGAATTGCACAGTTGACTGTCAAGTCCGAGCCTAGGTTAAGCATCAGCCAATCCCGCGAGGACGGCGACGAGGTTGTTGCCAGCGTGGGCCCAGGAGTTCCAGTTCCGTGATCTGGGCTCGAATGCCGCCAGAGCGTCCAGCAAGCCCGCTAACACCGGAATGCACTTCAAACGGTGCGCCATTGGCTAACGCTTTCGAAGGCCGCCGCCGCCGATATGACCTGAGAGTCTTCGAAATGCCGGCCGGTGATCATCATACCGATCGGCAGACCATCGGCCATGCCGCATGGAACGCTCATCGAGGGATGGCCGGTGACGTCGCCCTGGCATGTGTTTCCCGGCATGGTCGCGGTCAACATCAGGTCCTCCTCGATTGAGTGATCCGGCGAGGGCAGCGGGGTCGCCCGGATCGGCACCGTTGGCATGACCAGCAGGTCGAAACGCTCGAGTGCCTCGTCGTATGCCTCGGTCAGAAGGTGGCGAGCGTTCTGCGCTTTGGCGTAGTAGCGGCCATGATAGTTGCGCTTTAGATAGTCGCCCATGAACAGGACGATCCGAACAGACGGAGCCATATCGTTGGCGCGCGCGAGACGACCGCGGGCGAAAGCCTCGGCGAGCGTGGTGTTGTAGAAACCGGCCCAGTTGGTGCCGGCGCCATTGCCACGGATCATGAAATCGGCCGCGCCCTCGAGGATGATGCCGCGGAAGATGTAGGGACCCATAATATGCATGGGGATCGAAACCTCGCTCACCTCGGCGCCGAGCCTCTCCAGGCGCCTCGCCGCGGCCATGACCTTCTCGTCCACCACCTTCTCGCTGGCGGGGAATCCGAGGTCCGCGAAGCCCGGCTGAGCGAAGCCCTCCTTGATCAGACCGATCTTCACGCCCTTGATGCCGCGCTCCAACGCGGGGCGGTAATCGCGTACGAAATCTTTCGGAATGACGCCGCGCTGGCGCGGATCGAAGGGATCGGGTCCGGCGATGACGGAGAGCATCCGCGCCACGCCCTCGGTGGAGTTGGCCATTGGCCCGACGTGGTCGAGCGTCATCTCGATCATCGCACAACCCGTATAGGGCACGAGCCCATACGTGGGCTTGAGGCCGTAAACCCCCGACCACGCTGCTGGAACGCGGATCGAACCGCCCTGATCGCCGCCAAGTGCCATGTCGACATCGCCGGCCGCGAGCGCCGCCGCGCTTCCACCCGAGGAACCGCCCGCTCCGTGCGTTGGCTTGTGCGGGTTGTGCACCGGCCCCAGCGCGCAGGTATGGCCGGCACCCGACATAGAGCAGTCTTCGGCATTCGTCTTGCCGGCGATGATCGCCCCGGCATCGAGCAGACGGGTCACGATCGTGGCATCGATATCGGGTACATAGCCCTCGAGCATCTGCGAGCCGTTCATCATTGGCACACCGGCGACGCAGATCGCGTCCTTGACGCCGATGCGCTCACCCTTCAATGGACCCTCGGTCGCGCCTTCGATCTCGGTACGCCAGTACCAGGCGTTGTACGGGTTATCCGCGGTCTTGGGCCGGTAGCCCGGCGTGCGCGGATACTTGACGGGCGGCTTCTGTTCGGGGAGCTCCTCGAGCCGCCGAAAGGCGTGGAGCGCCGGTCCCATCAGGCGGGCATAGGTCGCCGCCTCGTCCGCCTCCATATCGATTCCGAAGTCGGACGCCATTTCCAAAACGTCTCGCGCACTCGGCGCTCGCGGTCCCGTCGTCATTCATTCTCCTCCTAGAGTGAGCGGTGTTAGTTCCAGTACGTGTGCGCGCCGCGCGCGCCGCGTGCATGGCAAAGCCGCACGCCGTGCCAGTCGAATTTGGTTGGCGAGACGTAGTCGCGGTCGAATTTGACGTCGGTCGAAATGTACTTGATCGTGACGGCGCAACGCCGGCGCGACGAGCGGTTGGGGTTTGAGCCATGCACAATGAACGGGTCGTGGACCGAGAATGCACCGGCCTCGACCTCGACGTCGACCGCGGCGCTCTCGTCGATCCCTTCCAAGCCAAGTGGAAGCGTCGTCGGCCCGATCTAGTATAACCCGTTGAAAAGATTGGTGGAGCCGAGCAGAATCGAACTGCCGACCTCTTGAATGCCATTCCCGTTGTCGCCCGCATTTCGCTTCGGTCCTCTACTGCGATGATTTTCTCGCGAGCCGGCCGGAGAGCGAGCCCCGTGAGCGCCCCGAGTCGAGCTCGCGTGGTACCCATGTGGTACCCGCGCCTCACCGCCTGCGGAGCGTCCTCCGCTAACCCCTTGAAAAGATTGGGGCGAGTGACGGGTCTCGAACCCGTGACCTCCAGATCCACAATCTGGCGCTCTACCCCTGAGCTACACCCGCCGTAGGGGTGTCCTGTTTACGGGCAAGCGGCGCGGCGCGTCAAGGAGCGCGCCGACACCTCGCCGAGGCAGCGGTCAGACGAACGCGCGGTGGTCGGGATCGAGCGAGAGATACTCGTTGAGCATCCGGTTCTTGGCGTCGGCCACACAGTGGTGACGGCAAACCACGGAGGGATCGAGCGCCTCGAGCGCGTTGCCGTTGTCCTCGGAGAACCAAAAATCGGCGAACCGACGCTTCTCGATCGAGCCCAAGGCGCCCGATCGGGTGTAGGCCTTGTCCTGGCAAGTGTAGACGCTGCAGTCGGCACCGATCACCGTCAGTAGCCGGGCCATCGAGCAGGCGTGGTAGGCCTTGTCGAAATCCTCCTCCATGGCATGATAGCCATCCACCATGTCGAAGCGCGACCCACACAGTTCGCGGATACGCTCGGCCTCGGCCCGCACGGTATCGCGGAGGGGCGCGTGATAGGCGTTGTTTTCAGCGCCATCGTTGCTGACGATGACCGGGGCGAGCTTGACGTTCTTTACGCCGCAGCCCTTGAGTGAGGTGGCGAGCCCGCAAAGGTGTTCGGCGTTGTCCTTGTCGATGATGATGTTGGCGCCGAGCACGCACGAAGAACCCCGTGCGGCAAAGGCGGTGAGATTGGCCATGACCTGGCCGAATTCGGTCTCGCGGGTCTGGCGATAGCGAGCGTAACTCTGAGCATCCCGGCCATCGATGGAGACCCTGATCCAGGTCGCGTGCGTGGCCAGCGCGTCCGCCGCCTTGCCGGTCAGCCGCGAGCCGTTGGTCAACGCCGCCACCCGAATGCCGCCCTCGCCGAGCGCCGCCACGGTCTCGGCGAAATGCGGGTAGATAAGCGGCTCGCCGCCGCCCGAGAAGGTCACCGCATCGACGCCGATCTCGATCAGATCCTCGACGATTTCCATCATTTTCGCCCGCGGGATGCGGTCGCGCTCGGTCATGTCCTCGCCCAGCTTCAGGGCGTCGCTTCGATACGCGCAAAACGAGCATGCGTGATTGCACACGTTGGTCGGCTTGAGCCGGATGTGCACGGGTGCGGAGAGCCGGCCCGAGCGGAGGGCGCGGAGCTTGCCCGGATAGGCAAAGGGCTTAAGGGCCGAGTAGCGCGATAACGGCATGGCGGAAACCGCAGCTGGGAGACCTGGCCAAAGTAGGGTACATGGCCACTGGCGTACCACTCTGATCTATGTCAAACCGAGGCGTCCGCGGCGAAGTGGCGGGCGAGGCGGCTCACGGCCTCGTCGAGCACCGCATCGTCCTTGCAAAAGCAAAAGCGCGCGAGATGGCGGACGGCGCCGTCGTGGTAGAAGGCGCTGGTGGGCAGCGCGGTGACCTTGGCCTTGGCGGTGATATGGGCGCAGAAGGCCTCGTCGTCGTCGCCGAAGCCCAAGGGCCGGAAGTCGGCGTTGAGGAAATAGGTACCCGCGCAGTCGGCGACCGCGAAACCCACAGACGCGAGGCCCCCGGCAAGACGGTCGCGCTTGGCTTCCATCTCGCGGCTGAGACCGCTGAAGTAGGCATCGTCCTTGTCCAGCCCGTAGGCCACCGCGCGCTGCAGGTTGGGCGGGGTGGTAAAGGTGAGAAACTGGTGGGCCTTGGCGATCGCGGCCAACAGATCCGGGGCCGCGCGCAAGTAGCCCACCTTCCAGCCGGTGAGCGAGAACGTCTTGCCCGCCGAGCCGATGCGCACGCAGCGCTCGGCCATGCCGGGAAGGCCGGCGAGCGGAACATGGCGCCGGCCGTCGAAGACAATGTGCTCGTAGACTTCGTCGCACACCGCGTAGGCGTCATGGCGCCGTAGCGCGTCGGCAACCAGCGCCAGCTCCTCGGCGGTGAACACCTTGCCCGCGGGGTTCATCGGCGTGTTCAACACCACCAGCTTGGTTCTTGCCGAGAAGGCCGCGTCCAAGTCCTCGCGCGAGACCCGCCATTCGGGAGGTTCGAGGCGAACCAGGCGGGGCTCGGCGCCGGCGCGGCGGACGATGGGCAGGTAGGAATCGTAAAGCGGCTCGAACAGCACCGCCTCGTCGCCAGGCTCCAACAGCGCAAACAGGCTTGCCGCCAAGGCTTCGGTGGCGCCCGAGGTCACCATTACCTCGCGTTCCCAATCTAGATCCAGGCCGTAGAACCGCGCATCGTGGCGCGCCACCGCTTGGCGCAATTCGGGCACACCCAGCATCGGCGGGTACTGATTGGGCCGGTCCTCGAGCGCCCGGGCCGCGACCGCGCGTACGTCGGTGGGACCATTGCCGTCGGGGAAGCCCTGGCCGAGGTTGATCGATTGGTGCTCGGCCGCGAGCTTCGAGAAGACCTCGAAGATCGTCGTGCCCAGCCCGGCGAACACGGCGTTGGTCTTTTTCATCCCCGCCAGCATAAGCGTCGAGCCGAACGCCGAATAGGCGTTCACGTTTCCGTTCCCGATAGCGCACGCGCCGTCATCGGTGCTATACCGCCGCACCATGCAGCTCGTCCAGCGGATGGCGGAACTCAAGCCCGAGGGCGCGTTCATTGTCTTGGCGCGCGCCGCCGAGCTGGTCGCCCAGGGCCGCGACATCATCAACCTCGGGATCGGCCAGCCCGATTTCCCGACCGCCGAGAACATCGTCGAGGCGGCGGCCAAGGCGCTCAGGGACGGCCATCACGGCTACACCCCGGCCAACGGCATCCAGCCGCTGCGCGAGGCGGTGGCGGCCGACATCCTCGCGAACCGCGGCGTCGCCGTGGATCCCGACCTGGTGCTGGTGGTCCCCGGCGGCAAGGTGACGATGTTCTTCGCCATCCTCATTCTCGGCGAACCGGGCGCCGAGATCATGTTTCCCGACCCCGGCTTCCCGGTCTACGAGGCGGTGATCCGCTTCTCGGGCGCCAAGGCGGTGCCGATGCGGCTTTACGAAGACAGGGGTTTCTCGTTCTCGGCCGAAGAGGTGCTGGGCCAGATCAC
>CAYUNL010000100.1:0-9456 GCA_964446055.1 uncultured Alphaproteobacteria bacterium | reverse complement strand
AGGATCTCGGCGTGACGGTTCTGGACATGGGCGGCGGCACCACCGGGATCGCGGTTTTCTCCGAGGGCAACCTTGCCTTCACTGATTCGGTTCCGGTCGGAGGAGCGCACATAACCAACGACATCGCCCGCGGACTGTCGACGCCGACCGACAAGGCGGAGCGCCTGAAGACGCTTTATGGA
This sequence comes from uncultured Alphaproteobacteria bacterium, assembly GCA_964446055.1. Taxonomy (GTDB): domain Bacteria; phylum Pseudomonadota; class Alphaproteobacteria; order VGEJ01; family VGEJ01; genus CAYUNL01. Next base: position 9,274 of record CAYUNL010000100.1, on the reverse strand, counting down.
AGCGCGGTCGCGAGCCCCGCCGACGAGAACGAGATGATCCGCGTCTCGCGAGTGGGTGAGAGCGGCGGCGAGAGCGCCAGCCCGCACCCCCGGTCGGTTCTGGTCGGAATCATCCGGCCACGTGTCGAAGAGACCCTAGAGCTGGTGCGCGAGCGGCTGGAGGCGAGCGGCTACCATCGCGCGGCGGGGCGGCGGCTGGTACTTACCGGAGGGGCAAGCTTGCTGCACGGCGTCCCCGACATGGCCGCGCGAATCCTCGATAAACAAGTCCGCGTCGGCCGTCCGATCAAAGTTTCGGGGCTTGCGGAATCGACCGGCGGACCCGCCTTTGCGGCCTGCGCCGGTCTCCTAAGTCATGCGCTCCACGGCACCCCCGAGGCGTTGACCGCGGGGGCGTGGGACGAGGAAGCGATCGCTGGGCCACTGGTCCGCGTCGGGCGGTGGGTCCATGCACATTTATAGGGTGTCCGCACCAAAACAAAGCGGAACCGGCGGGCGCCAAACGCCACCCGGAGGGAGCACAGGAAGGGACGAGGGAGTACATGTGTCGAACCATTGGAGGCTGAAATGACACTTAACCTCAGCATGCCGTCATCAACGACAGAGCTGAAGCCGCGCATCGTCGTCTTCGGCGTCGGCGGGGCCGGCGGCAACGCCGTCAACAACATGATCAGCGCCAACCTCGAAGGCGTGGAGTTCGTAGTCACGAACACCGACGCCCAGTCGTTGTCGCAGTCGCTCACCGAGCGCCGCATCCAGCTCGGTATTGGCCTGACCCAGGGGCTTGGGGCGGGCTCGCGCCCGGACGTTGGCCGCGCAGCCGCCGAGGAGGCCCGCGACGCCATCCTCGATCAGCTGCAAGGCTCGCACATGGTGTTCATCACCGCGGGCATGGGGGGCGGTACCGGGACCGGCGCGGCACCGGTCATCGCCCAGCTCGCCCGCGAGTGTGGAATACTGACGGTCGGCGTGGTGACCAAGCCGTTTCAGTTCGAGGGCGCACACCGTTTCGCCATCGCCGAACAGGGCATCGAGGAGCTGCACGAGTTCGTCGATACCTTGATCATCATCCCCAACCAGAACCTGTTTCGGGTCGCCAACGAGAAAACCACATTCGCCGACGCCTTCAAGATGGCCGACGATGTGCTGTATTCGGGCGTCCGCGGGGTCACCGACCTGATGGTCATGCCCGGCCTCATCAATCTCGACTTCGCCGACATCCGCACCATCATGATGGAGATGGGCAAGGCGATGATGGGGACGGGAGAGGCCGAGGGCGACAAACGCTCGCTCGAATCCGCCGAAGCGGCGATCTCGAACCCGCTCTTGGACGATGTCACGATGAAGGGCGCCAAGGCCGTACTGATCAACATCACCGGCGGTCCGGATATGACGTTGTTCGAGGTCGACGAGGCGGCCAACCGCATCCGCGACGAGGTGGATCCGGACGCGAACATCATTTTCGGTTCGACCTTCGACGACAAGCTCGAGGGCAGCATGCGGGTTTCGGTAGTTGCGACCGGCATCGAATCGGAGGGTATGGCGCGACGCAACGATGGCGACGCCCGAGCGAGGGGGCCCGGATATCCGCCGGCGCAGGTACCCGAGCCGGCCGATCACGAAGGCTCGGAAGTGGTTCCCCTGCGGCCCGATCCGCCGGCACCGGCGGCAGCCGAACTCGGCGGCCTGCAGGCTCCGGGCGCGGAGGCGGCAGCGCGGGCCACCGCGCTTGCGCGCGCCGTGCAAGCCGAGACCAAAGCCGCCGAGCAGGTGCAGGAATCGACGGTGCGGCCGCTGGAGGGTAGCGCCCGCGTCGAAGAATCGATGGCCAAGGCGCCGAGCCGGGCCGAAGCCACCCCGGCCGAGGGAGATTTCTTTATTCCCGCCGCGCCGGCGCGGCCCACACCGACGTCGGCCCCCGAGCCTTTTGCCGAAGCGGCGATGACCAACGGCGGAGGTGGCGAGCGCAAGCGCCCGGCAAGCCTCCTCGAGCGTATCGCCAGTGCGGGAAGGGCTCGGCGGGCCGCCACGGAAGAGGAAGCAAAGGTCCCGAGCGAGCCGACTCCGAGCGAGCCGGTCGAAGCCGTCGGCAAACCCGCACCGGCGGTGTCGGAGGCGGCAACGCCGTCGCCTCGCCCGGCGGCGAGCGCCGAACTCGCCGGGCCGGCGGCACAGCCAAACGAGGACCTGCTCGAGATACCAGCGTTTCTACGCAGGCAGGCCAACTGAAGGCCGATACCAATGGTTCGCCAACCTCGAAATAGTCTGTAACAAAGAGTGATTTGAGAGCTTCGGGGGATGTTATTACAACTTTCCCCGAAGCAACCGGCGGGAGCCATTGGTAACCAACGAAGAATCGGCGTTGACGTTGGGTGGCGACCCCACCCGGGCTCGCGTGTTCGCATAGGATAGAGGGCGTTGACAGTAGAAAACCAGCAAACCTTGAGAAACCGGATCGGTTGCACCGGCGTCGGTCTACACAGTGGCGACAAGATCAACATGAGCCTGGCGCCCGGCTCCGCCGGCTCGGGCATCGTGTTTCGCCGCACCGGGATTCGCGAAGAGGCCGCGGTCGTTCCCGCCCATTGGCGCAACGTGACCGATACGACGCTGTGCACCACGCTTGGCAACGAGCACGGTACGAAGGTCGCGACGGTCGAACACCTGATGGCTGCGCTTGCCGGCTGTGGCATCGACAACGCGGTGGTCGAACTCGATGGTCCCGAGGTGCCGATCATGGACGGCAGCGCGGCGCCCTTTGTGTTCCTGATCGAGTGCGCGGGCGTTGTGACTCAGGAGTTGCCGCGCCGCCCGATCCGTGTACTGCGCGAGATCGAGGTCCGCCAGGGCAAGCGCTGGGCCCGGCTGAGCCCGGCCGAGGGTCTCCGGATCGACTTCGAAATCGAGTACGACAACCCGCTGATCTCGCGCCAGGTGTGTCGCTTCGCCGCCGGCAACGGAGCCTTCAAGGCGGAGCTGAGCCGCTCGCGCACCTTTGGATTCGCCCACGAGGTGGATGCGCTCCACGGGTTGGGGCTGGCCCGCGGCGCCTCGCTCGACAATGCGGTGGTGGTCTCGGGCGACAAGGTCCTGAACGCCAGCGGGCTTCGCTACCAAGACGAATTCGTGCGCCACAAGGTGCTGGATTCGATCGGCGACCTTTATCTTGCCGGGGCCGCGCTGAAGGGACGAATGGAAGGCTTCTGTTCGGGGCACACGCTGAACCACCGCTTGCTACGCAAACTGTTCGAGACCGAGGGAGCGTGGAGTGCGGAGGCGGCGGGCACGGCGGAAGTCGATGAAGTCGCGGAGGTTGCCTGGGCGCCGCCGCTGGCCGCCACGGCGTAGCGGCGCGCGACTCGGCCGCCCGCTCGGGTAGGGCGGCACCCACCTCGTACTTCGACCCGCCTCGCGGCGTAGCGGGATGCTATAATCGGGGTTCGACCATGAATGCCGCAGCATCCGATTCTGGAATCTCGAATGCGCGCCGGCCGGTGCGCTTGTGCGCCGCCGCCGCGGTGGTGGGCTTGGCGCTGGCGCTGACGGCTTGCGAATCGAGCGAACCGGTCTACGTGGAGAAGCCGGTCGAGACCCTTTACAACGAGGCCCTGGATGCGCTCGAGGACGGCCGCTACACCGATGCCCAGGAGGGCTTCGAGGAGGTCGAGCGCCAACACCCCTACTCGAAGTGGGCGACCAAGTCGCAGCTCATGGCCGCCTTCAGCTACTATCTATCCGATCGCTACGACGATGCCGTGAACGCCGCCGATCGCTTCATCGCGCTGCACCCGGGCGACCCCGACGTGGCGTACGCCTATTACATGATCGCCATCAGCTATTACGAGCAAATCGTCGACGTGGGGCGAGATCAGGACTTCACCGAACTCGCGCTGGCTGGTCTGGAGGAGGTGGTTCGCCGCTTTCCAGACACCGAGTACGCGCGCGACGCCCGACCCAAAGCCGACCTGGCGCGCGACCACCTGGCGGGCAAGGAGATGGACGTCGGAATGTACTATCTCGAGCGCGGCCAGTTCGCTGCCGCGATCAACCGGTTTCGCACGGTCATCGAGCGGCATCAGACGACCACCCATGTCCCGGAGGCGCTGCATCGCTTGACCGAGGCCTATCTGTCGCTGGGGATCGTCGACGAGGCGCAGACCGCGGCGGCGGTGTTGGGCCACAACTTCCCCGGCAGCACGTGGTATCTGGAGAGCTACGCGCTCATCACCGGTGCGGATCTGCGGCCGGCCGAGGACGACGAATCGTGGATTAGCAGCGCTTTCAGCGCCATCTTCTAGCGGCGCCGACGTGCTGGTCGGGCTTTCGATCCGAGATATTGTCGTCGTTAAGCGCTTGGATCTCGAATTCGGCGAGGGCCTGAGCGTGCTGACCGGCGAGACCGGCGCCGGCAAATCGATTCTTCTCGATGCACTGGGCCTGGCGCTGGGCGCCCGCGGTGACGCGGGACTGGTGCGTCGGGGCGCCGAGCGAGGTTCGGTCGCCGCCGCGCTCGCGCTTAAGTCCGAACACCCGGCGCTGGCGCTGGCGCGCGAGCACGACCTGGCCGAGGATTCTCAGCTCGTGCTCCGCCGGGTGGTGGGCAGCGACGGGCGCAGCCGGGCGTACGTCAACGACCGCCCGGTCAGCGTCGGCCTGTTGCGTGAGCTGGGGCGCAGCGTGGTCGAGGTCCACGGCCAGAACGACCAAGGCGCGCTGATGGACGAGGCCGGTCATCGCGCCATGCTCGATGGCTTCGCCGCCAACGCCGCCCGCGTGGATGCGGTGCGCGAGGCCTGGGGCGCGATGCAGGACGCCAGGGCAAGATTGACCGAGGCCGAGGCGGCGCTGGAGGCAGCGCGTGCCGACGAGCAGGTGATCCGTCGCGAGCACGAGGAGCTGGAGGCGCTCGACCCGGTGCCGGGCGAGGAGCACGAGCTGGCCTCGCGCCGCGCGTTCCTGATGCAGGGTCAGGGTCTGGCCCGCGCCCTGGACGAGGCGATCGCGGCCCTGGCCGACGACGACGGGGCCTCGGCGCGCCTTGGCGAAGCCCAGCGTGCGCTTCGCGATGTGGCCTCGCAGAGCGGCGGGCGCCTCGATGAGTCGACCGCCGCGCTCGATTCGGCGGCGCTCGAAACCGCCGAGGCGATCGGCACTCTCGAGGCGTTGGCGCGCGGGCTCGATCTCGATCCCCGTCAACTGGAGCGTTCCGAGGAGCGATTGTTTGCGCTGCGCGCGGCTGCCCGTCATCATCGCACCGAGGTGGATGCCCTGGCCGATGTCCGCACCCGCCTCGGCGAGCGTCTGGCCAAGCTTGCGCTGGGCGGCGAGGCGCTCGAGGCGCTGCGCGCCGAACTAGGTGTGGCGCGTGAGGGGTATCGCGGCGCGGCGCAGACGCTGGGTGCGGCCCGTCTTGCCGCGGCCCGACGGCTCGATGGCGAGGTCAGCGAGGAACTCGCACCGTTGAAGCTCGAAGACGCCGTGTTCCGGACCGCCGTAACGACGGCGCCGGAGAGTGGCTGGGCGCGCGAGGGCACCGAGCACGTCGCCTTCGAGATCGCGACCGTGCCGGGCAGCGAGCCCGGGCCATTGGCGCGAGTCGCCTCGGGCGGCGAGCTGTCGCGGCTGACCTTGGGACTGAAGGTCGTCTTGGCGCGGACGATGCCGGTGACGACGCTGATCTTCGACGAGGTCGATCGAGACATCGGCGGCGCCACCGCGCACGCCGTCGGCGAACGCCTGGAGTCTCTCGCCGAGTCCGCTCAGGTCGTCGTCATCACGCACTCGCCGCAGGTCGCGGCCCGGGCGCACCGCCACCTGCGGGTCACCAAGGCGCTCGATTCCGAGGGCGCGCGGGTCTCGGTCGTGGCCCTTGACGGCGCGGCCCGGCGCGAGGAGGTGGCCCGTATGCTGGCCGGCGCCCGGGTTACCGAGGAGGCGCGCGCCGCCGCGGCGAGCCTGATCGAGGGCCATCGCCCGTGAGCGCCCGCAAGCCGGTCGGGCAGCTGAGCGAGAAGGAGGCGCGCGCGGAGCTCGAGTCGCTGGCGACCGAGGTCGCGGAGCACGACAGACTCTACTACCACGACGCCTCGCCGACCGCCTCGGATGCCGAATACGACGAGCTTCGCCGCCGCAACACCGAGATCGAGGCACAATTCCCCGAGCTGATCCGCGAGGACAGTCCGTCGCACCGGGTCGGCGCGCCCGTGGCCCAAGGCTTCGCCAAGGTCGTACACACGCGCCCGATGCTGTCCCTCGACAACGCGTTCGAGAAGGCCGACATCGGTGAGTTCATCCGCCGCATCAACCGCTTCCTCGGGCGTGACGAAGACGCGGCGCTTGCCCTGGCCGCGGAGCCCAAGATCGACGGTCTCTCAGCCTCGTTGCGCTACACCGCCGGCCGCCTGGTTCTTGGCGCCACGCGCGGCGACGGGCGCGAAGGCGAGGACGTGACCGCCAACCTTCGCACCGTGATCGACATTCCCGAAGAGCTGAAGGACGCCGACCCGCCCGCCGAGATGGAGGTGCGCGGTGAAGTGTACTTCAGCCGGGACGCATTCTTCGCCCTCAACAAGATGCAGGAGGAAGCCGGAAAGCCAGTCTACGCCAACCCCCGCAACGCCGCCGCCGGAAGCCTGCGCCAGCTCGATGCTTCGATCACCGAGCGCCGGCGGCTGCGTTTCTTCGCCCACGGCTGGGGCGAGGCGAGCGCACTGGGCGCCGAGACCTATTCTGACGTGCTGTCGGCGTTCGCGCGATGGGGTTTCGCGGTTAACCCGCTCGCCCGGGTTTGTGAAACGCTGGCCCAGGCGCTCGCGTTCCATGCCAAGGTCGAGGCCGCGCGGGCGAGTCTGGCCTATGACGTGGATGGCGTGGTGTTCAAGGTCGACCGGCTCGACTGGCAGGAGCGCTTGGGCGCCGTCAGCCGGTCCCCGCGCTGGGCCATCGCCTACAAGTTTCCCGCCGAGAGGGCCGAGACCCGGATCGAGGACATCCGCGTTCAGGTCGGGCGCACGGGTACGCTGACGCCGGTCGCGGTGCTGGCGCCGGTGACCGTCGGCGGGGTCGTGGTCGCCCGGGCGACGCTGCACAACGAGGACGAGATCGAGCGGAAGGACATCCGCATCGGCGACACCGTTGTGGTGCAGCGCGCCGGCGACGTCATCCCTCAGGTGGTGGAGGTGGTACGCGACAAGCGGCGGCGCGGGGCGAGAAAGTACCCATTTCCAAAGTCCTGTCCGGAATGCGGCAGCCACGCGGTCCGCGGGATCGACCCCACGACCCGGGAGACCGAGGCTGCCCGGCGTTGCACCGGCGGGTTGATCTGTCCGGCCCAGGCGGTCGAGCGGTTGCGTCACTTCGTAGGCCGCAATGCGTTCGATATCGAGGGGCTGGGGGAGAAACAGATCCTGGCGTTCTGGCGCGACGGCCGGGTGGCGGCGCCCGGCGACCTGTTCCGTTTGGCCGAAAACGACGGCCAACAAGGACCTCGGCTCGCCGAGCGCGAGGGATGGGGCGAGACCTCCGCGGCCAACCTGTTCGCCGCGATCGCCGCGCGGCGCACGATCGAACTCGACCGCTTCGTCTACGCACTTGGCGTGCGCCACGTCGGCGATGCGACGGCGCGGCTGCTGGCCCGGACCTATCGTTCGCTGGTCGGATTCTTGGCGGCCATGGCGGCGGCGGTCGACCGCGGCGAGCCTGCATGGGGCGAGCTGCTGGCGATCGATGGGATCGGCGAGACGGTGGCGAGCGCGATCGTCGCGTTCTTCGCCGAGCCGCACAACCGAGAGGTGGTGGCGGATCTGCGTGGCGAGATAGAGGTGAGCGATTTCCAGGCTCCCGCCGTCGCGTCGGCGATCGCCGAGAAGACGGTAGTATTTACCGGTACCCTCGAGACCATGACCCGCAGCGAGGCCAAGGCGCGCGCCGAGGCGATGGGGGCACGGGTGGCGGGTTCGGTTTCGGCCAAGACCGACTTCGTAGTCGCCGGTGCGAACGCAGGCGCCAAGGCGCGCAAGGCGGCCGAGGCTGGCGTTAGGGTCCTAAGCGAGGCCGAGTGGTCCGAACTGATCGGCGCCTAGGATACGAGGGGCCGCGTGACCATGGCGAGCCAGGCCGCCGATTCGGCGTCGAGCAGCGGAGTGAGAGTTTCGCGCACCTTGGCGTGATAGGAATCAAACCAGGCGATCTCATCGGCCGTCATCAGGGCGGGCTCGACCAAGGCGCGGTCGATCGGGGCCTTGGTCAGGGTCTCGAAGCCCAACATCGGCTTGTCGCCGCCCTCGGGGGTGTCGGTCTCGATTACGGCGACAAGATTCTCGATGCGGATGCCATAGGCGCCGGACTTGTAGAAACCGGGCTCGTTGGAGACGACCATCCCCGGCTCTAGTGCGACCCGATTGGGGAGCTTCGAGATGCGCTGTGGCCCCTCGTGCACGCAGAGGAAGCTGCCGACGCCGTGGCCGGTGCCGTGGTCGTAGTCGATCCCGGCCTGCCAGAGGAATAGACGGGCCAGGGTGTCGAGCTGGGATCCGCTGGTCTTGCGGGGAAAACTGCAAGTGGCGATCGCGATGTGTCCCTTGAGAACGCGGGTGAAGCGATCACGATGCTCGGCAGTCGGAGTGCCAACAGCGACGGTGCGCGTCACGTCGGTGGTGCCATCGAGGTATTGGCCGCCCGAATCGACGAGGTAGAGGCTGTTCGGCTCGAGCCGCCGGTTGGTCTCGGGTGTCACGTGATAGTGGACGATCGCGCCGTTGGGGCCGGCCCCCGAGATGGTATCGAAGCTAAGCCCTTGAAAATGAGTATTCGCGGCACGGAGTTCCGCGAGCTTGGTGGCCGCCGTCAGCTCGTCGACGGCACCCTCGGCGGCCACGCCATCGAGCCAGGCGAGAAACCGGGTGAGCGCGGCGCCGTCACGAACGTGGGCGGCGCGGATACCGTCGTTCTCGAGCGAGTTGTTTTGCGCCTTGGTCGCCACGCAAAGTTATGCGCGCAGTACGATCTTGACGCCGGCCTCGTTCAACGCTTCGAAGAGGTGCGCGGGCGCGGCGGCGGCGTCGATGAGCACGGTTTTGCCCTGCCGAGCCAGGCCGCGCAGCGTCTCTTCCAGCAGCGAGGGTGCGAGCACCCGCACCCCGTTGCCAAGGTGCTGGCGCGTCGCCGGCAATAACTTTCGCGAGTCGACAAACAGATCAACCTCGCTCGAACGATGAAGGATGGCGAAGGCCAGCGGAAGCGGCGTGTTCGCGACGTCGGCGCCACGGACGTTGAG
>CAYUNL010000099.1:3149-9462 GCA_964446055.1 uncultured Alphaproteobacteria bacterium | reverse complement strand
GATCGACTCCTGCCCATCACGGTGCCGGAGAACGGCTCGCACATCATCGCGCCGCCGGACTGGTTCGACACAGCCCTGGATGACGCCCACAGCATCCTCCAGGTCACTGACGTCGCAGCCGCGCCGTACATCATGCTGCGACGCAAGGTCTGCGATGAAGCGCGCAAGCGGGGGTGGACCTTCATGGAGACCCACCCCAGCACTTTCGCGTCTCGCAACCTGGACGCGTGGTGGCCCGAAGATGGCATCGTCGTCTTCGTCGACAAGACACGCGTGGCCTCGTTCACCTGCGAAGTGCGGCTGGTCCGGGATCACCGCATGCTGCCTCAAGCAGAGTCCGCAGAGGCGACCGAAGCCGTGGCAACCGTGGTGCGACAGCAGACCGCGCTCACCCTGGGAATCCAGAACGTGCGGTTCCTGACGCGCTCGGGCTGGGCGGTCGGGCTCGAGACCGGAAGAGGCGCAAAACTCGAGAAGCCGGGCCTCGTCGGCCAGAATGAAGTCGAGGACGCCGGCCAGCAAGGTGGGTTCGGCCGCATTGGCGCGCAGGTCCTCGGCCGTGAGCCCGGTCTCCGCAAGCATGCGCGCCAGCAGCGCATCCTCACCGGCAATATAGGCGAGCGCCAGCAGCGCTATCGATTCGGCGGCATCGCGTTCCACGGTTGCCTCGGCAAGGGAATCTTAACGACGATCTGCCAAAACTACCTCAAACCTGTTGCGTTCGCCTCCCGCAGAAGCAGTCCGCGCCGCCGCTTGGCGCGCCTCGGCCGAAATGGTAAGAGGTGGGATCGCGTCTCGTGGCCCGGCGGCGCGCTGCGCCAGCGGAGTCTAGCGGTGATGGCAAAGAAGATCCTGATCGTCGAAGACAACGAACTCAACATGAAGCTGTTCAACGATCTGTTGGCGGCGCACGGATACGAGACCGTACCTACACGGGACGGCCTCGAGGCGCTCGACATCGCGCGCCGCGAACGACCCGATCTGATCATCATGGACATTCAGCTGCCCGGCATCTCCGGTCTTGAGGTTACCAAGATGATCAAGGATGACGAATCAACGAAGTCGATTCCGGTGATCGCGGTCACCGCGTTCGCAATGAAGGGTGACGAGAACAAGATTCGCGAAGGCGGCTGCGAGGCGTACGTCGCCAAGCCGATCCGCATCGACGAACTGGTCGGTGTGGTTCAGACCTTCCTTGGCGGCGAGGCGGAGGACGCGTCCTGACCCCATCGACCGCGAGCGGGGAGGGACGATGACGGCGCGAGTCCTCGTCGTCGACGACATCCCGGCCAACGTCACCATTCTCGAGGCCAAGCTGAACGCCGAATACTTCGATGTTTCTACTGCGCAGAGCGGTGCAGAGGCGCTTGAAGCGGTGAAACGCGAGCGCCCCGACATCATTCTCCTCGACGTGATGATGCCAGGAATGGACGGGTGCGAGGTGTGCCGGCGTATCAAGGACGATCCGGCCAGCCTGCATATCCCCATCGTCATGGTCACTGTGCTCGACGAACCCGCCGCCCGGTTGCAGGCGCTCCAGGCGGGGGCCGACGATTTCCTCACCAAACCGGTGGACGATGTCGCGCTGTTCGCGCGGGTGCGCTCGCTGGTGCGGCTTAAGATGCTGAGCGACGAACTGCGCCTCCGCGAGGAGGCGCGGGCCCAGCTGGAGCTCGGCGAAACCGAGGCCCCGCGTCTCGATCACGACGTCGCCGAGAGCACGGTCCTCGTCGTTGCCGATTCGGCCAACGATGCCCGGGCTGTGACGGAATCCCTGTCCACCTGCAAGCGTGTCGATTCGATTGCCGGGCGTGAGGCCGCGCTCGCCAAGGCGCGCGAGGGTGATTACGACCTCATCATCGTCAGCCTTTGGCTCGGCGACTGCGATGCACTCCGCCTATGCTCTCAAATTCGCTCGATGTCCGAGACTCGCCAGGTACCGATTCTGCTTCTGATCGAAGACGGCGAAATGGGGAAGCTGGGTACCGCGTTCGACATCGGCGTGAGCGATTACGTGATGGTGCCGATCGATCCTCACGAGCTGGCTGCGCGCGCCCGAAATCAGCTGCGCCGCAAGTACTACCAGGACGGCCTGCGCGCCAACTATCGACGTTCGATGGCGATGGCGGTCACCGACAGCCTCACCGGACTTCACAACCGCCACTACGTCTTCAGTCATCTCAACCGATTGATGAAACGCGTCGTGCGTGGCGGCAATCCCATCACCGTGCTGCTGCTCGATATCGACCATTTTAAGGCGGTCAATGATACCTATGGGCATGCCGCGGGTGACGAGGTCCTGGTCGAGTTCGCCGACCGCCTGACCCAGGGTCTGCGCGGTCTCGATCTGCCGGTGCGTTACGGCGGCGAAGAGTTCATGGTCGTCATGCCCGATTCCGATCTTGAGGTGGCGAAGGTCGTGGCCGAGCGGCTACGCGGTCTCGTGGCCGCCCGGCCTTTCGAAGTTACCTCGGTCGACACCCCGATCGAAGTGACGACCAGCGTCGGACTCGCGGTCTCGCGCGGCGCCGCTGAGACCACCGAATCGATGGTCGAGCGCGCCGACCAGGCCCTCTATCGCGCCAAACACGCCGGCCGCAACCGCGTCGAAGTTTCGTGAGCCCAGGGCCATTGCCGGCGGGCTCCCGCGCCATCCTGTGTCGTCTCTGCCGGGTGCTCGCGAATCATTCCTTGTGGTGGTCCTCCGCGCTTGTGTCGCGAAGCAGCTCAAACTAGAAGCGGACGATCTCGCGTAGTTCCGGCACAGCCTCGGTGGTGTGATACCCTCAATCGGTCCGGGCTGGCGGGACGATCTGTCGCAGCGTCGCCAGAACTACGAAGACGAGACAAATGGCGGCGAGGACGATGGGTAGGCCGATCGGGCCCCATAGGTCCATGGCGCCGCCGCTGAGTGCTGGGCCGGCGAGGTTGCCGATGCCATAAAAAATCGTGAACGCGGCCGCGCCGGCGACCAAGTCCGTGCCCGAGTAGCGGCGGCCCAAGACGGTCATGGCCACCGCGTACAACCCGCCCGCCCCGCCGCCCCAGATCAGAAGCACCGGCCACAACAGGGCAGGGGTGTCGGTGACGAACGGCAGCGCCGCCGAACCCGCCAGAAGGATGGCCCCGCACAGCAGCATGATCGGGCCAGGGGCAAAGCGGTCGGCAAGCCAGCCCAGGGGATAGAGCAAGACCATGTTGCCGATCACCACCACCGAGAGCATCGCCACGGCGCCCGTCAGCGCCATCCCCTCTTTAACGCCATAGACCGGCAACAGTGCCTCGACGGTACCGAAGAAGATGCCGACCAGAGCAACCGCGGCCATCAGGCGCGGGGCAGTGCGAAGGAACGCCCAGGCGCGGATCGACGGCGCCTGGCCGAAATTCGGCGCGAGCGGCCATGCCCATAACAGGGGCAGGGCGGCAAGGACGACCAAGGCGAAGGCCACGACAAATGGGGTCCAGCCGTCGATGCCCACGAGCGGTATCACTAGCGGCCCGCTCGCCAGTCCCGCCGTGACAACGATGATGTAGACGCTTGCCGTGCGGCCGCGCGACGCCGTTGCGGCGACCTGGTTGATCCACGCCTCGCTGACCGCGAATAGGGCGCCGATCGTCACTCCCATCACCACGCGCAGCGCGAACCAGGCGGCGATGTCGCGAAACGCCGCTATGAGCAGAATCGTAGCGGCGTTGACAACCAGCGAGCCCACCATCAGTGGGATCGCCCCTATGGTCCGGATGAGGCGCGGCACCAGCGGCGCGAACAACACCATCGATACCGCGTAGGTCGCGGCGTTGAGGCCGATCACCGTCTCGCCCCAGCCGTCGCGTTCGAGGATCAGCGACATCAACGGTACGGTCATGCCCAGCGTGAGGGTGAACACCGCGGCGCTGCCGATCGCGCCGGCGATCGAGCGCCGCCGCTCGGCGGCGCTAAGGCTCGCCTCGGAACTCACGAAAGGACTCCTTTGCGCGCCGGCCCGATCGGGCGGCGCGACCGCGCGGGTTTATTTGATCTTGGTCTCGCGGAACTCGACGTGCCTGCGTACGACGGGATCGTACTTACGCGTGACCATCTTTTCGGACCGTGTGCGCGCGTTTTTCTTGGTCACATAGTAATAGCCTGTGCCGGCGCTGCTCGTCAGCCGAATCTTCATTACCGTGGGTTTGGCCATCTCCAGTGCTCCGCGCCGCCGGTCCGCCTGTCGCGGCGCACGATACCGCGGGCGTGCGCGAAGTCAACCGCCCACGATTTCAAAGCGCAGGCGCCCGCCGAGCGTGTCCGCTTCGACCAGCCGTACGTTCAGCCGCCCGCCCAGCCGGTACCCGCGGCCGCGTGCACCGACCAGCGCCTGTTTGGCGCGGTCGTGCCGGTAGCGTCCGGAGCCCAGGGTGCGCATCGGTACCAAGCCTTCGGCGCCGCCCTGGTCCAGGGTGACGAACAGTCCGAAACGGCTGACGCCCGAGATCCATGCTGTGAACTCAGCCCCCTCCTGCGCTGCCATGAAGGCGGTAACGAACCGGTCGCGGGCTTCGCGCTCGGCGGCAACGGCACGTCGTTCGGCGGCTGAGATCTGGGCTCCGAGCGCCGCGAACTCCCCGTCCGCGTCCGCCTCCAACCCGCCTTCGCCGAGCTTGCATGCGGCGATCAGGCCGCGGTGAACCAGCAGGTCGGCGTAGCGCCGAATCGGCGAGGTGAAGTGTGCGTACGTGCCAAGCGCCAGGCCGAAATGGCCGATGTTCTCCGGACTGTACTCGGCTTGCGCCTGGGCGCGCAGGATCACCTGGTGGATGAGCTCGGCTTTGGGCGTCTCAGCTGCCGCCGCGAGTATGCGGTTAAACAGGGCTGGCCGCAGCACCTCGCCTTTGGTGAGCCGATGACCCAACGAGCGCAAGAACGCACGCACCTCCGCCAGCTTGTCCGGCGGCGGCCGGTCGTGGATTCGGTACATGCAGGCCACACGTTTGTCGCGCAGGGTTTTGGCAGCGCACACGTTGGCGGCGATCATCAGCTCCTCGATCAGGCGGTGGCTCTCGAGTCTGGGCCGCGTCTCGATGGCCCTCGGGCGTCCCTCGGCATCCAGGCGTACCTCGCGTTCGGCGACCTCGATGTCGAGTGGCCGGCGCGCTGCCCGGGCTCGCATCAGCGCCCCATAGGCGCCGTAAAGCGGGCCGATCACGGGTTTTGTGAGCGGGGCCGTCGTCGCGTCGGCATCGCCCTCGCGCGCGCGCTGGACCTGGGCGTACTCGAGCCGCGCGGCCGAGCACATGAGGCCGCGGACGAAGGCGTATTCGAGGATCCGACCGGCGGCGTCGAGCCGCATCCGCAACGCTAGGCAGGCCCGGTCCTCGCCCGGCTTGAGCGAGCAGATGCCCGCAGACAATTGCTCCGGTAGCATCGGCACCACGCGGTCGGGCAGATAGACGGAGTTCGCCCGCTCGCGCGCCGCGAGGTCGAGCGCGCCGCCGGGGCGTACCGGGTGGGCCACGTCGGCGATCGCTACCAGCACCCGCCAGCCGCCGGGATTCGTCTCCTCCTCATCTGCCGCCGCCCACACTGCGTCGTCGTGATCGCGGGCGTCTTCAGGATCGATGGTCACCAGCGGCACCGCGCGAAGGTCTTCGCGCCGACCCAGCGCCGGCACCTGCACGGCGTCGGCCTCGGCCAGTGCCGCCTCGCTGAAGCCGGTCGGAATGCCATGGCCGTGGATCGCGATCAGGCTATGCGGCAACGACTCGTCCTCGGCGCCGCCCAAGCGCTCGCGCACCCGCGCCGCGCAAAGGCCGAGCCCGTCGCCCCGCAATGACTCGGCGATGACCAGTTCTCCCTCACGCGCGCCCATCGCATCTGCCTTGGTGACGACGAGCGCCTCGCGCGGACGGCGGTCGATGGGCTCGATGCGGCCGCCTTTCGCGCCGCCGCGGTAGATGCCAAAGACCTCGCTCGTGGGGGCACCGAGGAAGCGCATCGGGCGCGCCTCGTAAAGATCGTCCTCGATGCGGCGCAGCCGTGCCAGCACGCGTTCGCCAGGTCCTGGCGCACGACCGCGGCGACCGGGCGCGACGATGATGCGCGGTGGCGATGAATCGCGCTTCCAGCCGACCGGCCGCGCGGTGATTTCGCCTTCGGAATCGGGCTCGACAACCTCTACAACCATTACGGTCGGAGGCGCGTCGCGAAACTCGGTCTTCGCCCGGGCCAGCACATCGGCGGCCAGAGCATCGAACGCGGCGCGATCTGGTGCGGAAACACGAAACGCGCGGGCCAGCGCGCCTTTTCCCAGGGGGCGGGGACTGTCGGCGAGGTACC
>CAYUNL010000099.1:0-3139 GCA_964446055.1 uncultured Alphaproteobacteria bacterium | reverse complement strand
CTCGGCCTCAGTTGGGAGCGCTCGCGGTGCGTCCTTGCGTCGGGGCACAGGGCTGTTGTGATTCGATGGGCCCGCAGCGCGGCCGGTCGCGGCGGCTGTGGCTAGCCTTCGGCCGGACGGCGGATGCCGGCCTTGCGGGGGCGCGACTTGCGGGCTTTGGCTCGCGGTTTTTTGGCCGGCCCCTTGCCGGCTCTGGCCTCGCGATCGCGGAGGAGGTCGAGTGCCTGCTCAAGGGTCAGGTCGTCAGGCGCAAGCGCGTGCGGCAGACTGGCGTTGATTCGGGCGTGGGTGACGTAGGGTCCGTAGCGGCCGTCCATCAGCCGGACCGGCTGTCCGGTCTCCGGATGATCCCCGAGCGCGCGCAGCTCGGCCGGCCCCCGGCGCTTGCCCTTAGGCTCGGCCAGCAGTGCGACTGCGCGGTTCAGGCCCACCGTGAGCACGTCGTCGTCACTGGCAAGGGAGCGGTAAGCGCCATCGTGCTTAAGATAAGGGCCGTAACGGCCGATGCCGGCGGCGATCTCGTGCCCGCTCTCGGGATGGCGGCCGACTGTCCGCGGCAGCGCCAAAAGGCGACGCGCAACGTCGAGATCGACCGTAGCAGGATCGAGCCGCTTGGGCAGCGAGACCCGCTTGGGTTTGGCCTCGCCGTCAGACTCGCCCAACTGCACGTAATTCCCGTATGGGCCGTGGCGCAGGCTGACGTCGAGCCCGCTGTCGGGGTCGACGCCTAGGTTCCGGGTTCCGTCGACGCCGATGCCTTCGCCGTCGGACCCCTCGCCGCCGAGCTGACGGGTGAAGCGGCATTCGGGATAGTTCGAGCAGCCGACGAAGGCGCCGAACTTGCCCACCTTCAGGCTTAGTTGCCCCTCCTCGCAACTCGGGCACGCGCGGGTAACGCTGCCGTGTGGATCGGCACCGAAGACGAACGGGCCGAGGGTCTCGTTGAGCGCGTCGAGCACTTGAGCGACCCGGAGATCGCGGATGCCTTCGACCGCCTGCGAGAAATCGCGCCAAAACGCGGCCAAGACGTCGGTCCACACCGCCTTGCCCGCCGAGATGTCGTCCAGCCGGGTCTCGAGGTCGGCGGTAAACCCGTACGCGACATAGTTCGCGAAGAAGTTGTCGAGGAAGGCGGTGACCAGCCGACCCCGGCCCTCAGGCACGAAGCGGTTCCTGTCCATACGCACATACTCGCGCGCCCGTAGCACGTCGAGGATGCTAGCATAGGTCGAGGGGCGGCCGATGCCGAGCTCCTCGAGGCGCTTGACTAGAGTCGCCTCGGTGAACCGTGGCGGCGGCTCGGTAAAGTGCTGGCCGGGTTCGATCTCGCCCCGCATCAGCGCCTCGCCCCTCGAGACCTTGGGCAACACGCGGTCCTCGTCGGCGCGCTCTCCCTCGGCGTCGTCACGTCCTTCCTGGTAGAGGCGGAGGAAGCCGTCAAAGGCGATCACCGAGCCGGTGGCGCGCAGACCGACTTGGGCGCCCCGAGGCTCGATGTCCAGCGCTGTCGACTGGACGCGCGCGTTCTCCATCTGGCTGGCGACCGCGCGCTTCCAGATCAGCTCGTAGAGCCGCGCATGGTCGCGATCCAGACGGCCCGCCGCCGCGTCCGCCATGCTGCCCATGTCGGTGGGACGGATCGCCTCGTGCGCTTCTTGGGCGTTCTTGGCCTTCGAGCGGTAGGCACGCGGTTTCTCGGGCAGGTAGGCCGCTCCGAACTCGTGCGCGATGAGATCGCGGCAGGCGGCGATGGCCTCGTCGGCGATCTGGACGCCATCGGTACGCAAGTAGGTGATGAGGCCGCCCTCGTACAGCTCTTGGGCGAGACGCATCGTGCGGCTTGCCCCCAGCTGCAATTTGCGCGAGGCCTCTTGCTGCAGGGTCGAGGTGGTGAAGGGCGGCGGCGGGCGCCGCTGGCTCTCCTTGGCCTCGATAGCGGCGATCGCGAAGCCGGTGGCAGCGTCGATCGCGGCGACCGCGGCCTGGGCAGCGTCGGAATCGGGGAGGGCGAACTTGCTCAGCCTCTCGCCGTCGAGCCGTGACAAGTGGGCGCGCAGCGGCGCTCCGGCCGTGGTCTGAAACGCGACCTCGATCGACCAGTACTCGCGTCGCTCGAAGACCTCGATCTCGGCCTCACGCTCGCAGATCAGCCGCAGCGCCACCGACTGCACGCGTCCCGCCGACTTGGCACCGGGCAGCTTGCGCCACAGCACCGGCGAGAGTGTGAAACCGACGAGGTAGTCGAGGGCTCGGCGCGCCTGCTGGGCGTTGACGAGATCCATGTCGAGGTCTCGCGGCTCGCGCATGGCCGCGAGGACGGCATTGCGGGTCACTTGATTGAAGGCGACCCGCTTGACCGCCACACCGTCGACCGCGCGCTTTTCCTCGAGCGCCTCCAAGACGTGCCACGAGATGGCCTCGCCCTCGCGGTCGGGGTCGGTGGCAAGGTAGAGCGCGTCGGCGCCCCGCGCGGCCTTGGCGATCGCGTCGAGGCGTTTGGCCGATCGCGGGTCGAGGATGTAGGTCATTGCGAAATTCTCGTCGGGACGCACCGAGCCGTTCTTGGAGGGGAGGTCGCGCACGTGTCCGTAGCTCGCCAAGACGACGTAACCCTCGCCCAGATACTTCTCGATCGTCTTGGCTTTGGCCGGCGATTCGACGACGACGACGTCGGTCATGGGTGGTGTCGGACTCCGCCCCGAAGGGGCACCAAGGAAATGGAAAGAAAACGCGTTCGATGCATTCCGCTGCGCAACTCAGTGCCTACGAGAGCAAGACGACCTGGTTGCCGGGGGTGCGGCGCAGCCGGCCCGCCAGTTCGAGCTCCAAGAGGATGGTCAAGACCGCCGCGGCTGACAAATGGCACTGGCGCATGAGTTCGTCAACCTCGACCGGCGAGGGACCGAGCTTGCTGGTGACCATCCCGCGGCCGCGAGCGAGCTCGTCTTCGTCCGGCGCGGCGGCCGCCGGGGCCTCGATCACCGGCGGCTCGCGCTCCTTCAGCGGCTGCCTCACGATGCCCTCCAAGACCTCCATCACGTCATCGGCGTTCTCGGTCAGGGTCGCACCCTGACGGATCAGGTGGTTGGCGCCGCGGCAGCGCGGATCGAGTGGCGAGCCCGGCACCGCGAACACCTCG
>CAYUNL010000098.1:810-9525 GCA_964446055.1 uncultured Alphaproteobacteria bacterium | reverse complement strand
CGGCCGCCTCCTCCTGGTCAGCCATGTACTGGAGCGTTCGGCCGAGATCGGCCTGCACGAAGTTCGCCCCCACCACGGGCGCCGCGCCGCCGGGCAAGAACACCGCCGCGGACGAGGGCCAGCGCGCGAACTTCTCCTCGATCGCGGCGATCTGCTCCGACATCATCGGGTACATGATGAAGCCCTCGGCGGCGAAGCGAATCGCGGCTCGCGCCGCGTCGGCGAAGCTCACCGTGCCGTAGCGCTCGAGTGCCGTAAGCCAAGCGTCGGGAGCGGCCGGAACCACGGTGCGCAGAAGCCCCTCCGGGATGGTGCCGCCGTGCTCGTCCTCGAACATCGCTACCGACGCGCTTGCCGGCCAGGTGCCAAGCCCGTCGATCGTCACCAGCTCGTCGTGCTCGGCACTGTAAAGCATGATCGGCGCCACCCCGGCGACGTTGACGAAGTTGCTCTGCACGACGGCGAGGGCGATGACCGCAGCAACGCCTGAGTCGATCGCGTTACCGCCGTCTTCGAGGATGGCGAAACCCGCCTCGGCCGCCAGGTAGTGCCCGGCGGATATCCCGTGACGCGAGCCCGCGATCGGCGGCCGCAACGGACTATCGATCATCGGCGCGGATCCATTTGCCGGCATACTCCTTCTCCCGTCGTGCGACGCGGCGATTCTTTCGGCCGCGCTCGATGCTTGCCCGTGGGTTGGGTGCTCTTTATCATCATTGAGGCGTCGAATCACGGTCCAGGCCGGAAGAAGGGGGAGTGCATGCCGCTCCAGTCGCTCGATCACTACAACATCTCGACCAACGATCTCAAAGCATGCCGGCGGTTCTACTGCAAGGGACTTGGGCTTGAGGAGGGTTTCCGGCCGAGCATCGGTCCTCCCGGGCTGTGGCTCTACCTCGAGGGCCGCCCGGTCGTCCACATCATCGGCTTCGACGATGATGTCGGATCGGGGAGTGGCACCGTCGATCACGTCGCCTTCCGTGGCAGCCAATACGACGAGTTCGTCGCTCGGCTCGAGGACAACGGTATCGCGTACAAGGCGCAGGGGCTTCCGGACGCGAACCTCTACCAGCTGTTCTGCTTCGACCCCCACGGAATCAAGGTCGAGGTGAACTTCTTCGGCATGGACCGGCCGTGGAAGGTGCTTGCGGCCGAGCACAAGGCGATGAAGGCGGCTCGGGCGGCGAAGAAAGCTCGCGCCGCGGCCAAGTCCAAGAACAAGGTCGCCGCCAAGCGCAAGACCGCCTCGCGGGCCAGGGCTCGCGCCTGAAGCGCGCACCCGGTGGCTTAGGCGATAGCCAGCCTCTGTCCGTCCTTGAGGAACGGATCGGCGGAATGCCACGGTCCCGCACCGTCTTCGGTGAGGATCGGCTCGGCGCTGTACTGTGCCAGCAGCGCCCGCCGCATGGCGTTGGTGTTGTTGGAGCCGCTGCGGTGTAGTACCTGGCTCGAGAACACCGCCACGCCGCCGGCGGGCAGGATGGCCGGGATTCCCGGATCGTCTCCGCCATAGCCGACCTTGTCGTGAGTGCCCGGCGCGCGAACGTGCTCGACCAGCTCTCGGGTACCGGCGCGAGAATACGGAAGGACGTAGATAGTACCGTTCTCCTCGCTGGCAGGGTCGAGCGCGCACCAGACGCTGATGTAGGGCAGCCGATGCTTCGAAACGTAGGCGCCGTCCTGATGCCACGAGAACGAGTTGTCACCCCCAGGATGCTTGACCACGAACTCCTCGAAGTGGAAGTAGGCCTCGGGGCCCAGGGTCGCTAGACAGATCTCGGCCATCACAGGGTTCGTGATGTAATCGAGGATCGTCGCGTTTTCGCCATGCCGCTGCTCGAGGAAGTATCGGCTGTCCTTGAGGTTGAGGATGTTGGCGCGGAAGCGCTGCCCTTGGGCGTTCACCCGGGTGTAGAGTTCGCCCCCATGATCGGGCGCATCTTCCTCGCTCTCGAGCGCTTCGGGGATTCTTTGTACTCGGCGATGTAGTGGTCGCACACCGCGCACAGCGCCTCGACCGTCGCTTTGGGAATCGCCTCGGGAAGGAGGAAATATCCCTCCTCGCGGAACTGTTCTTTGTGGGCCTCACCAATCAGCATTGCGTCTCCCCCTCGATGTTCTCGGCCGGAGCAGGTGCGGCGAGCACTTCGCGGAACTCGACCAGCAGGCTGGCGTAGAGCTGGCGCTTGAAAGGCACGATGACCTCGGGCAGCATCTCGGGGTCAATCCATTTCCACTCGATGAATTCCGGTTCGTGGGTGTCGAGGTCGATGTCATTGTCGGTGCCGTTGAAACGGAACGCAAACCACTTCTGGGTCTGCCCGCGGTAGCGGCCCCCCCACAACCGGTCGACCAGCTCCGCCGGTAGATCATAGGTGAACCAGCGCGGGCTCTCGGCGATGATCTCGGCCCTGTCGGTGCCGATTTCCTCGCGCATCTCCCGGCGCGCCGCCTCGGCGGGGCTCTCGCCCTCGTCGATGCCCCCTTGGGGCATCTGCCAGGCCGCGCTCGGCATGTCGAGGCGGCGGGCGACGAACACCTCGTTGCGCGCATTCAACAGCATGATGCCGGCGCACCGCCGGTAGCCGCGGCCGTCCATCCCCGGCGTCGTCACTGGATGTCCTGTCGGTTGGCGACCGCCGACAGGGGCGCCAGGATCAACCCTTTGTCGGCCAGCGTTGATGCCCAGCTGGCGATGCGTTCGATAGTGACGGGGTAGGGAAAGCCTATGCCCACAGCAGTCCCCACCGACGTGGCGATGCGTTCGAGTTCGAACAAGCGCGCGTCGATGGCGATCCGCGAGGCCTCGGAATCGATGAACCGGTTGTTGAGCGCCCGCGGAACACCCAGGTCGAGCGCAACCCGCGCCGCGACGCTGTTGCGCGTGGCCTGGGCGTCCAGGAACATCAGGCCGCGCGATTTCAGCACCCCGAGAACGGGGCGCATGTGGTCGGCCGATGTGGTGAACCGGTCGCCCATGAAGTTGCTCACGCCGATGTAGCCCGAGGCCCGGCTCAAAAGCCACTCCAGGCGCTGAATATTGTCGTCGGCCGAGACGCTCGTCAGCAGCGTATGGGGTCCCGGGTCGCTGTCGGGGTAGTCGAATGGCTCCATCGGGATGTGCAGGATGACTTCGTGCCCGCCGGCCCGCGCCTGCGCGATCCATTCGCTGAGGTTGCGAGTATAGGGCGCGAACGCCAGTGTCACGTTCGCCGGCAACTGCTGGATCGCCGAGTAGCTCGCCGATTCGATAAGTCCGAGGGGCCCCAACAGAATTGCGATCCGTGGCCGTTCCTCGGGGTCGGTGAAGCTTCGCCCGTAGGCCTGCCAGGCCTGACGTCCGTCCGGACCTATCACGGGGAGCGGCCCATTGGGGCTGTCCGCCAGCAAAGCCGGGTCCGGCGCCGGACCCATCGCGATGTCCTGTTCCGGCGTTGCGGGCTCGGCCTCGGGCGGCGGTGCCGCATCGGCCGGCGGCGCTTCCGCGGCCGGGGGTTCCGAAACCGATGGCTCCTCGGCAACGGGTTCCGCGACGGGCGCCTCCGCGGCTGGGGATTCCGAGACCTGCGGTTCCCCCGTCTCCGGCTCGGACTCGCGCTTAGGCGCGAGGGCCGCGACGTCGGTGGTTTCCTCTTGCGGGCTCGTCTCGCCGCCCGCCGACTCGACGGCCCCCTCGGCGGTCGCTGGCGGGGCGCCTTCCTCGCCTTCCGAGGCCGCGGGTTCGCCGGCGGCGGCCGGTGCGTTTTCCGTGCTGGGGGCGAGGATAGGTACCGAGGCTACGTCGGCGGGCGGCGGGGGCATCTCCACCCGAACGGCGGGCGGTGCAAGCGCGATGATGTCGGTCTCGTCAAAACTTACCCACAGCCAGCCGATCAGCGCCCCGAAGAGACCGATCAGAACAAGCGAGACGATGGCGAGCACAGGAACGCGGCGGCCGGACTCTTCGACTTCGCCTTCGACTTCACCTTCGTCGGCGTCCTCCTCAAAGTCCTCGTCGAAGTCCCCGTCCGCGTCCAGGTCCTCGTCCGTGCTCGCGTCCAGGTCCTCGTCCGTGCTCTCGTCCAGGTCCGCGTCCTCGTCCAGGTCCGCGTCCTCGCCGCCTTCGCTCGATGACCGCGTTCGTCGTGCCACGATTCTCTAGCCCTCCGTCCGGTCGGCCGCCGGCCCGGCGTCTGCTCAGTTTGCGGTCACTTCCCCGAACAGCGACAGTCCGTGCAAAAGGTCTAGCGCACGGGCGAGCTGGTAGTCCGGAGGCTCGCTGATCGCGGGTGCGTTCTCATCGGTCTCCGCGACATCATCTTCCCCGGGTATGTGGCCCCGAAGACTCGACTCTCTACGATCCCTCGCGTCGTCAGCGGCCGTCAGCTGGATCTGATCGACCAGAATATCGGGCTTGATCCCCTTGGCTTGGATCGAGATACCCGACGGGGTGTAGTAGAGCGAGGTAGTCAGGCGCAGCGCCCCGTGCGCGCCAAGCGGGGTCACGGTCTGGACCGAGCCTTTGCCGAATGAGGGCGTGCCGAGGATGATCGCCCGCTTGTGGTCCTGCAAGGCCCCGGCGACGATCTCCGCGGCCGATGCCGAGCCCCCGTTGATCAGCACGATCACCGGCTTGCTGTCGGCGATGTCGCCCTTGGTGGCGTTGTAGCGGTCGACGTCTTGAGAATCGCGCCCGCGCGTCGATACAATCTCGCCGCGATCGAGGAAGGCGTTTGATACCGACACCGCCTGATTCAGCAACCCACCCGGATTGTTCCGCAGGTCCAGGATGACGCCCTTGAACCGGGGCCCGAGCTCGGCCTTGAGCTCGGCCATCGCCTTTTCGAGATCGTCGTGCGTGGGTTCGCTAAAGCTGGTGATGCGGATATAGGCGGCGTCGCCCTCGGCGTGCCAGCGCACGGACCTTAATTTGATGACGGCCCGGGTCAGCACGATGTCCAACGGACTCTCGACGCCCACACGGCTGACCGTCAGTGAGATGGTGGAATTGATCGGGCCGCGCATGAGATCGACCGCCTCGGGGAGCGTGAGGCCCAGCACCGGCTCGGAATCGAGATGCGTGATGAAATCGCCTGGCTGGATGCCGGCCCGGTATGCCGGTGTGTCGTCGATCGGTGTGATGACCTTGACCAGCCCGTTCTCCATGGTCACCTCGATCCCCAGACCGCCGAACGAGCCGCGGGTGTTGACCTGCATCTCTTGGAAATTCTCGGCATTGAGATAGGTCGAATGGGGATCGAGCGCGCGCAGCATGCCGTTGATCGCGGATTCGATGAGATCGCCGTCGTCCACCTCATCGACGTATTGCGCGCGCACCCGCTCGAAGATGTCTCCGAACAGCTCCAATTGCTCGTAGGTTTCCGAACTTGCCGCCATGCCTGGTGCCGGCGCCACGAGCACATACAGCACCCCGGCGACCGCGAGGCCGCGGGCGCATCCGCTCTTCCATGTCGCAAACCTCATCCGCTTACCTTCCCATCGCTTGCTACCAGCCACGCCAATGGATTGACGGGCTCGCCGTCATGACGCACTTCGATATACAGGAGTGGCTTTGCGCCTACGTCCTCGCTCATCCGCCCGACCGGCTCGCCAGCCAACACCCATTGACCCACGACACCGCCGACGCGTGAGAGCCCAGCCAACAGCGTATGATATCGCTCGCCATGAGCGATGATCAAGAGTTGCCCGTACGAACGGAACGGTCCGGCGAAGACGACACGCCCGTCATGGGGCGCGGTGACCTGGGCGCCGGGCTGGGTCTCGATGGTCACACCGCGCGAGCGCGTGCCGAACGCCGTCGCCTCGCCGAAGCGTGAGGCGAGGCGACCGCGCGCGGGAAATGGCATGGTGCCGCGCGCGGCGACGAAGTCCGGCGCCTCTTCGCTCGCCGCAGCTCGTAGCTCCGACAGCAGCGCGCGCACGTCCGCCGCTTCGGCTGCCAGCGCCGCGAGTCGCTCGCTCTCGGCTCGACGCTCGGCGATGGTGCGGCGCTGGGTCTTGGCCTTGCGCCGCACTAGGCGCTCGATGGCGAGCTGTTCCTTGTTCAGCGACCGGCGCGCGACCACGAGCGCCGCCCGTTCACCGTCGATCTCTTCGCGCAACAGGTCGAGCGCCTGGATTTCGGCGCCCAGCGCCAGCGCCTCGGCGCCAAGCTCAGGTACCGCCGCCGCAAGCAGGATCGAGCCCCGCACGGTGTCGATCGCCCTACCCGGGGCCGCAATCATGGCCTCGGGCGGACGCCGGCCGAGCCGTGCCAGTGCGCCGAGCGTCACCGCCAAGACCGCGCGGCGCTCGGTGAGACGCAGCACTTTCGCCCGCTCCTCGGCAGCCAGCGCCCCGAGCCGGCTCTCTAGGCCGGACACAACGTCCTCCATCTCTTGCGCTTTCGCCGCGGCCGCGATCAAGGCCACTTGCAGCGCCGAGATCTCAACCTCGATCTCGCCGGAGCGGGCGTCCAGCGTCTCTTGACGCTCGCGGCCCTGATCGATGGCGCTCTCGATGCGGCGCAGTTCCTCTTGCTCGACCTCGGCCGCCTCGGCTCCGAGCGCGATGCCGACGAGCGCGGTGAGCGCGGCAAGTCTACGAAGACGCGGCATGGTCGACGAGAATGGGCGCGGCGGCACCGGGGGCGCGGCGAATCAGATCGCGTCCCGTCATGACCGCGGGCTGCGGGAGACCGAGGAGGGTGAGCAGGCTGGGCGCCACGTCGGCTAGGCCACCGTCGTCAAGCCCCGCGACGCCAAGGGTGGCCGGGGCCACGATCAGCGGTACCTTGGCGGTCGAATGGGCAGTCATCGGTTCGCCCGTATTTGGCTCGCGCATGCACTCGGCGTTGCCGTGATCCGAGGTTACGACCAGTGCGCCGCCGGCCTCGGCGATCGAGCGCTCGATCCGCCCCAGGCACGCGTCCACCGTTTCGATCGCACTCACCGCCGCGTCCAGGTGGCCCGTGTGGCCGACCATATCGGGATTGGCGTAGTTCACGACGATGAAGTCGTAAACATCTGATGCGATCGCCGCCTCAATCCGATCCGTCAACTCCAGCGCGGCCATCTCGGGGGCCAGGTCATAGGTCGCTATCTTGGGCGAGGGTACGAGGGTGCGGTCCTCGCCGGCGAGTGCGGCCTCGGTTCCGCCGTTGAAGAAGAAGGTGACGTGCGCGTATTTCTCGGTCTCGGCGATACGCAGCTGCCGCATGCCCGCGGCCGCGACTACCTCACCAAGCGTGGCGTCCACGACCACCGGCTCGAGCACCCGGGAGAGCCGTGCGTCGAGTCGATCGGAATACGACACCATGCCGCAGGCGGCGGCCAAGCTCGGACACCCGGCGCGCGCGAAGCCGTCGAAATCAGGCTCGACCAGCGCCGACAGCAGCTGGCGCACCCGATCGGCGCGGAAGTTCGCCATCAAGACGGCGTCGCCATCCCTCATGCCCGCGTAGCCGCCAATCACCGTCGGGGCGACGAACTCATCGCTCTGGCCCGACTCGTATGCCGCCATCAACGCGGAGTGCCAGTCATTGGCCTGCGCGCCCTCGGCGGCGGCGATCGCGGCGTAGGCGCGCTCCACCCGCGGCCAACGGCTGTCGCGGTCCATCGCGAAATAACGCCCGCCGAGGGTGGCGATGGTGGCCGCCGGCACCTCGTCGCGGAACGCGGCGATGTGCGACTCGGCGCTCTTGGGAGGTGTATCGCGTCCATCGAGAAACCCGTGCACCACGAATTCGATGCCGCGCTCCTCCAACAGCCGGGCTAGCGTCGCGATGTGGCGCTGGTGCGCATGCACGCCGCCGGGCGAGAGCAATCCCATCAAGTGGCAGGTGCCGCCGCTTTGTTCCAACCGAGAAACCAGGTCGGCGAGCGCCGGCGACTTCCCAAGGGTGCCATCGGCGATCGCCGCGTCGATGCGCGGCATGTCCTGGACCACGACGCGACCCGCGCCCAGGTTCATGTGGCCGACTTCTGAGTTGCCCATCTGGCCGTCCTCGAGGCCTACCGCGGCGCCCGAAGCTGCAAGCAACGAGTGGGCGCAGTGCGCCAGCATGCTGTCGTACGCCGGTGTCGCGGCCTGGGCGATGGCATTGTCGCGCGTTTCGACGCGATGACCCCAACCGTCCAGCACACATAGCACCACCGGACGCGGACGCGACTGGGTTCGCCTGCCCGGGTTCATCGGGCGCTGCGGCTGGTGGTCCAGCCGCTCAGGTGCTCGGCCGCGTCAAACCGCCCGCTGCTCGGATTCCGGCAGCACCGCGGACCACATCTTTTCCAGGTTATAGAACGCGCGCACCTCGGGGCGGAACAGGTGCACGATGATGTCGCCGGCATCCAACAAGACCCACTCACACTGCGGGCGGCCTTCGATTCGTACGATGTGACCACGGTGTTTCAGCGATTCCGCCAGGTGCTCGCTCATGGCGCTCACCTGGCGCGACGAACGGCCGCTGGCCACCACCATATAATCGGCGAGCGAAGATTTACCGAATAGATCGATGACCACGACATCGTCCGCCTGGTCCGCCTCGAGGGAACCCTCGACGCTGTGCAGCAGCTCGGTGACCGACGCGGGGATGTGGTTGCGATCTATGCCTGCGGCTCCATTACTAATCACCAAGACATAGGGTCACCGCCTCGGCACGCCAAGTCAACCCCGAGCTCGCCTCCGGCGACTCGATCCCAGGTCTGTATGGTGGCGCAAATAAGTGGGGGGCTTCTG
>CAYUNL010000098.1:0-800 GCA_964446055.1 uncultured Alphaproteobacteria bacterium | reverse complement strand
TGCCCGGCGCCCCCCGGGCCGCGCTTATCTAGTACCGTTGCCGGTGCTAGGCAGCGAGAGCCAAACGGTTATCGTTGGCAGTTTTAAATGTGACCCGATAACGGCGGAGTCATACCGGGCGAAAATTACACCTTTACCACGCACGTCGATCCTGTTTCGCCCCCATCAGAAACGCGCGCCCTGAAACCGGGTTCACGCGCTTGTGGTGGAGGCGCCGGGTACTGCCCCCGGGTCCGTCGCGCTTATTCCATGCAACGTTTATCGCCATAGTCGGTCGCCCGACACCGCTAATATAGGCGCGCGCGGGCCCATTTGAAAGGCGTTTGTGGCGCCCCCACAGCCAAACCGTTAGAGTCGGATTCGCGGTCGCCATGCCTCTCAGTCCCGAGCAACAAGCGGAAATAGACGCGCAACGCGCGCAGACCCAGCCGACGCTGCGGGCGGTTGCTCCGGCGCTCGAGGAAGTCCTCTACCAGCCGGTGGACGTACTAGATCACGGCTTCATCCGAGTCATCGACTATATGGGCGATGACGCGGCGGTGGTCCAAGCGGCCCGCGTCTCCTATGGCCGTGGCACCCGCAAGCTGAGCGAGGACCGCGGACTCATCCGCTATCTCATGCGCCACCGCCACACCACGCCGTTCGAGATGTGCGAGATCAAGTATCACGTCAAGCTGCCGATCTTCGTCGCCCGCCAGTGGATCCGCCACCGCACCGCCAATGTAAATGAGTATTCGGCGCGCTATTCGATCCTCGACAAGGAATTCTACATCCCGGTGCCGGAACAGCTTGCGACCCAG
>CAYUNL010000097.1:0-9545 GCA_964446055.1 uncultured Alphaproteobacteria bacterium | reverse complement strand
CCACTGCTCGGGGTTGGTGTCCTGGGCCTCGTCGATGAGGATGTGATCGAGTCCGCCGTCGAGCTTGTATAGGACCCAGGGCGCGACTCCCGGGCGCTGCAAGAGATCGCGCGCGCGAAGGATGAGATCGTCGTAGTCGAGCATCGCCCGGCGCCGCTTGAGCGCCGAATAGGCTTCGATCAAGGCCGCTCCGAGGCGTAGGAGCGCCGCGGTGACACCCAGCCCGTAGGCCGCGTTGAGCCGCTCGCGTACCGCCGTCAGCCGCGCTGCCTCCGCCCTCAGCACGTCGGCGGCATCGGGGGCGAGGGCGAGTGCCTCGGCATGGACGAGGGACTTGCGCTCCTCGCCCCTTCCTCCCTTCGTGAAGTAGACGCCGAGGTAGTGCTCGAAGTCGGCGACCCGGAGCACCGGATCGGCGAGCCACTGGGCGATGGTTTGCCCATTCCTAGCGTCCGTCTTGCCGCCGTGCAGCATGGCCTCGGCGGCGTGCTTGAGCGCCGCGCCGTCGAGGGCGCCATCCTCACACGCGGCGGCGAGGATCGAGCGTTCGTCTTCACCCACCGCAAGACCGAGACCGCGCCGCACCGCGGCAACAACCTCTGCCAGCGATCCGTGTCGAGCGATCAGGCGGCCAAGCCGGCTGCGTTCAAGGATGGTCTTGGCCATCACGTCGGCAAAATCGCGCTCGTTGACGTGGGCGATGATTTCGCCGATGGCTGCACCGAGATCGCCATCGTGGCGAGCCTGCGACAACACCCGCTCCCGCGCCTCGTCAAGGAGCTCGGCCGCGGTGCGCTCGTCGGCGACGGCGAAGTGCGGCGCCAGGTCGGCCTCGAGGGGGAAGCGGCCGAGTACCGATTCGCAGAAGGCGTGGATGGTTTGGATCCGCAGACCGCCGGGTGCCTCCAAGACCTCGGCGAACAGGCGGCGCGCCCTTCGACGGTGCTCCTCCGAGGCCGGCGTGCCAAGTAGTGAATCGAGATCGTCACCGAGTTCGGCATCGGAAAGCCGCGCCCAGTCCGCGAGTCGGCCGTGAACGCGGTTGGTCATTTCCGCCGACGCGGCCTTGGTGAAGGTAAGGCACAAAAGCCGTCCCGGCCGGTTCCCCTCGAGCAGTAGGCGCAGAACGCGATCGGTCAGCACCCGCGTCTTGCCGGTGCCCGCAGCCGCCGAGACCCAAGCCGAGACCCCGGGATCGGCAGGCGCGTGCTGGTCGGAGGGGATCAACTGTCCTCCTCTTCGGCGGCGGTGGTCCATTCCTTGAACCGCGCGAGGTGCTCGTAGTCGTTGAAGCGGGGTCTGAACTGAGGCCGCGGCACGGCGTGATAGGGCACCGCACGATCGTCGAACGCGGCGATCAACCGTTCGAGCCCCGCGCGCGCCTGGGCCGCGGCGGCGCCATCCTTCATCACCACCGGCTTTATGAGGCCCGGCGGCGAGGCGCCGCTCAGCTTCCAATAGCCGAGGTCGCTCACGGCGGCGGCGGCAACGTCTGGGAATCCGCCGGCCTCGGCGATTACCGCCTCGATGGGAAGCTGGGGCGACAGCCCGGCCTGGATGTCGCGCGGGATCGGCAAAACGCCGGTCTTGTAGTCGACGATGACGAGCCCTCCGGCCGCCACCTCCTCGATGCGGTCGGCGTGTGCGGTGACGGTGAAGGGGCCTTCCGGGCCAGCGAGTGCGACGCTGCCGCGCGCCTCGGCGTGAACGCGCGCCAGCGTCGCCCGCCCGTCGATCTCGTGCTCGACGAACCACTGCGCGATGCGCTCGAAGCGCGGCCACCAGAACGCACGCACCGTAGGGTTGTCGAGCGCGCCACGGAATACCTCGCGGCCGCACTCCAATAGCTGCGCGAGCGCGTCGCCGGGCAGCGCCGTAGGGTACGCAGTGGCGAATCGCTCGAGCGCGCGATGGATGAAGTTACCGCGCTCGCGGGCGCTCGGCTCCTCGCCGATCTCGTCCAATGCCCTAAGACGGAGCACGCGCCGCGCGTAGATGCCATAGGGATCGCGCACCCAGGTCTCGATCTCGGTCGCCGAGAGCTCGCGGGGCCGCGCGGCGAGCGGCGGCGCGGGCGCCGGCGGTGCGCACGCCTGGATCGAATTCGCCGCCGGGCGGTCGAGCAACCACTGCCAATGCGCGAAGCGCGCCGCGTTTGCGCGTGCGGCGTCAAGGCCTTCGGGGCCGATCTCAGCCTTCAGTCGCACCAGCCAGCGCGACGGTACCGCGGGCGTGCCGTCGACCTTCTCGGCGCGTGTCAGCAACACGGTCGGGGCGGCGGCCGCCTGGGTGAAGTCGTGGGCGGCGAGCCCGATCCGGCGTTCAGGAGGCGGCAGTCCGAAATCCAGGCTCATCGGCCGGCTCATCCACGGATCGACGGCGGTTTCGGGCGGCCACGTGCCTTCGTTGAGCCCGCCGAGGATGACAAGGTCGGCCTGTTGAAGGCGGCCCTCCAAGGGCCCCCAGATGTGCAGGCGCGGATGGCGCGAATAGCGCGGCCGGACGACGCGGCCCCGCATCAGGACGCGCAGCAGGGCGGGGTAGCTGGCGGCGGCGAGCGGTGGATGACCGGCGGCCCCGGCGAGGAGCTCGCCCATGAACGCGGCGGCCTCCTCGCCGGGGCCGCCGGACCACAGGATCTGCGCCCCGGCGGCCTTGCCCTCGCCGGCCAGGTGCTCGACAAAGCCAAGATGGGCGCGGACAAGGGCGCTGAGATCGCTGAGCCGTGGCGCCGCCGCCTCGACCATCGGCGCCGCGGCCGCGGCGAGCGCGTCCAGCCAGTCGCTGAGCGGGGGCCCGCCGGCGCCCTTCTTGGTCCGCGCGAGCGCACGCTTGAGGCCGGCAAAACCGACGCCGGGACGCGGACCGCGGAGGACCGCGCGCTCGAAACGGCGCACCAGACGGCGAAACATGGCGCGATCCATGCCACCGCCGACCAGGGGGTGTTTGAGCGCCGCTAGGAGCGAGATCGGCGAGAGTTTCTCGGCGATCATCTCGGCGGTGAGACCGAGCAAGGTGGCGGGCGGGGTCGATGCCAGCGGCACGCCAGCGGAGTCGTCGATCTCCAGCCCCCAGCGTCCGAGTTCGGCCGCGACCCGGCGCGCAAGGGTACGGTCGGCGGTGATGAGCGCCGCCGTTTGATCGGATCTTTCGAGCGCCTCTCGCAGCACGAGCGCGATAAGACCGGCCTCGGTGTGAGAGTCTTTGGCCTCAAGCCAGCCGAGCCCGTCCAGCGCCTCGGGCGTCGAGGCATCGCCGGCGGGGAGCTCCGATACCGCCGCCGGCCGCATGGCCGCGGCGAGAAGCGCCGTCCGCAGCGATTCCGAGGCGCCGGGCCATGGTGCGACCGCGGCGCGAGACACACCGATACGCGCCAACAGTTCCTTCATGCCGTATTGGGGGTGGCCGGCATCAAGCGCGTCCCAGGCCGCCTCATCCATCGCCGTGTCGAGGCCGGGAAGCACCACAGAGCCCTGGGGCAGGCGGCATACCACGTCCAGGAGCTCCGCTGTGGCGGGAATGCTTCCCGTCGATCCCGCGGCGATGACCGGGTCCGTGGGGGGGCTGGCCCGCCAGCGGCCGGCCAAGGCCTCGATCAGCCGGTTGCGCCGCGCGGCCCCGTCGATCCGTCCTTCCTCGGCCAGGATGCGCGGCCAGTGCTCGGTGACGATCCTGAGAAAATCGAGCGTACCCTGCCAATGGGCGGCGAAGCGCTCGGGCACCAGGTCGGCCAGGCGGCCGAAGGAAAGCCGCTCGGTCTCGACGCGGTCAAGGAGACGGCCGAGCTCGGCCGCAAGGTGTGCGGCTTGAGCCTCGTCCATCGAGGGCCCGCCGCCACGCCCGCGGCGCCGCGAATCGTAGGTCAAGATGAGTTGGCTCAACAGTAACTGGCGGCGTACCGGGGGCATCGAGGGCGCAAGCTCGAGGCTGTCCGCAGGGGTCTCGGCCTCGGTCCCGGCTAAGGCAACGTCGGACTCATCGACGTCGCCGATCGGGCGCAGCCCGGGCAGCAGCGTGGGCCCGCCGCCGCCCAGCCGGACGAAGGATTCCGCGAGCGCGCGGCAGGCGCGGCGATTGGGCAGCAGCACCGTCACCGCGCTGAATTCCAGCGGCGTGGCGCCGTGGCGCCGCGCGATCTCGGTGGCCAGGGAATCGAGGAAGGCCGCGCCGGACGGTACGCTGAACACGGAGGGTGGTCGAGTTTCCATGGGACCGTTCAGGGCCGTGCGAGCTCGCGTTCCGCGGCGCCGATATCCTGGGGACGCCCCACGTGCGCCCACATGCCCTCGTGGCGCAATCCCCACAGCCGCCCGCGCCACTCGGCCAAATCGTAAAGGGCATTGAGCGAGAACGGGCCACTCGGGTGGTCGACAAACAGCCGTGGGTGAAGGATTTGGACGCCGGCGAAGACGAACGGCGCGACCTCGCCGATCTTGCGCCGGCGCAGCGCACCTTCGGGATCCATGAAGTAATCGCCCAGACCCTGGTAGCCGAGCGCCGCAGGTGCGGGTTGCACGAGCAAGAGGGCGTCCATGCGGCGGGCGTCCCAACGGCGAGCCAGGCGGGCGAGCGTGCCGGTGAGCCCATCGCCCCACAACACGTCGCAGTTGGCGACGTAGAACGGGCGATCGCCCAATGTCTCGAGCGCATTGGCGACGCCGCCGCCGGTATCGAGGAGCTCGCCGTTCTCCTCGGAGAAGGCGATGGCCGGTCCGGCTCGACCGGCGAGGTGGCGGCGGAGGTCCTCGGCGCGATGATGGAGGTTGACCGCCACGTTTTCGACACCCGCTTCCACGAGCCGGTCGAGCACGTGATCGATGAGCGCCCGCCCGGCCACGGGCACCAGCGCCTTGGGCCGGTTCTCGGTCAAGGGGAGCATACGCCGACCCAACCCGGCGGCGAGCACCATCGCCACCGTCGGGCAACCGGTCATGATGCGCGGGCCGGCGCGGTCGACAGACGGAGCCTACTGTGCCGCGCCGCGGCCGGGACCTGATGATCGAACCAGGCGCGAAGGGGTGCGAGCGAAGGGTACTCGAGGTCTCGCTCGAGCAACTGCCAGACCCGCGGGATGAGGTCGAGATACCCCGCCTTGCCGTCGCGCACGCAAAGCCGGGTGAAAATGCCGATGATCTTGGTGTTGCGCTGGGCGCCCAAGGAGGCGTAGGCGGCGCGAAACGAAGGCGCATCGAGCGCGGCCGCCTCGAGATAGCGCTCGATCATCGCAGCGACCAGATCGGCAGGCACCGAGCGGCGCGCGTCCTCCAGCAGCGAAACGAGATCGTAGGCCGGTGGCCCGGCCACCGCGTCCTGGAAATCCAAAAGGCCGACCCTCCGCAAGCCGCGTCGGCGCGGCAGCCACATCAGGTTGTCGGCGTGATAGTCGCGGAGCACCACAACATCACGACCCTCGCGCGCCGGGGCCAAGGCCCGACGCCAGAGCGCCGCGAACTCGGCCGCCACCGGCGAGGGAGTCGGCGCGCCGCAGAGTGCCGGCAGGTACCAATCGGGGAACAGATTCGCCTCCTCGAGGAGCAGATCCTCATCGTAGTCCGGCAGCGAGCCCGGCGGCGGTTGGCGATGCAGGTCGGCGAGGAGATCGACGGCGGCGGAATAGAGCTGCGGCTCATCGCCGCCGGCGGCCAAGACGCGGCTGTAGAGGTCATCGCCGAGGTCTTCCAAGAGCACCAGGCCGGCCTCGGCGTCGGTGGCCAGCACCTTCGGCGCGCTGTAGCCGAAGCCGGCGAGCGATCGCGCGACAGCGGTGAAGGGGCGCACGTCCTCGTGTGGCGGCGGGGCATCCATCACGATCGCCCGGCGCCGGCGGTCGGTAAGGCGCGCGTAGCGGCGGAACGAGGCATCGCCGGAGAGCCACGTGCGCTGGGCGCGCGCCCAGCCATGCGCGGCAAGAAAGGCGTTGATCTGACTCTCGCGCGCGGTCATCTCAGCCGGCCAGGTCGCCCGTTAGGCCGCCGTGTCGCCCATCCGCGACACCCAGGAGCCGCGGCCGCCTACGCGGACGCGGCGCCGCTCACCGTCGAGGGAACCATGAAAGGAAATATCGAGCCGGTCTTCGGGCAACAGGTCGCCCAGCCGCTCGGGCCATTCGATGAGGCTGATGCCCTCGGCGAAGGCGTCCTCGATCCCCAGTTCCAGTGCCTCGCCGGGGCTGTTGATGCGGTAGAGATCGAAGTGCCACACGGTGGCATCGGAAAGTGAGTAGGGCTGGACCAGGCTGAACGTGGGGCTGGGCACTTCCATCTCTCGTCCGGCGCGGGCGAAGATGAAGAACCGCGCGAAGGTTGTCTTGCCCGCGCCCAGCGCCCCGGCGAGGCCGACGACATCGCCAATTCGGGCCTTCGCCGCGAAATCCGCCGCCAGCGCCCGCGTCGCGGCCAGATCGCGAAGCTCGATATCGTTCCAGACGGGGGCCGGATCCTCGAGCGGCATGGCCGGTTGTAGCGCGCCGCCCGATCGCCGTGCAACCGGGACGGCATTCCGGCGGGACCGGCGAGGATGGCGCCGATGGGGTGGCGCGGAGTGGTGGACTAGGCGCTTGCCGCGAGACGCGGTGAAGGCTCGTGTGCCGTCTCTTGGGCGGTCAGGGGGCTCGTAATCGTGCAGCTTACGCGGACCTGCCAGCCGGGTTCGGAATCGACCTCGATGCGTCCACCGTGAAGCTCGATGATGCTCTTGGCCAGCGCCAGCCCGACGCCGGTCCCTCGGCCGCGGGGAGTTTCGTCGCCGCGGAAGGCGCCGAACATGTCGGCGACCTGGTCGGCGTCGACAGCGCCGCCGGTGTCGGCAACCCACAGGACCACGTTGTCGCCCTCGCGGCGTGCTCCGATCGCGACGGCGCCCTCGGGCGGCGTGAAAGCGATGGCGTTGTTCATCAGATCGTCGAGCACTTCGGCGATGCGCCGCCCGTCGGCGACCAAACTGCCGATATCGCGTTCGCATTCGACCAAGAGTTTGATGCCCCGCCGCGCCGTCCGCTGTCGCGTCTGACGGACGAGCCCGGCGAGCATGTCGCGAAGCTCGATGCGCGTCTTCCTCAACTCCATACGCCCCGCCTCGATCGAGGCGAGATCCAGGATGTCGTCGATCAGCAGCAGAAGTTGGCGCGAGGATTCGAGAATCCCCTCGGCGTACTCGCGCTGACGGGGATTGAGTTCGCCGAAGTAGGGCCTCATCAGAAGCTCGTCGAAGCCCATGATCGTGTTGAGCGGCGTCCGAAGCGTGTAGGAAACGCTTTGCAGGAACTTCGACTTGAGGACGTCGGCGGCCTCCAGCGCCTCGTTGCGGTCGCGCAGCGCGCGCTCGATGCGGATCGAATCGGTGATGTCGATGCAGGCGGTCAATACCGCGCCGTCGGGCAGCGGCACGCTGGCGTGGTCGATTATCACGCCGTCGGGCCGCTCGATCCGCTGGACGCTGCCGGCGCGCTCGAGCGCACCCTTGAGCATGTGCTCGCGCAGCTCCTCCCAATCGGCCGACCCGTCCATCAGCACGCGCCAGCGCTCGGCGATGTCGCTGACGTGGGGCCGGGTGGCGAGAAAGGCCTCGTCCAGCCGCCACATCTCGGCGTAGCGGGGATTGAACAGCGCTAGCCGTCCGTCACCGCCGAACACCGCGACGCCCTCGCGCAGGTTGTCGAGCGTGGCCTTCTGCACCGCGAGCTGCAGGTTGCGGGTACGCTCCAGCGCCAGTCGGTCGGAGACGTCCTCGTAGAAATAAAGCAGCCCGCCCTGGGGATGGGGGTTCACAACCATGCGTAGCGTCGTCCCATCGGGCAGATGCATGAGCTCTTCCAACGGCTCGATCAGGTTGATGAACAGCCGCCGACGGCCCTCCTTGAAGGCGCGGAAATCGACGATCTCGGGGAGCATGCGGCGCTCGCGCATGGCGTCGAGCACCTCGCCTTGGCTCGGTTGGCCCGCCAACCAGGTGGCGTCGAGCCGCCACAGCCGCGCGAACGCCGGGTTGAAGAACAGGAGGCGCCGGTCGGGGCCGTAGACCTCGACGGGCGTCGCCAGGCTTTGCAGGACCGTGGCGTGGGCCTCGACGTGGCGCGCAAGGTCGGCCTTGGTCTCCTCGTGCGCGGTGATGTCGCGCGCGATGCCGATGATTTCGCCGCCTTGCCCGAGGGGCTTCTCCAAAATCTCGTAGACCCGGCGCTCGCCTTCGACGATCAGACTGCGCGCCTCACGCATCGGCTGACCCGAGCGCTGCGCCTGTCGTGCGAACTCTTTTGCGCTCGCGCACATCTCGGGCGTTGCAGAGGTGGCGCCTTCGGTGGCCGCATTGCCAGCGACCAGCGCGGCGTAGGGCGCATTGCACCAGACGATGCTGAGGTCCGGCGCGCGCCGCCAGATCGGCTCCGGCGTCACCGATAGCACGCCCTCCAGCGCTTCGCCCTCGCGGCGCAGCCCGGCGGCCTCATCGCGGGCCGCCGCCAGCGCCCCCCAAGGCGCCAAGGCGGCCAGGGATCTACGCAACTTGCTCATCGTGGGGGTGGCCATTCTTCCCTGGTTGCAACCGTATGCTGCCGCCATTTAGCGGCTGTTTACCTTAAGAAAGCGTTATGCCAAGCGATCCTAGCGCGGCGCTCCCCGGGCCAGGGCGCGCGAGCCGATGTCGATGTTCTTACGCCCCACCTCCTGGGCGGCGGCGGCGGCGGCCTTCAGCTCGGCGCTATCTCGCCAGCGCGCGAACTCGACCAGCATGGGAAGGTTAACCCCCGCCACGACCTCGACGTTGCCATCCTTCATGATCGAGAGTGCGAGGTTCGATGGCGTACTGCCGAACATGTCGGTGGCGACGATGACCCCTTCGCCGGAATCGAGCTCCTCGACCGCGGCGAGAATCTCCGCGCGACGCTGCTCGATGTCGTCGTCGGCGCCAATGCCGAAGGCGCGGACCGCGTCCTGGGGACCGACGACGTGCTCGGCGGCGGCCACGAACTCCTCGGCCAGGCGGCCGTGCGTGACGATAACAAGCCCTATCACTTGTCGTCTACCCTCCCTGTTACTCGAACCAAGCCTACGTGATTTTGGCGCCGATGTCGCGGTGCCGGACGGTGACGACCCATCCTGCCTCGTCCAGCGCCTCGGCCAGCCGTTCGGCCACGAAGACCGAGCGGTGACGGCCGCCGGTGCAGCCGACGGCGATCGTAAGATAGGTCTTGCCCTCCTGCTCGTACCGCGGCAGGAGCTCGACGACCATGCGCCGCAGCGAATCGAAGAAGCCGGCGAAAGCCGGGTCGCGCGCGACGAAGGCGCCTATGGCCCGGTCGTGGCCGTCGAGCGGGCGTAGCGTCGTCTCGTAATGGGGGTTGGCGAGGAAACGCACGTCGAAGACGAGGTCGGCCTCTCGCGGCAAGCCGCGCCGGTAGGCGAACGAGACCAGAGACAGCGAAAGCGCGGGGCCGCCTTCGAGGCGGAAATGACCGGCCAGAAGGCGGCGCAACTCGGTGGGCGAGAGCAGGGTCGTATCGATAGCGGTATCGGCGTGATCGCGCAGCCGCGCCACCAGCTCGCGCTCGT
>CAYUNL010000096.1:0-9584 GCA_964446055.1 uncultured Alphaproteobacteria bacterium | reverse complement strand
GCATCGGGGCGAACTGGCCCATCTCGATGCCCAGGCTGTCGTAGACGTCGTTCATGATGACGACGGCCACGGGGTCGTCGACGCCGATGATCGAGCCCGAGCCCTCCATCGGCTCGCCGCCGCCGCACTTGCTGCCGGTGAAGCCCTTGTAAGGCCCGTCAGTGATCTCGACGTCGTAGGCGCAGGAGATCTTGCAGTTGTACGACGGCTGGGGCGTGATCTTCCATTTCTTGCAGGCCTCGACGTACTTGCGGGCGAATTCGGCACCCCAATCGGGGTCGGTCATGTTCTTGCCGATCACCCGTTTGTGCGTGCCGAAGCTTTGGAAGTAATTGCGGGTGTTGCCCGCGTCCTGCATCGCCTCGGCAACGGTGCGGTCAGCCGGATTGACGCTACCGGGAAAGAGCGCGTTCTCCCACACGACCGAGGTCTCGACCAACCCCGCCGCGTCGGCTAGGGGGACCGCTCCCGTGCCCCGCACGGCGATGGCCTTGAGATTCTTCGCACCCATCGCGGTGCCGAGGCTGCCCTTACCGGCGCCGTGGTTGCGGTCGTTCTTGATCATCGCCCCGGCAATCCCCGCCTCGCCGGCGGGACCGATGCAGGCGACACTGATCTCCTTGTCATCGCCGAGCTCGATCTTGATCTTGCGCTCGGTCTCACGGGTGTCATCGCCCCAGACTTGGCCAGCGTCGCGAAACTCCACCGTATCGTCGTCGATCCACACGTACGTCGGCTTGGCTGAACGACCGGTGAAAATAACGCCCTCGTGCCCGGCGTGCTTGAGACGGGCGGCCCAAAAGCCGTGGGTGTGACCGACCGCCGCGGAATAGGGCGTGACGTGGTGGTAGCAAACGATGGTCACATCCGAGGAGTTGACGGCCGGGGTTCCGGTCAGCGGCCCGAGCATGAATATCAGTGGCACGTCAGGGTCGGTAGCCTTGCCCTTGGGTGGAGCCTCGCGCAGGAGATAGAGGAGCCCCAAACCGATGCCGCCGAGGTACTTGCGCAAGGTGTCTTCTGGGGGAAGCGGTTCGCGGGTGACGGTCTGTTTGCTGAGGTCCACACGCAAGACATGGGGTTGGTATCCGCCGCGTACTGTCATGGCATTCCTCGTTGCGCCGCCGCTGTTGTTGGCGAGAGTAGGGTGCGGCGATTGAACGTCTCTCTAACCTCTGTTGACCGCGAGTTCAACCGCGGAGGCTGCGAGTGTTCGCGCTCGAGTTTGTGCGGGCGACCGACGTCCACAGCAGACTCCATTGGTTCCCGCCAATCCGTGACCGCGGCGAACTAGCCGATCGGGGAACAGATTTCGATGGTGAAGCCGTTGGGGTCGGCGACGTAGCCAACGGTTTGGCCCCAGGGCATTTCCTTCGGCTCGGCGAGTTCCGTTGCGCCGTTGTCCAGCGCCCGGCGGAACTGCGCCTCGACATCCGCGGTGACGAACGCGACCTCGAACGCGCTCGCCTCGCCGCCACGGCGCGACTTGCGGTAGGCGATGCCGTGGCTGTCGGCGAGATCCTCAGTGGCGAACGCGAGCGTCGTCCCGCCGGTCGAGAGTTCGCCATAGCTACCCTCCTCATGCAGAAACTTGCGGGCGAAGCCGAAGGCGGCCTCGTAAAAGCTCATCGCCCCGTCCACTTCGGGGACGTAGAGGATGATGTAGCCGAGAGTTGCGCTCATTCTATTTCCATGGCTATTCCCATGGTCGGGCCCGCTCGCGGGCGCCAGCGAAGTCTACGGGAAGCCACCGGCGAGTGTCGAATGTCGTGAAATCGCCAGACCTAGACCGGTCGGTGGGCGGCGAATACGACGTGCTGCGCCGCGTAAGGATCGTCAATGTCGAGGTCCACCGGGCTGAGTCCGGTGGCCTCGATCAGATCCAGCCATGTGGCGCGGGGATCCGGGCGACCTGCGCCGCCTCGGTAGCGTATTCGTCGGGGTGGGTGATGTAGTGAAACCAAGGGGCGAGTTCGGCGTACATGCGCATGGCGCTACCATAGCCCGGCACGGGCATCGACGGGATAGGGCTTGGATTGCTATCGTGCGGCAACCGCCAGCATGAGGAACCCAGGAGGACGAAATGGCACTACGGATCAACGACGAGGCGCCCGATTCCACGGCCGAGACGACAGAGGGCACCGTTACCTTCCACGATTGGATCGGGGCGGGGTGGGCGATTCTATTTTCGCACCCCAAGGACTTCACGCCGGTGTGCACCACCGAACTCGGCTACATGGCCGGACTGAAGCCGGAATTCGACAAACGCAACTGCAAGATCGTCGGCCTGAGCGTGGACGGCGTCGGCGACCATGCCAAGTGGACCGCCGACATCGAAGAGACCCAAGGGCATGCCGTGACCTACCCGCTGATCGGCGATCCCGAGCTAAAGGTGGCCAAGCTGTACGACATGCTGCCCGCCGAGGCCGGCGAGAGCGCCGAAGGCCGGACCCCGGCCGACAACGCCACGGTGCGCTCGGTGTTCGTCATCGGACCGGACAAGAAGGTCAAAGCCATGCTCACCTACCCGATGACCACCGGGCGGAACTTCGACGAAGTGCTGCGCCTGGTCGATTCGTGCCAACTGACGGCAAAGCACAAGGTGGCGACGCCGGTGAATTGGAAGCAGGGCGATGACGTCATCATCGCCGGCTCGGTATCCGACGAGCAGGCCAAGGAGACCTATCCGGACGGCTGGAAGTCGCCGAAGCCCTACATACGGATCGTTCCCCAACCCAAGTAGGTCGAGGGATCGGCCCACACCCCGGGGCCTCGCCCGCTCGCACTAGGGGCGAGGCCCGACCTGAGCGAAGGATGAAGAATTGAAGATCGACGGAACCTGCCACTGCGGCGCCATCGCTTACGAAGCGGAGATCGACCCACAGAAGATCTTCGTCTGCCACTGTACCGATTGTCAGACCCTTTCGGGCTCGGCGTTTCGCACCGTCGCGGTCACCAGGGAGAACACCTTCAAGCTGCTTTCGGGCGAGCCGAAGGAATACGTCAAGATCGCGGACAGCGGCGCCGAGCGCGCCCAGGCATTCTGTTCGGAATGCGGAACGCCGATCTACGCAGCGGCCCCGGGCAAGGAGGCGAAGATCCACGCCATCCGCATCGGTACGGCTCGCCAACGTGACGCCCTGGTGCCGACGGCGCAGGCCTAGTGCGGCTCGGGACTGAGCTGGATTGACGATCTTGCATCCGTCCGGAAGGTCTGAAACCAGAGACCAGACGGTCGGCGTGAAACCGGGAGTCGCACTATGCGACCCCGCCGCTCGCCTCTCGATCCGCGGCGAGCAATAGCGCGCCCTCGCGACCGTGGTAGAAGCCGTTCGAGAACGGGGCGATGTGCACCAGTTCGTCGAGCCGTGCACTAGCCCGCTCGGCCTCCTCCTTCCCGTCGAGGACATCACGGAAAACCCGCGCCACGGCGACGATGTCGAGCGCGTGAGGCCATAGGCGGAAGCTGCCGACGCCCATCTCGACCAGCTCGCCAAGCTCGCGGATCAGGTTGCAGACCGTGTAGGAGAGCGTTTGGGTACCGTTGACGGCGAGGAAAGGCATCTCGTCCACGGTCTCAAGGACCATTCCGTCGGCATCGCCATCGCACACGTAGTTGCAGCTGTCCTTGTGAAACTGGTGGGCGCGCGCGTGGTAACACCGCGCCGAGATTGCCAGCGGCAGCCGCCCGAACACCTGGACCTCGAGTTCGACCCCCGTACCGGCCCTGCACAGCGCGGCGACCGAGCGGGCTGGCAGTTCGGCCGGCAAACTCACCCGGATCGCGCCACGACGCGCCAGGTAGTCGAGCGTGCCCTCGTTGTAGACATTGACGAAGGGACCGATGATATGCGGGCGACCGGCGAGCAGGGCGGCACAGGAAACGTCGTTGGCTTCGACGACAAGGTCCGGCGCGGCGGCGATCGCGCGAACCCCGTCGAGTTCGCGTTCGGACATGATCAAGGCGAGTGTCGAGTGCACCACCGTCTTGCCGGCGCGCTCCAACCTCTGCCTCGCCTCATCGAGATAGGGATCGAACAACACCGAACGCTTCGAGCAAACCACTTCGCCGAGGCAGACGACGTCGACCGGGGCCTCATCGGCCACGCGCAGGTAGAAATCCCGCTTCTCCTCCGCCGACCAGTTGAACAAGATCGGGCCGAGAGTCAGCTTGGCCGCGTCAGCGATCGCTTCCCTCATTGCCAGGCTTTCGAGTACGCGCCCGTGGTGTGGCGCTGTCCCTCGGTAAGGGCGTCGAGCTCGGAGGGCGGCGGCGGATCGCCGCGCGCGGCGGCGTCGAGGGCGCGGCGAAACGCCGAAACCACTTGGGCAACGTAAGCGCGCCCGCGTTGTCGCCCTTCGATCTTGAGCGCCGCCACGCCGGCGGCCATGAGTTCGGGCAACAGGCCGATGGCGTTAAGCGAGGCCGGCTCTTCGAACAAATAGGATGCGCGTCCGCCGGTGAGGAACCGCCCCTTGCATGGGGTCGGATACCCTGCGGCCTCGTCGTCCCGGTAGGCGTTGATGGTGAACGACCCAAGACGCGCGACCAGCGTGCGTCCCCTCCGTTCGTAGCGCACGTGGCTAGCAGGTGCACAGACCCCGTCCAGGTTGGGCGAGCGCCCGGTGGCGTAACCAGAGAGCGCGCAGCGCCCCTCTGCCATGACACACATGCCGCCGAAGGCGAACACTTCGGTTTCGACGGGAATCTGCGCGTTGAGACGCGCGATCTCGGGGATGGTGAGCACGCGCGGAAGAACCACCCGCTTCACGTCGAATGCCTCATGGTAAAAGCGGATCGCTTCGGCGCTCGAAGCCGATGCCTGTACCGACAGGTGACGGCGGGTTTCGGGCTGGCGCTGCGCCGCGTATTCGAGCACGCCGATGTCGGCGAGGATGAGCGCGTCCGCACCCAATGCCGCAGCGTCGTCGACGGCACGATGCCAAGGACCCGGATCGCCGGCGGTGGGAAAGGTGTTGGCGGCGACGTATACCTTGCAGCCGCGATCGTGCGCGTATCCGAGTCCGTCGCCGAGTTCCCGGCGGTCGAAGTTCAGTCCGGGAAAGTTGCGGGCGTTAGTCCGGTCGCGAAACCCGACGTAGACGACATCGGCGCCGGCGTTCACCGCCTCGCGCAGGGCGGCCGGGGTGCCGGCCGGACACACCAGTTCCAGTGGACGCCCGATCACGATGCGGGGCTCCGGACCTTGTCGGAGCGCTCGGCCGCCACCTTCAGTCGGCGCATCTCGTGGCGTAGCGTGGCCAGCTCGTCCTCGATCTCGCCGATCTCGGCGGCCTGACGCTCCGATTGTCCGGCGATGGGTTGGACGACGGCGGCTCGTAGGGTCGCCAGGTCCTGAGTCGCGCGCGCGACTCCGGCCGCGACGACGGCGACCACGCGGCGGGCGGGTTGCTTCAGCGGTCCCAACACCGAGAGCAGATCCTCAACTACGTCGACATCGCCGTCCTCGACCGCGTTGCGCAGGATGAGCACCGCCTCCATGTCGCCTTCGATGGCGAGGTCTCGAGAAAAGAACAACGCATCGCCGTCGACCCGTCCTTCCAACAGATCGATCAGGGTCAGCAATGGGCCGCGGATGACTGCGCCCAGTGGTTCCACGTCCGCCCCGTCGCCGACCACGTCGATATACGGGCGCGCCGCGCCGGGCCGCAAGACCAGGCAGAAAGGCAGATCCACGGGGTCAATGAGAAAATCGGCATCGCCCAGCACCCGCAGGCGCTCAAAGACTTCGGGGTGGCGACGGCGCATCGCCGACAGGGCAGTGTTCATGAATGGCCGCAACAACGCCGGGGGAAGCGGACGCAGGGCGAGCCCGGCAATCAGCAGAGGCGAGAATGGGGGCGCGAGGCGTCGTCGCTCGCTCATCGCAAGTGTATAGTGCCGTCGCGACAATCGTCTCGACGGTAATGTTCCTAGCATCGTCGGTCTGGCCGACACACTGATCGAGATCAAGTCATCGGCCAACCGGTGAGCGCTGCGCCGCAAAGCCCAGGTCAACCCTTCCGTACCCCTATGTATGTGAGAAGGAGCATGAACTCGTGAAAGTCATCGATGCCATCGCCGAGATTCTAAGACGCGAGGGCGTCGCATCGCTTTGCTGCTACCCGACGACACCGATGATCGAGGCGATGGCGAAGCTCGATATCCCACCGGTGATTTGCCGGCAGGAGCGCGTTGGCGTCGGCATCGCCGACGGCTTCGCCCGGGTACGCAACGGCCGCCCGCCCGGCGTGTTCGCCATGCAGTCGGGCCCCGGCGTCGAGAACGCCGTGCCGGGTATCGCGACCGCGTACTCGGATTCGAGCCCGGTGTTGCTGTTGCCGCTTGGCTACCCGCGCGAGCGCGATGGGGTGCGGCCGGCCTTCAGCGCAGTCCGTGGCCTTGCCTCGATCACGAAATCGGCCGAGCAAATCAATGTCCCCGGCCGAACGGTCGACGCGATGCGCCGCGCCTTCGCCGCACTGA
This sequence comes from uncultured Alphaproteobacteria bacterium, assembly GCA_964446055.1. Classification (GTDB taxonomy): domain Bacteria; phylum Pseudomonadota; class Alphaproteobacteria; order VGEJ01; family VGEJ01; genus CAYUNL01. The sequence goes on along the minus strand of CAYUNL010000096.1, from coordinate 3,097 downwards.
GGACGGGGCGGCCGAGCCCGGTGCTGGTCGAGATACCGGAAGACGTGGCCGAGGCGGAGTTCGAACCGGGCCTGCTCGAGCGCTACCGTCCGGTCCCCGCGACCCGTTCGGGAGGCGATCCCGCCGATGTGGAGGCGGCGGCGGCGGCGATCTTGGATGCCGCGCGGCCGCTGATCCTGGCGGGGGCCGGCGTGTTGTACGCCGAGGCCCATGAGGAGCTTGCCGAGCTTGCCGAGTTGTTGCGACTTCCGGTGATGACCACGATGGCCGGGAAGAGCGCGATTTCGGAAAAGCGGCACCCGTTTGCACTCGGCAGCGCCTCGGGGGTCATGAGCGGGCCAGTCCATCACTTCTTGGGCGAGGCCGATCTGGTGCTGGCGGTGGGCACTAGTCTCACGCACCACGACCTGGTGACGCCGATTCCCGCAGACAAGCAGGTCATCCATGTAACCAACGCGCCTGACGATCTGCACAAGACCCGGCATCTCGCACTTCCGATCCTGGGCGACGCGAAGCTGGTCCTGCGCCAGCTCATCGAGTGCTGCCGGGACTCGGCCTCGACATTCGCCAAGAGCCGCGAGGACTTGGGCGCGGAGATCGCGCGCGTCCGGGTGACATGGCTCGGCGAATGGATGGCGCGGCTGACGTCGGATGAGGTACCCATCAACCCCTATCGCGTGATCTGGGAACTCATGAGCGCGATCAATCCCGGAACGGCGATCGTGACCCATGATTCGGGCAACCCGCGTTACGAGATGATGCCGTTCTACGCCGCCGATGGGCCGCGCAGCTATCTCGGGTGGGGGAAGTCGCATCAGCTCGGCACCGGACTCGCGTTGGCGCTGGGCGCCAAGCTTGCCGCGCCGGAGAAGTTCTGCGCCGTGGTCATGGGCGATGCCGCGTTCGGCATGACGGGAATCGATTTCGAGACCGCAGTGCGCGCCTCGCTGCCGATCTGCGCGATCGTGCTGAAGAACTCGGCGATGGCGGTCGAGACCCCGAATATGCCGGTCGCGCACGAGAAGTACGGCGCGCGCGGGGTCGGCGGCGATTATGCCGACATCGCCCGGGCGCTTGGTGGCTGGGCGGAACGGGTCGAGGATCCGTCCGAGGTGGCGCCGGCCATCCACCGGGCCAAGGCGGCGACCGAGGATGGCAGGCCGGCACTGGTGGAGTTCATTACCAGCGAGGAGCTCGCGCTATCCCATCGCGACGCGTTCAAGTGAGCAGCCGCCGGGCTCGGGTTTGCGTCACTCGCTTGGCCGCGCTCCGATGAGTGTCCGATTGTGCCTCGCGCCGGCCGGCTGGACCACGGCGGTCCGGGCCGGGGCGCTTTTGTGTAGCCGATGAACACTGCGCTCCTGTTTTCCGCAGCGGTCCTAGTATTCGGGACCGGACCCTACGCCATCGCCTTGCAGCTTGGCCCGGTGGCTCCCGAGATGCTGGTAGCGTACCGATTCGGGGTGGCAGGTTTGCTGCTGATCGCGGTGACGGTGGTTCTTCGGCGCCGGCTTCGCTTTGGCTTTCGCGACCACCTCTACCTCGCGCTCCAAGGGATGTTGATGTTTTCCGTGGTAGACCTTCTGGTCTATTACGCGATAGCTCGCCTTCCCGGCGGGGTGGTCCAGTTGGTGATGTCGATGTTGATTATCGGCAACATCGTTTTTGGATCGCTGTTTCTGGGTTTTCCGATCCGGCCGCGGGTCGTGGTCGGCGCGTTCATGGGCCTTGCCGGTATGGCGCTGGTTTCGTGGCCCGAGTTGCGCGACGCCGATATGGACGGCGCGGCGCCGCTGGGGTTGGCGGCCGCGATCGGGGCGATGCTGGCGGCCTCGCTGGGGGTGTTAACGGCGGCGCGCAATCAGCGTGCCAATCTACCGGTCCTGGAAACCACCGGAATCGCCATGGTCTATGGAGCGGCGTGCTCCGTGATCGTGGCGTTCGCGCTCGGCCGCACGCCGGGCTGGGACTGGTCACCCGGCTTCCTCGCCGGCTTCGTGTGGTCGGCGGTGCCGCTTACGGCGCTTGGCTTCATCATGTGGCTCATCCTTGTCGGGCGCATGGGCGCTGACCGCTCGGCCTACGTCATCTTGTTGACCCCAATCATCGCGCTCGCCATCTCGACGACGGTGGGGGAGTACACTTGGACCGCGCTCTCGATCGCGGGCGTGGCCACGGTGCTGGCCGGCAACGCCATCGTGCTCAGCAAGATGAAACAAGCGCCACTTGCGCCGGCCGGGCAAACCTGAGAACAGCCGACGCCACTTATGGTGTATGGACCGGCATTCGGCGTACAATGCCGGCAACGTCTAGCCAAGGGAGGGGGACCAAATGGCAGTTTCTATTCATCCGGCAATCGATCAGGGTGTCACGAAGGGATCGGCCGATTCCGCGGGCGGGACACTCACCTGCAATTGTGCGCAAGGCGCGGTTGAGGTTTCGGTTGGCTCGCAGGTAGCGCACAACCACGCCTGCGGCTGCACCCAGTGCTGGAAACCGGCGGGCGCTTTGTTCTCGCAGATCGCGGTGGTTTCGCGCGACAAAGTCAACGTGACCGCGAACGCCGACAAGCTGGCGATCGTGAACGATGCCGCGACCATTCAGCGCTATGCCTGCTCGGGCTGCGGCGTGCACATGCATGGCCGCATCGAGAACCAGGGGCACGCGTTCTACGGTCTTGATTTCATCCATACCGAGCTTTCGAGCGATGCGGGCTGGGAGGAACCTCGGTTCGCCGCCTTCGTGTCCTCGGTTATCGAATCGGGGACCAAGCCCGAGGAGATGGACGGGATCAGGGCGCGGTTGACGGAGCTGGGGCTCGAGCCCTACGACTGCCTGTCGCCGGGACTGATGGACGCGCTCGCCACGCACGCCGCGAAGTAGGCCGGCTAGCGCAACGCGGGGTAGCCGCTTCGGACGGCAAGCGCTTGCATTTCCGAGATGCGCTGGTAGGCGATATCGGGAAGGACCTCGATGTCGGCGAGTAGTAGAGCTTCGCGGGCAGCCGCAAGATTGACGTCGGCAAAGGTCCGCGCGAGCGCCGCGCGCATGCGGGCACGCGTATCTTCGCCGTATTCGGCACGGGTGACGTAGGGGA
>CAYUNL010000095.1:8786-9599 GCA_964446055.1 uncultured Alphaproteobacteria bacterium | reverse complement strand
GCCGATGATGTGGGCCTATGCCAACGGCGCGGTCCCGTACGTGGATTGGGAAACCCAACCGGTCTATTTCGCGGCTCTGTTGTGCGCGCTGATGATGTGGCATCGGGCGCATTTCTATTTCACCCACCGCATGCTGCACTGGAAGCCGCTGTACCGGGCCGCCCATTACCTCCACCACAAGAACGTCAACATCGGGCCGTGGTCGGGGCTGTCGATGCACCCCTTCGAGCACGTCATCTATTTTTCGACCGTGCTGATCTTCCTGGTCGTGCCCTCGCACCCGATCCACACGATGTTCGCCCTGATGTTCGCGGGGCTGATGCCGAGCGCCGGACACATGGGGTTCGACAAGCTCACGGTGAAGGGGAAGTTCGCGCTGCAGAGCGACTTCTTCCACTACATGCATCACCGCTACTTCGAGTGCAATTATGGAACTTCCACGGTGCCGTTCGACCGCTGGTTCGGCACCTTTCACGACGGTTCCGCGGAATCGTACGCGATCATGCAGGAGAAGTGGGGCAAGAACCGGGCCTAGGCGAATCGCCGCGCCACCGGCCACTGCCCAATGCAGGCCATCGACACCGCCGAGAGAATTGAGCTAGGGCGCACCGGCCTGAAGGTGTCGAGGATTTGCTTCGGTGCCGGAAAGCTGATGGGCAACGCGCCGGACGATCAAGGTCTGGAGACGGCGCGCGCGATCCTGACGGGACCGGCGAACTTCCTCGATACCGCTCGCACCTACGGTGAGGGCCGCAGCGAAGAGCTCGTCGGCAGGGCGATCCGGGAGCTTGGCGGCCTACCCGAAGGGTTCGT
>CAYUNL010000095.1:0-8776 GCA_964446055.1 uncultured Alphaproteobacteria bacterium | reverse complement strand
GACCGCGACCCACGCACCCGCCGCTTCGACGCCGCGCAAGCGCGGCGTTCGCTGGAGGAGAGCCAAGAGAGCTTGGGGATCGAGCGCTTCGACGTTCTCCACCTGCACGATCCCGAGCACGCCGCCGATCTCGCCGAGGTCACCGGACCGGGAGGTGCGGTGGCGGAGCTGTTCAAGATGAAGGAGGAAGGGCTGGCCCGGGCCGTCGGCCTGGCCGCGGGCGACGTGGACGTAATGATGCCGATCCTGCGTGAATGGGACTTCGACGTCGTGCTCACGCACAACCGCTTCACATTGGTCAATCGCAACGCCGGGGAGATGATCGATCTCGCGCGTGCCAAGGGAGCGGCGATACTCAATGCCGCGCCCTACAATGGCGGCATCCTGGCCAAGGGCGCCGAGGCGTTTCCGCGCTTCGTCTATCAGGACGCGGGTGAGGAGAAACTCGAGCCGATCAAGCGCATCGAGGCGGTATGTGGAAAATACGGAGTTCCGCCGGGTGCGGCTGCGCTCCAGTTCTCGATGCGCGAGGAACGCATAACCTCGACGGTTTGCGGGGTGTCGAGCGCGAAACGGATCGCCCAGACCATCGAGTGGGCCGAGTGGCCAATCCCCGAGGAAGCATGGGCCGAGCTGATGGCGCTGCCCGCCGCGCTGGACAACCCGGAGGCGGATCGGGTCTGGTCGGCGGCGGGATGACGCGCCTCGCAAAATCTTCGGTCCCGGACGCCGCGGTGCCGCGTGCGCGGGTGCGGCAATGGTCGAAGATCGCTCAGCGCCACGCCCACCCCGACGCCGCGCACGGCATCGCTCAGCTACTCACCACCGTGATCCCATTGGCCGGCCTGTGGACGGCCATGATGCTTACGCTCACCCACGCCTGGTGGCTGAGCCTGCTGTTATCGGTGCCCGCCGCCGCTTTCATGGTGCGGCTGTTCATCATCCAGCACGATTGCGGCCACCGCTCGTTCTTCGCCTCCCGCCGTCTCAACGATGGCTTGGGCATCCTGATCGGGATCGCCACCTTGACCCCGCACAGCTACTGGCGTCGTGCCCACAACACCCATCACACCACCTGCGGCAATCTCAGCACGCGGGGGATCGGCGACGTCAGGCTGTTGACGGTCGCCGAGTATGCCGCCCTGCCCGGCTGGAAACGAGTTGCCTACCGCATCTACCGCAACCCCGCGGCGCTGCTGGGGATCGGTCCGATCTACCTATTCGTCTTCAAATACCGGCTTCCCGTTGACCTACTCCTGCGCCATCCCAAGGAGTTGATCAGCGTCATGGGCACCAACCTGGGCATTGCAGGCGTAGTGGCGGGCCTGGGCCTGAGCTTCGGCTTCGTCGAGCTGGCGATGGTTCAGGGACCGATCATCGTGCTGACCGGCATCGCCGGGGTCTGGCTGTTCTATGTCCAGCACCAGTTCGAGCGCACCTACTGGCGGTGGGAGGGCGGCTGGGACTTTCATGAAGCCTCGGTGATGGCCAGCAGTTTCTATGAGTTGCCGCAACCGCTGCGCCGGTTCTCCGGCGACATCGGCATCCACCACATCCATCACCTGTCGTGCCGCATTCCCAACTATCGTCTGGCTGCATGCCTTCGCGAAATCCCGGCGCTCAGGAGCCTCAATCGTATCGGTCTTCGCGACGGCTTCTCGTGCCTCCGTCTGGCGCTCTGGGACGAACAGGCGCAGCGCCTGATTTCGTTCAAAGGGCTGCGAGAGCGGCGCATCCCGGCATAAACATCTGAGCGGGGTCGAGCGCCGTGGAGGGGCCAGTGTCTGAGGCAAACGCGGGTACGCGGGATTCGCGCGGCGAATGGCAGCCGCACGAGCGCCCGGTGACGGCGCCGCTTTGGGCTTGGCCGCCACGACCGCTGGCAACGCTGAAGTGGTTCGCCGGCTACCCCGGATACCTGTTCCCCTGGAACGCCATCTACTTCGCGATCGCCCTTGTCACCTGGGCGTATCTAAGCCCCGAGCTGGCGCGCATGGTCGAATTCCGGATCGACTGGATGGCCGAGATCTACCTCCGCAATCTGGCACTGTTCGTGCTCTGGGTGGGGGGCCTTCATCTCCGGCTCTACACCTTCCGCGGCCAAGGCACCGAGTACAAGCTCAACCCGAAATGGCTGGGCGGGAAGAGCCCGACGTTCCTGTGGGGCGATCAGCTGCGCGACAACGTTTTCCGGAACCTGGCCAGCGCCTGCACCGTGTGGACGGCCTACGAGGTGGCGCTGATGTGGGGCTATGCCAACGGGTTCATCGCTTTCCTTGACTGGAGGAACGAGCCCGTCGCCTTCACGCTCATGCTGCTCGCCATCCCGCTATGGCGCGAAATCCACAATTACTGGACGCATCGGCTGATTCATTGGAAGCCGCTCTACCGCGCCATCCATCACGTGCACCACAAGAACGTGAACGTGGGCCCGTGGTCGGGCTTGGCGATGCACCCGGTGGAACACATCATCAATTTCTCGGCTTCGTTGTTGTTCTGGGTCGTGCCCTCGCATCCCCTGATGGCCATTTTCACGTTGCAGCACGCGCTGCTGGCGCCGGCCCCAGGGCACGCCGGGTTCCACCAGCTGGTGGTCAAGGGCAAGCTGAAGCTGCCGAGCGATTACTTCCACTACGTGCACCACCGCTACTTCGAGTGCAACTATGGCAACCCCGTGGTGCCGTTCGACCGCTGGTTCGGCACCTTCCACGACGGCTCGGCCGAAGGGCACGCGATCATGAAGGAGCGCTGGGGATCGAGGATCAAGGCCTAGGGTTCGGCCAGGCGAAAGACGGAAAGGCATCATGGAAGACGGAAATTTCGTAACCCAAGTACTGCTGCCGGTGTCGCTGGCCTTCATCATGTTTTCGCTGGGCCTGGCGCTGGTGCTCGACGACTTCAAGCGCGTCGTGGTGCGGCCGAAGGACTTCGCGGTCGGCGCCTTCAGCCAGATCGTGTTGCTGCCCGCCGCCGCCTTCGTGCTCGTGCTGGTGTGGCCGATGGACCCGGTGCTCAAGGTCGGCGTGATGATCCTGGCCGCCTGCCCCGGCGGCGTGACTTCGAACCTGATGACCTATCTCGCGCGTGGCGACACCGCGCTCTCGGTCTCGCTCACCGCGGTGATCAGCGTTGTCAGCGTGTTCACGCTGCCGCTGATCGTCGGCGGCTCGATCGTCTTCTTCATGGACGCCGAAACCGCGCCGGAGATGTCAGTCGTCCGGACCATCCTCGGCGTGTTCGTGATCACCACCGTGCCGGTCGCCATCGGCATGGCGCTCCGTCACCTGCGCCCCGCCTTCTCGATAGCCTTCGAGCGCCGGGCGCGGATCGTCGCCACGGTGCTGTTCGTCTTGATCATCCTCGGGGCGATCTTCAGCGAGCGCGAGAATCTGGCGAGCTACTTCATCCAGGCGGGGCCGGCGACGCTGGTGTTGAACCTGGTGATGATGGCGCTGGCCTTCGGTCTGGCCAGGGGGCTGGGCCTCGGCGTCCCTCAGCGCACCGCGATTACGCTCGAATGCGGGCTGCAGAACGGCACGCTCGCCATATTCGTGGCCGTCACCCTTCTCGGCAACACCGCCATGTCGGTGCCCGGCGGCATCTACAGCTTGTTGATGTTCGCCACCGCCGGCGCCTTCATGATCCCGGCGATCCGCGCCGCGCGAGGCCTGGAAAGCACCGCCGCCCCGGCCGACTGAGGTGCGGCTCAGCTCCGGAGCGTGCCGCCGCTGGCCTTGGTGACGGCGGCGACGATTTTGTCCGAGACGGCCTGGATTTCGGCCTCGGTGAGGGTGCGGTCGGTGGGCTCGATCTGGGCGCTGATGGCGATCGACTTCTTGCCCGCAGGGACTGCCGTCTCGCCGCTGCTTTGGTAGACGTCGAAGACCGAGACCGCGGCGATCAGGCCCTTGTCGGCGCCGCGCGCGGCCTGCACGAGGTCTCCTGCCGCCACCCCCGCATCGACCACGAAAGCGAAGTCGCGGGCGACGGTCTGGAACTCGGAGGTGCGGAGCCGCGGCCGGGTGCGGCTTGGCTTCTTTTTGGGCCGGGGTAACTCGTCGAGAAAGACCTCGAAGGCGACCAGCGGTCCGGCGACGTCGAGCGCTTCGAGCACCCGGGGGTGGATTTCGCCGAAATGGCCGAGCACGGTCTTGGGACCGAGCTTGAGCGCCGCCGAACGGCCGGGGTGATACCACGGCGGCGCCGTCGCGTGCGCCTGAATCTTGTCGAGGGGGGCGCCGACCGATTCGAGCGCGGCCAGACAGTCGGCCTTGGCGTCGTAGGCATCCACCGGGCGGGCCTCGGTCAGCCAATGCCGGGGACCGGCGCGGCCGCGGCGCACCCCGGCGGCCACCGTCCATTGGCCCGCGGGGCTCGGATCGGAGTAGCTCGGCCCGACCTCGAACAATGCCAACTCGGCGATTCCACGGTCGATGTTGCGCCCGCAAGCGGCGATCAGGTTGGGCAGCGCGCTCGGTCGCATGCAGTCCTGGGCGGCGCTCAAGGGGTTGGAGAGGTCGAGCTCGGCCGTGCCGCCGCCGAACAGCGCGGCGTGGGCGCGTGAGGCGAACGAGAAGGTTACCGCCTCGATCATGCCGCGCGCGGCCAGGGCGCGCCGGACGATGCCGGCGCGCCGGCGCAGCGGATCGAGGGCGGGCCGGCCGCGCGCCGCGCGCTTGGGCAGCGACACCGCGGGGATGGCGTCGTAGCCGCGGACACGCGCGATCTCTTCGACGAGGTCCGGCTCGCCGACGATATCACTGCGCCACGAAGGGACCGCCACGCGCATGCCGCCACCCTCCTCGCGCACCGTGAAGCCCAGCGCCTCGAGGATCTCCCGGCATTGCGGGGGTGGCACGTCGAGGCCGCCCAGGGCCGCGACCCGGGCCGGCCGGAAGGGGACCTCACGCCGCCATTCGGGCGCCGCACCCGCGACGGTGACCTCGCCCGGTTCGCCGCCGCAGCATTCGAGCACCAGCTTGGTCGCGAGTTCGATGCCCGGCACCACGGCTTGCGGATCGACGCCGCGCTCAAAGCGATAGCGGGCATCGCTCTCGATCCCCAGCCGCCGGCCCGATTGGGCGGTACGCAGCGGATCGAACAGCGCCGATTCGACAAACACGTTGGCGGTGGCCGCGGTGCAGCCCGATGGCTCGCCGCCGATGATGCCGCCGAGCGCCAGGGCGCCGCCATCGTCGGCGATCACCGTCACCGAGTCATCGAGGGTGTATTCGCGGCCATCGAGGGCGGCGAGCGTCTCGCCGGAGCGCGACAGGCGGACGTTGATACCGCCGGAGATCTTGTCGGCGTCGAAGACGTGCAGCGGCCGGCCACGATCGTAGGTGACGAAGTTAGTGATGTCGACGAGCGCCGAGATCGGCCGCAAGCCGATGGCGGTGAGCCGCGTCTTGAGCCAGTCGGGGCTTTCGCCGTTGTCGACGCCGCGAAGGTACCGGCCGGCGAACATCGGGCAGGCGTCGCCGGCACCGGGTGCGAAGTCGAGGCGCACCTCGAGGGGGTTGGGGAAGCCGCCAGGGACCGCCTCCACCGTGTCGGGCCGCAGGCTGCCGAGGCCGGCCGCGGCGAGGTCGCGGGCGATGCCGCGAACCCCGAGGCAGTCCTGGCGATCGGGGGTGATGGCGATGTCGAACAGCGGATCGTCGAGCCCGGCGGCGGCGGCGAAGGATGTGCCGACGGCCGCCGCCGCGGGCAGCTCGATGATGCCGGTATGGTCCTCGCCGAGGCCGAGCTCGTATTCCGAGCACAGCATGCCGTTGCTCTCGACGCCGCGGATCTTGGCCTTCTTGAGGTGGAGCCCGGTGCCGGGGACGGTGGTCCCGGGAGGCGCGAAGACGCCTTTCATGCCGCTATGTGCGTTGGCCGCCCCGCACACCACCTGGACCCGGCCGTGGCCGGTGTCGACGGTGCAAACGCTGAGCTTCTCGGCATCTGGATGGGGCCCGGCCTCGATCACGTGGGCGACCGTGAAGGGAGCGAGCGCGCCGAGCCGGTCGGTGAGCGATTCGACCTCGAGGCCGAGCGCGGTCAGCGTCTGGGCGATGGTTTCGAGGTCGGCCTCGGTGTCGAGGTGGTCGCGCAGCCACGAGAGCGTGAACTTCATCGCCACAGGCCCCGTGCCAGGCCTGGCACGTCGAGCGCCGAGAAGCCGTAGTGGGAGAGCCAGCGCACGTCGGATTCGAAGAACGCGCGCAGATCGGGCATGCCGTACTTCAGCATGGCGACGCGATCGATGCCGAGACCGAAGGCGAAGCCCTGGTATTGGTCGGGATCGATGTCGACGGCTTCCAATACCCGCGGGTGGACCATCCCGCAGCCGAGAATCTCGAGCCAGTCCGCGCCTTCGCCGATCACCAGCTCGCCACCCGAGCGCGAGCAGCCGATGTCCATTTCGGCCGAGGGCTCGGTGAAGGGGAAGTAGCTCGGCCGGAAGCGCATGCGCAGGTCCTCGACCTCGAACACGGTGCGCGCGAAATCCTCGAGACAGCCCTTGAGGTGGCCCATGTGGGTGGCGCGGTCGACCACCAGCCCCTCGACCTGGTGGAACATCGGCGTGTGGGTCTGGTCGGAATCGCGGCGGTAGGTGCGCCCGGGCGCGATCAGCCGGTGGGGCGGAGGCGATTCACGCATGGCGCGGATCTGCACCGGCGAGGTGTGGGTGCGCAGCAGCGGACGGCTGTCCTCGGGACCGCTGAGATAGAAGGTGTCGTGCATCTGGCGCGCCGGGTGTTCGGGCGGGATATTGAGCGCGGTGAAGTTGTGGAAGTCGTCCTCGATATCGGGGCCCTCAACGACGTCGAAGCCCATGTCGGCGAAGATGGCGATGATCTCGTCGGAGACTTGGCTGACCGGGTGGATGCGCCCCTCAGGCGTAGGGCGCGCGGGCAGCGTGAGGTCGAGGGTCTCGAGCCCGAGCCGGGCGTCGATCGCGGCGCCGCGAAGCGTGGCCTCGCGCGCCGCGATGGCCTCGCCGAGCCGGGTCTTGATCCGGTTGAGGGCGGTGCCGCGCCGCTTGCGTGCCTCGGCCTCGACCGAGCCCAGCTCGCGCATCAACGCGGTGAGCCGTCCCTTGCGACCCAGCGCCGCGATCCGCACCGCCTCGAGGCCGGCGAGCGAATCCGATGCCGCCACCGCCTCGTCCATCTCGCGCGCGAGCGCCTCGAGCCCATCGTCGTCGTCCACACGCACCTCCGTCATCGGGCCCAGGCGCGGGCCCCGCTAGCACACTCAGCGTATTCTAGTGGAAAGCCGAACGCTCAGGTGGCTTTGGCCAAAGCCTCTTTCGCCCGCTTGACCAATCCTTCGAAGGCCTCGGGCTCGCGCACGGCGAGGTCGGCGAGCACTTTGCGATCGACCTCGACACCGGCGAGCCGGAGACCGTTCATAAATCGGCCGTAGGTCAAGCCGAGCTGGCGGGACGCGGCGTTGATGCGCTGAATCCAGAGTCCGCGGAAGGCGCGCTTGCGGTTGCGGCGGTCGCGATAGGCGTACTGCAAGCCCTTCTCGACCCGCATGCGCGCGATCGCATAGGCCGAGTTCGCACGGCCACGATAGCCGCTCGCCATCTTGACGAACTTGCGATGCCGGGCGTGCTTGGTAACGCCGCGTTTGACGCGCGCCATGGCGCTTAGCCGTAGGGCATGAACTTGCGCACGATCCGCGCGTCCGCCGCAGACATGATGGTGGTGCCGCGGTGGTTGCGGATTTGCTTGTTGGTGCGCTTGATCATGCCGTGATTCTTGCCGGCGTAGTTGCGCCGCACTTTTCCCGAAGCGGTCAGGCTGAAGCGCTTCTTGGCGCTCGATTTGGTCTTTAGCTTGGGCATGGGAGCCTCTTGCGGCGGCGCGCAGGCTTATAGCGGCTGGCGGCGGCGAATGCAAGCCGGCGCGCCGGAGCCGCCGACTTCTTGACTCCACCTGACAATATATGTTCATATGAATAGGTATTGATTTGACGGACCGACGAGGGACCGCCGATGGCGGGCGCGAGCGCTGGGGTGGCGGCCAGGAATCGGCAGGCCGAGCGCGATCGGGTCACGGCGCTGGCCGAGACCTTTCACATGTTGGGCGAGCCCAACCGGCTGCGCATCGTGCTTGCCTGTCTGAAGGCACCGGTCAGCGTCGGGGTCCTGGCGGACGAGCTGGGCGTCTCCCCCTCGCTGGTAAGCCACCACCTGCGGCTGTTGCGCGCCGCCCGCCTGCTGGCCGGGCGGCGCGAAGGCAAGCGGGTGTTCTACGCCCCGGCCGACGATCACGTGCGTTCGGTGGTCCGCGATATGCTCGACCACGTCGCCGAGGCCGATTGAGCGCCGGATCAGGCGCGCCCCTGGAGACCAATGTGGCAGTGCAAGACCTGACCTCGTGGGGATGACCCCGTGGGGATGATGGGGCACGGCCCGCAAGACTCGCACGCCCACGGGCCGCATCCCGCGCACGCGGCCGCGGGGAGCGAGCGCCGCGTCGCCATCGCGTTTGCGATTACCGCGAGCTTTGCCGCCATCGAGGCCGCGGGCGGCTTGCTCTCGGGCTCGCTCGCGCTGCTGGCCGACGCCGGGCACATGCTGGTCGATTGCCTGGCGCTGGGGCTCGCCTGGGCGGGCATTCGCATTGCCCGCCGGCCCGCCGATCCGCAGCGCTCGTACGGCTACCGGCGGGTCGAGGTGCTGGCCGCGTGGATCAACGGCATCGTGCTGTGCGGCGTGGTCGCCTGGGTGGCCGTCGAGGCGGTGATACGCCTGTTTGAGCCGGTGACGATATTG
>CAYUNL010000094.1:9501-9753 GCA_964446055.1 uncultured Alphaproteobacteria bacterium | reverse complement strand
CAGCCACTTCACGGTGAACTTTCCCGAGGACGCGATGGCGAGCAACATCCGCACCCACAGCGAGCTCGAGCCGCTTGGCTGCCTCGGTGACCTCGGTTGGTACAACATCCGCCTGACGCTGTGGCTGATGGACTTTCGGATGCCACAGGGCGTCTCGGCGCGAATGCTGAGCGAGTGGGGGCGCGCCGACAGCCCGGCGCCGGTTCCGATGGAGCTCTCGGCGGAGATGGTCTTCGCGGACGGCGTGTCGGC
>CAYUNL010000094.1:0-9491 GCA_964446055.1 uncultured Alphaproteobacteria bacterium | reverse complement strand
CTCCATGGTCACCGAGAACCAGCAGTGGGCGGTGATCGGCGGCGCCAATGGGCATGTCCAAGTCCGCGATTTCGTCTTGCCGATCCAGGGCCACGACGTCAGTTTCGACGTCGCGAACTGGGCCTACGACTTCACCGGTTGCGTCTTGGCAGTGGTCGATCACTCGCGCCGCGTCTCGGTCGAGGAAGCCACCGATTCGGCGGTGGATGCGCAGGAGACTTTCATGTTCCAGAACTTCGCCGCGCGGGTGCTCGCGGGCGACCTCGATCCCGCGTGGCCCGAGATCGCCCTCAAGACTCAGCTCGTCTCGGACGCCTGCCTCGCTTCCGCGCGCCAAGGCGGTGCGATGGTCGCGGTCGAATGGCCGCCTTGACCGCCGCGCCATAAGCGGAGAGTATCCGCGCTCGCAGACGGCGAGAGGGCGAGGAAACGATCGTGGCGCGACGGTGCGAGCTAACCGGCAAGGGCGTGCTGACCGGCAATAACGTGAGCCATGCTCACAATAAGTCGCGCCGGCGATTCCTGCCCAACGTCCAGCCGACGACGCTGATGAGCGAGGCGCTGGGTCGCTCGATCCGCTTCAAGCTTTCCGCCAACGCCCTGCGCACGATCGAGCGCCACGGCGGCCTCGACAACTACCTCGCATCGGCCAAGCCCGCCGTACTGTCGACCAAAGCCCGCCGCCTAAAACGCGACATCGCCAAGGCCCGCGCCGCCTCCGCCGGCTCGGCCTAAGGCCTCGCCTACTCGGAAATCGCCAGCGGGTTGAAGCGGGTGTCGGTGTCGTAGGCGTCCGCAGCGTCCTTGCGCTTTAGGAAGCCGACGACGCCGTAGGTCAGCGGCGTGGCGGCGGCCTCGTAGGCGGACTTGGCGAGCCACTGGGTGAGGATCGCGGCGGCGAGCGCCTCGCCGGGGATGATGCCGACGAAGGCCGCCGTCATGAAAACCGCCGAATCGAGCGCCTGGCCGACCAAAGTCGAGCCGATGGTGCGGCTCCACAGCCAGCGCCCGCGGGTGGCGATCTTCATCTTCGCCAAGACGAAGGCGTTGGCGAACTCGCCCACGAGATAGGCGAGGAACGAGGCCAAGAAAATGCGCGGGGTCTGGCCGAGGATGCGCTGGTAGGCGTCCTGGCCGTCCCAGAACTCCGCCGCGGGCAGCGCGCCGGCACCCCAGATCGCCGCCACCGCGACCAGATTGCACAGAAAGCCGAGCCAGATGACGCGGCGCGCCTGGGCGTAGCCGTAAACCTCGGTCAACACGTCGCCCAGGATGTAGCTGAGCGGAAAGATGATGATCGCCGCCGGCAGAACGAAGCCGAAGATCACCACCAGCTTCACCGCGATGATGTTGGAGGCGATCAAGCAGGCCACGAACAGCGCCGCCAGCGCGACAAACCAACTCGATACTCTCATTCGGCCACCAGCTCGAACTTCAGGAGGAGCGTCCGCTGGAGGGCGTTGTAGTTGTCGTCGGAGAGTAGGTAAAGGACGGTGCGACCCCGGCCGTCGCGGTGGACCGCCAAACCCTCGAAGTTATCGACGATAGTTGGCGGCTTGAGGTGCGCGACCTCGGCGCCGCGAAGGCGGGCGCCGGGCGCGATGTCGGCGGCATCGATGATGCGGATTCGCGCGGCCAGGCTGGCCGGCGGAATAAAGCTGCGCTCCAGGACCAATACCTCGCCACTGGGCAGGACCGCCAGGTCGGTGGGGCGGAAGAAGGGGGTGAGGCGGTAGCCGAGCGGGCTCGCGACGCCGTCCTCGATCAGCCAGCCCAGCAGGTCACCGGCGGGGTCGAGCGCGCCCTCGGTAATGGCAAGCAACCGGTTCTCGCCGAGGACGGCAAGCGCCTCGACACCACGGTTTCCCGGCGCCGATTCGAGACCCGGCGGGGGCCCAAGTTCAAACGGATTGGCTTCGGCGAGCCCGCCCGCGGTGTCGTAGCGCCACAGCCGGTGGTCGCGCTCGAAGGCGACGATGTAGGCGCTATCGCCAAGCCTCTCCACGGCCTCGGCATCGCCGGCGCGCTTGCCTTCGAGGGGCGCGCCGTCCCGGCCCCGCATGGGTGACAGCGTGGCGTTCTCGAGGCCGGCGAGGCGGCCCTCATCGTCGGCGAGGATCTCCGCCTCGAACCAGAAACCGGCGTCGGAAACGGCGACCAGCCGCCGCCCCGCTGCGCCGAGGGCAAGGCCCGAGAGACCCCCGAACCGCGGGTCCGCGGAGCGCAGCTCGAGCCCACCGAGGAATCGTAGGCGGCCCACCGAGTCCTGTGCCCGGTCCTCGGCATTGAGGCGGACGCGAGTGGGTTCGAGCACGATGGGATCGGCGAGTGCTGCCGCGGCAGCGGCGCACACGATCAATGCCAGCAGAGGGGTTCGGAGCAAGGGCGGTCACGCGCTTTTGTGGCGCCGCGGGCGGCGGCGGCTCTATTCTATCGGGCAACGCAGCAACCAAGAAACGCGGGAGGCGCCGAGGGTCGCCGTAGGCCGGCTTGCCGATCAGCCTCGGTCGAGGGCGCGCAAGCCGAGCGCCTGCAGGATCGCGAAGGCGGCCGCGCAGACTGCCACCGCGGCGACGATCCAGCGCCCCGCGGGCGTAAGCAGCGAGGGCGCGAGGAGCAACAGAGCGGCGCTGAGCACGACCCAGGCGAGATCCATCGAAACCGCGATCCGAGCCTCGGTAGGATTCACTTGGGGGCGCCGCGCGCTCCACCATAGGCCGCCGGCGTAGAGGACGAGGATGACGCCGACGGGGGGCACGACGGCGGACACGGCAATCCCCATCAGCGCGGCGAGCGGTCCGGCGGCGGCGATCAGCACGGCGCCGGAGATAGCGGAGAATGCAGCGTTGGCGCGCAATGAGGTGCGCAGCAGGCAAGACGTCTCGGCTTCAAACGTCGTTGACGTGCTCATGTCGGTGGTCCTCGGTACGTGGCTTGGATCGGACCGAGGATGAGGCGGCACCCGAAGCCGGTCAATTACCTCCGAGGTAAGCGCGAGGGCGCCGGTCGAGCTCGGCTAGGAAACCGGTTCTGCGGCAACGCCCTTGTCTTCGAGCAGGGCCGCAAGCTCGCCGCTCGAGAACATCTCGCGCACGATATCGCAGCCGCCGACGAACTCGCCCTTGACGTAGAGCTGGGGGATCGTGGGCCAGTCCGAGAAGGCCTTGATGCCGTCGCGCAGACTGGGATCCTGCAACACGTCGATGCCTTTGAACTTGACCCCGAGGTGGGTGAGAATCTGCACCACGGTCGAGGAGAATCCGCACTGCGGGAACACCGGCGTCCCCTTCATGAAGAGCACCACCGGAGAATCCGCGACGTCGCCGCGGATACGGTCGAATACTTCATTCTCGCTCATCGAAATCCCCTCTTCCTAGTTTCGTTCCGCCTCTTCGGGCACCGAGGTTTGCAGTGCCAAGGCGTGAAGCGCGTCTCCCATCTGGCCCTTCAACGTTTGGTAGACCATCTGGTGCTGTTCGATCCGGGTCTTGCCTCGGAACGTTGCCGAGACCACGTGCGCCGCATAGTGATCACCATCGCCGCGCAAGTCCTCGATCACCACGGCGGCGTCGGGGATGCCCTCGCGGATGAGGCGCTCGATCTCGCCGGCGTCCATCGCCACGGCGCTACCCCTTCTCCTGACAAATCCTACCCAGCCATATAGGCCGGCAGCCAAGCTTCGTGAGCTTGGCGCAACTCTGCTAACGATATCGTACGGCCACCGCCGAGTGTCAAATTTTTTCCGCCGGTACGGCCGATCGCCGCCGCCGGCACACCCGCGCCTTTGGCCTCGGCGAGGACAACCGAGGCCTCAGCGGCGGGAACGCCGATGAGGTAACGCGCCTGGTCCTCGCCGAACAGGAAGGCTTGGGGGTCAGCCTCCGCCACCTCGAGCGCGACGCCGATTCCGCTGCCGAGCGCCATCTCGGCGAGGGCCACCAGGAGACCGCCGTCGGAGATGTCATGGCAGGTGCGCACCCGCCCGGCGACGATTAGCGCACGTACGAAATCGCCGTTGCGCCGCTCGGCGGCGAGATCCACCGACGGAGGCGCACCCGCTTCCGTGCCGTGGATCTCGCGCGCATACAGCGATGCGCCAAGGTGGACCGCGGTTTCACCGATTAGCACCACGGTGTGGTCCTCGGCCACGAATGCCGGCCGGGCCGTCGCGCCGATATCGGCGATCAGGCCGACACCGCCGATGGTTGGGGTCGGGGCGATGGGGCTTCCCTCGGTCTCGTTGTAGAAGGAGACGTTCCCGGAAACGACGGGGAAGTCGAGCTTGGCGCAGGCCTCGGCGATGCCCTCGACCGCGGCCGCGAACGCGCCCATGACCGCCGCGTTCTCGGGGCTGCCGAAGTTGAGGCAGTCGGTCACCGCGAGCGGCCGCGCTCCGGTGGCGGTAAGGTTGCGCCACGCCTCGGCGACCGCCTGCATGCCGCCCGTCCGCGGATCGGCGGCGCAGTAGCGCGGCGTACAATCGATGGTCAGCGCCACGCCTTTGTGGGTGCCGTGAACGCGCACTACGGCGGCGTCACCGCCCGGCCGTCCAACCGTGTCGGCCATGACCATGTGGTCGTACTGCTCCCAGATCCAACGCTTGGAGCAAAGATCGGGCGAGGCCAATAGGGTCAGGAGGGCGGCGAGGGGCTCGGGCGGCGGCGGCAGTGGGCCGAGTTCGGCAGCGGGCGCTGGAACCTCGCGTGGCCGGTCGTAGACCGGTGCTGCCGCGACCAGCGGCGCAATCGGCAGGTCCGCCACCGTCTCGCCGGCCACGGTAAGCGCCATGCGGCCACTGTCGGTGAGCGTGCCGATGACGGCGAAGTCGAGCTCCCACTTGTCGAACACCGCGCGCGCCTCTTCCTCGCGGCCCTTGGCGATCACCATGAGCATGCGTTCTTGGCTTTCCGAGAGCATGATCTCGTAGGCGCTCATGTTGGTTTCCCGCAGCGGCACTTGTTCGAGATCAAGCGCGATGCCGAGCCCACCTTTCGAGGCCATCTCGAAGGACGAGGAGGTGAGGCCGGCGGCGCCCATGTCCTGGATGGCGACAATGGCATCGCCGGCCATCAGCTCGAGGCATGCCTCGAGCACGAGCTTCTCGGTGAAGGGATCGCCGACTTGGACGGTCGGGCGCTTGTGCTCGGACTCGGCGTCAAACTCGGCCGAGGCCATGGTCGCGCCGTGGATGCCGTCGCGCCCGGTCTTGGAGCCGACATAGACCACCGGGTTGCCCGGCCCCGCCGCCGTCGAGGTATGGATCGCATGGCGGTCCGCCAGGCCAACCGCCATGGCGTTGACAAGGTTGTTGCCGTTGTAGCGGGGATCGAAGGTGCACTCGCCGCCCACGGTGGGGATACCCACGCAGTTGCCGTAGGCGCCGATACCCGCCACCACGCCGGCCACCAGGTGCCGGGTCTTGGCGTCGCCGGGGTCGCCGAAACGCAGCGAGTCGAGTACCGCGATGGGCCGGGCGCCCATCGTAAAGACATCGCGCAGGATGCCGCCGACGCCGGTGGCGGCGCCCTGATAGGGTTCGATGAACGAGGGATGGTTGTGGCTTTCCATCTTGAAGACCAGCGCTTGGCCATCACCGATGTCGATCGCGCCCGCGTTCTCGCCGGGGCCGTGGATGACCCAAGGCGCGGCGGTGGGCAACTTGGCCAGCCACCTCTTCGATGACTTGTACGAGCAGTGCTCGCTCCACATGACCGAGAAGATGCCGAGCTCGGTGAGGTTGGGCGCGCGGCCCATGATATCGAGGACGCGGGCGTACTCTTCGGCGCTTAGGCCGTGTTCGGCGGCCTGCTCGACGGTGACGGCGGCGGCCCCGGCGCTCATGGGAGCGCGGCGACCAAGCTCTCGAACACCAGGCGGCCGTCTTCGCCGCCGAGCGCGGGCTCGGCCAGCCGCTCGGGGTGCGGCATCATGCCGAGCACCGTCTTCCGCCGATCAAAAATGCCGGCGATGTTGCCGACCGAGCCGTTGGGGTTGGCGCGGTCATCGACTTCGCCCGAGGGTTGGCAGTAGCGGAAGGCCACCTGGTCGTTGTCGAGGAGGGCGGCCAGGGTGTCCTCGTCGGCGAGGTAGTTGCCGTCGTGGTGGGCGATCGGGATGCGGACCACCTGATCGTCGTCGAACTGGTGGGTGAAGGGGGTAAAGGCGTTCTCGACCCGGAGGTAGACGTCGCGGCAGACGAAGCGAAGACCGGCGTTCGGCATTAGCACGCCAGGCAGAAGGCCGGCCTCGGTGAGAATCTGAAAGCCGTTGCAGATCGCCAGCACCGGCACGCCCCGCTGGGCGCGCGCGACGACTTCGCGCATCACCGGCGAGTGCGCCGCCATGGCGCCCGAGCGCAGGTAGTCGCCGTAGGAAAAACCGCCGGGAACGACGATGAGGTCGAGTTCGGGCAAACTCGCCTCGCCATGCCACACCATCGCCGGCGGGCGCCCAACGCTTCGCTCCAGGGCCTTTGCGACATCACGGTCGCAGTTGGACCCGGGAAAGACGATGACCGCCGCCTTCACCCGACCAGCTCGATGGCGTAGTCCTCGATCACGGTGTTGGCCAGCAGTCGGGCGCACATCCGTTCGAGGGTTTCGCGGGCCCTGGCGGGGTCGGCTTCGGCGATATCGAGGTCCAGCACCTTGCCCTGGCGCACTTCGCCCACGCCCTCGAAGCCGAGCCCTTCGAGGGCGTGCTTGATGGCCTTACCTTGCGGGTCGAGAACGCCCTCTTTGAGCGTAATGTGGACCCGCGCCCTCACTGAACGATTTTCGGACCCCTCGTGCCCTGGCGCGGCGCTTCCACCAGTACGCCAAGCCGGCGCGCCACCTCCTGGTAGCCCTCCTCGACCTTGCCGAGGTCGCGGCGGAAGCGGTCCTTGTCCATCTTCTCCGACGTGGTTGCGTCCCACAGCCGGCACGAATCGGGGCTGATCTCGTCGGCCAGGATGATGCGCACTTCGTCGCCCTGATAGAGCCGGCCGAATTCGAGCTTGAAATCGACCAGCCGTATGCCGACCGCGGAGAACAATCCGGTCAGGAAATCATTGGTGCGAAGCGAGAGTGAGAACAAGTCGTCGAGCTCGTGGGGGCTGGCCCAACCGAAGCAGGTGATGTGTTCTTCCGAAACCATGGGATCGTCGAGCGGGTCGGACTTGAAGTAATACTCCACGATCGAGCGCGGCAGTTGGGTGCCCTCGGCGATGTCGAGCCGCTTGGAGAGCGAACCCGCGGCCACATTGCGCACCACCACCTCGACCGGGATGATCTCGACCTCCTTGACCAGCTGCTCGCGCATGTTCAGCCGGCGCACGAAGTGGTTGGGGATGCCGGCCTCGCCGAGCCGCGTCATCAGGTATTCGGAGATGCGGTTGTTGAGCACCCCCTTGCCGGTGATGGTGCCCCGCTTCTTGTTGTTGAACGCGGTGGCGTCATCCTTGAAATACTGCACGACGGTGCCCGGCTCTGGGCCCTCGAAGATGACCTTGGCCTTGCCTTCGTATAGTTGTCGGCGACGGGGCATGGAATCTTCCCCCCAATCCGAACCAGCGATCGGGTTCACCGCGAAGAACGGCAAATCCCACTCTGGAGGAAGGAGCGCGACATTAGCCGATCCGCTGCGGCAAGACAATCGAAGGGAGATCGGCAGATGGCGATCGCGCCGCGGCAGGCCCTTGGCCGAGGGCTGACCGTCATCGGGTGTTGATTTGGCTCCCCTTTGGGGCTATGCGTTTGGCAAATCGAATTCAGGACGGAAGAGGCGATACTCGCCATGCCCACGTTTGACGATCGCGAGAAGGCCCACGAAGCCAAGTGGGCTCATGATCAAGAGACGACGTTCAAGATCGGCGTCCGGCGCAACAAGCTCTTGGGCCTGTGGGCGGCAGAACTGATGGGCGTGAGCGGGGCCGCGGCCGAGGCCTACGCCAAGGAAGTCGTGGAATCGGACTTCAAGGAGCCCGGCGAGGAGGACGTGTTCGAGAAGGTCATGGAGGACCTTCAGGAGAAGGGCGTGGAGATCTCCGAGCACCGGGTGCGCAAGGAAATGAGCGATCTTTTGGAGGTCGCGCGGGAGCAGGTCGTGGAGGGCACGCGCTAACCGTCGCCGAACACGCGGGCGAAAATCGTATCGACGTGCACGGCGTAGCGGGCGGGATCGAAAAGCCGGGCGAGCTTCCCGGCCGGCAAACGCGCCGCAACCTCGCCGTCTTTCTCGACTAGATCGCGGAACTCGCCCTTGCCGGCGTGCGCCGCCATGGCGTGGTTCTGAACCAGGCGATAGGCCGCTTCGCGCTCCAGCCCCGATTCGACCAGCGCCAGGAGCACCGCCTGGGAGTGCACCAGCCCGCCGAGGCGATCGAGGTTCCGCTTCATGGCGTCGGGGTAGACCACCAGCGTGTCCATCAGCGCGGTCAGCCGCGCCAGCGCGAAGTCGAGCGTCACGGTAGCGTCCGGCCCGATCATGCGTTCGACCGAAGAGTGCGAGATGTCGCGTTCGTGCCACAGCGCGACGTTCTCGAGCGCCGGGACCACCGCTGCGCGCACCGTACGGGCGAGGCCGGTAAGGTTCTCGCTGAGAATCGGGTTGCGCTTATGGGGCATCGCCGAGGAGCCCTTCTGTCCCACGGCGAAGGCTTCCTCGACCTCGGCGACCTCGGTTCGCTGGAGGTGGCGTATCTCGGTGGCCAGGCGCTCGATCGAGGCAGCGGCGACGGCGAGCGCGGCGAAGAAGGCGGCGTGACGATCACGCGGGATGACCTGGCTGGAGATCGGCTCGGGCGTCAGCCCGAGCGCCTTGGCGACGTGGGCCTCGACCTGTGGATCGATCTCGGCGAAGGTGCCGACGGCCCCCGAGATCGCGCAGGTTGCAATCTCGGCCCGCGCGGTTTCGAGCCGAACGCGGTTGCGGGCGAATTCGGCGTAGGCCTGAGCGAGCTTGAGGCCGAAGGTGGTTGGCTCGGCGTGTATCCCATGACTGCGGCTAATGCACGGCGTGTGCTTGTGCTCCAGCGCGCGGCACTTGAGGACCCCGAGCAGCGCATCGAGGTCGGCGATCAGAAGGTCCGCGGCGCGCGCGAGCTGGACGGCAAGGCAGGTATCCATGACGTCCGATGACGTCATGCCGTGGTGAACGAATCGGGCGGGCTCGCCGATTCGCTCGGCGAGGTTGTCGAGGAATGCGGTGACCTCGTGGCGGGTCTCGCGCTCGATCGCCTCGACGCGATCGACGTCGAAGCTGCCACGCTCGCGCACCTCGCGCGCCGCATCAGCGGGCGCGACACCGATCTCGGCCAAGGCATCGAGGGCGTGAGTCTCGATGTCGAGCCAGATCTGAAAACGCGCCTCGGCGGTCCAGACGGCCGCCATCTCCGGGCGGCTGTATCGTGGGATCACGTCTTCCTCGCGCTCGCCATCGGGGTCGAGGTCATTATACCCCTATTCCCCAGATGAACCGGATATTTCGTGCGCCGACAACATGATTCTATT
>CAYUNL010000093.1:0-9854 GCA_964446055.1 uncultured Alphaproteobacteria bacterium | reverse complement strand
TCACGCCGAGGTTGTTGTGCGCCTCGGCGAGATCGGGCCGCGATGCCAGCGCCGCGCGGTAGCTCGCGTCGGCCGCCTTCAGCTTGCCTCGCTGGTGAAACGCGACCCCCAGACTGAAGTGCGCGGCGGCGGCCCGCCGACCCTGGGTGCTGGCGGCGGCTCTGGCCGCCGGCTGCGGCGCGGTCATGAGGCTCACGCTCAGAGGAAGGAGAACAGGGCGAGGAGGTTCTGCGGCGAGGCGTTGGCGATGGCCAGCGCCTGCACGGCGATCTGCTGCTGGATCTGCAGCGCCGTGAGCTGGGCGCTTTCCTCGGTCAGGTCGGCATCGACGAAGTTGCCGACCTCGCCCTCGAGAACATCGATGGTCTTGTCGATGAACTCGGACTGGGACTCCAGCCGCGACAGCGACGATCCCAGGTTGGCCACCCGGCTCGCGGCAGTGGTAATGGTGGTGGAAACCACGGTCAGCGCCGAGGTGGCGTCGTTCTGCTTGGTCAGATTGAGGACGTTGAGCCCAAGGCTCGTGGTGTCCAGCGCCTGCGAGTTGATGGTGATGGTGCTGCCCGCCTCGGTGGAGAGTACGGTCAAGGTCGTCGAGGCGGACTGGACGAGGTTGATGTTGTTGAACTCGGCCGAGGCTACCACCGAGGTAATCTGGTCGCGGAGCGAAGCAAAAGAGCTGTGCAGGGCGTCCCGTTCGTCGTTGCTGAGTCCGCTGGCGGTGGCCGAGACGACCGTCGCCTTGATCTCGGTCAGCAGGTCCTCGATCGATTCGCCGGCGGCGATCGCCGCTTCGACCGTCGATTCGCCGGTGCCCAACGCCGTCTTGACCGCGGTCACGCCCGAGATATCGCCGCGCAGGCTCTGGGCGATGGAGAACGAGGAGGGGTTGTCTTGCGGCCCCGTGACCTTGAGGCCGCTGGTCACGCGGAGCTGCGTGATCTCGAGCCGGCGCGAGAGTTCGTTGATCGCCTGCAGCGCGGCCAACTGGCTTGAGATCGATGTCACCATCGCGACACCTCCCGAGGTTTTCGGACGCCGGCTTCGCGCCTCTTATCCGGCGTCCATTTTGCCCGATTCCGCGGACCGGACGCGGTGTAGTCTTAACGTTAAGAAATAAACATAACGCTTTGTGAAAGAACGGTAAAGTGCTATTATTGGTTAACGAATATGGTTAACGAATCCGAAGACGAGATCGCCGAGCGGTTCGAACGCGCGGTGCGCCATCACCAGGCCGGCGAGGTCGACGAGGCCGAGCGGCTCTACCGCACGCTGATCGCCGAGGCGCCGGGCTCGGCCGCGGTCCACTGTAACCTCGGCAGCCTATTGCGGACCAGTGGGCGCAGCGCCGAGGCGGCGGCGGAGCTTGACCGGGCCATCGCCCTCGAGCCTACGCTTGCGGTCGCGCATTGCGAGCTCGCCTCGTGTCAGCACGCCCGCGGCGAGACGGTGGCCGCCATCGCCAGCGTCGAGGAGGCGATCCGCCTCAATCCCGACTACGCCGAGGCGCACGCCAATCGAGGCCTGTTCCTGCACGACGCGGGGCGCGCCGAGGCGGCGCTCACGTCGCTCGACCGCGCGGTCGAGCTGCGGCCGGGCTGGTCGCAGGCCCTGGGGCTGCGGGGAGTCGCACTTCGCGAGCTCGACCGGCCCGAGGAGGCGCTGGGCGATTTCGAGGCCGCGCTCCGGCATGCGCCCGAGGCCGCCGGCACCCATTCGAACCGCGCCGCCGCGCTCCACGACCTGGGCCGCTACGACGAGGCGCTGGCCGCCCACGCGCGCGCGGTGTCGCTGGCGCCGGAGTGGCCGGAGCTCGGCTGGAACCAGGCCCAGACGCTGCTGCTGACGGGGCGGTTCGAGGAGGGGTTGCGGGCCTTCGAGCGGCGGCTGGAATGCCGCGCGGCGATCCTCAGCCGCCATCCCCAGCCGCGCTGGGACGGAGGGCCACTCGGCGGGCGGACGATCCTGCTGACGCTGGAGCGGGGCTATGGCGACGCTATCCAGTTTTGCCGCTACGCGCCGATGGTCAAGGACCATGGGGGGACCGTGGCGCTCGAGTGCCCGCGCGACCTCTGTGCGGCTCTTGGAGGGCTGCGCGGGCGTCGACGCGTTGGTGAAGCCGGGCGAGGCGCCCCCCGAGTGTGAGGCCCAGGCGCCGCTCATCAGCCTGCCGGCAATCCTCGACACCCGGCTCGAGTCGATCCCCGCCGCCATTCCCTACCTCGCGCCACCCGCCGAGGCGCCCTCTGCGCTTGCTCGCGCGCTCGAGGCGCCCGGGCCACTCCACAAGGTCGGCATTGCCTGGGCCGGCAGCGCCGATCATCCGCGCGACCGCCGGCGCTCGTGCTCGCTCGACTACTTTCTCTCACTTGCCGCGGTGCCCGGCGTCGTGCTCTTGAGCCTCCAGAAGGAGCGCAGCGAGGACGATGCGGCACTGCTGCGCCGCCACCCCGAGATTGTCGAGCTCGGGCCCTGGCTTGACGACTTCGCGTCGACCGCCTCGGCGGTTGCACGGCTCGATCTGGTGATCGCGGTCGACACCGCGGTCGCGCACCTTGCCGGCGCGCTTGGGCGCCCGACTTGGACACTGTTGGCGTTCACCCCGGACTGGCGCTGGCTCGTGGGGCGCGAGGATACGCCGTGGTACCCCACTATGCGGCTGTTTCGCCAGCGCTCGCCGGGGGACTGGGGCGCAGTGATCGATCGCGTGGCGGCCGAACTCGAGCGCCTCTAGGCCGCGAAGTCCTCGCGGGTGTAGAGCGATTCGAGGGCGAGTCCCTCCGCCGCCAGGTTGTCGGCGGCGCCTTCCAGTCGGTCGACCACCGTAATCACCCGCGTCGCCACGCAGCCCTGGGCTCGCACCGCGCGCGCCGCCTGTAGCACCGAGCCGCCAGTCGTCGTCACGTCCTCGAGCAAGACGACCCGTGTACCCTCGCGGACATGGCCCTCGATGTCCTTGCGCGTGCCTCGCTCCTTAGCCGTCTTGCGGACGATGAGACCGGCGAGTGGCCGATCCGGCCAGCTGAGCGCCGCCACCGCGCTCACGATGGGCACCGCACCGAGCTCGATGCCGCCGATGGCCTCTACATCGGTGCCCGCAAGTCGCTCGAGGATCGAGGCGGCGATCAGCGCCGCCCCCTCCGCATCGAGAGCGACCATGCGGATATCGAAGAAGAAGGGGCTGGTCTTGCCCGAAGCGAGTGTGAAGGATTCGCCGGTGGCGCGGACCAGGCCGATCTCGTCGATGATTTCGCGCAGCCGCTCGCGCCGGTCTGCGGTTAGCGGTTCCACGAGACAGGCTCCTCCTTGGGCCAGCATCGGCGGCGGCTCACATTTGCTTCCAATCGCCGAGCGATTCGAAAGCCTGGGCGGCCGCGATCACCGAGGCGTCGTCGAAACGGCGGCCGGTCAGCATCATGCCGATCGGCAATCCCTCGGCGATGCCGCAGGGCACGCTCATCGCCGGGTGCCCGGTGACGTCGGCCTGACAGGTGTTGGCATACATGGCG
Source organism: uncultured Alphaproteobacteria bacterium (assembly GCA_964446055.1). Lineage (GTDB taxonomy): Bacteria > Pseudomonadota > Alphaproteobacteria > VGEJ01 > VGEJ01 > CAYUNL01. Next base: position 6,345 of record CAYUNL010000093.1, on the reverse strand, counting down.
CCGGTCGAGGACAACAGTTCCTCGATCGAACAGTCCGGCGGGGGGATTGGCGGGGCGCGAAACGGAATCGTGGGCATGACCAAGAGGTCATGGTCGGCAAGCACTTTGTCGTAAGCGGCCACCAGACCGGCGCGGACGTTCTGGGCCTTGGCGTAGTAGCGGCCGTCGTAGTAGCGCTGCAAGTACATGCCGGTGAGGGCAAGTGCGACCACGCCGGGTGGCAGCGACCGAGGGCGCGCGCGCCGGCCTCGGGCGAAGGCCTCACTCAGAGTGGTGTTGTAGAAGCCGGTCCAGTTGGTGCCGGCTCCGTTCTCATCGATCATGAATCTTGCCGCGCCCTCGCCGATGATGCCGCGGAAGATGTAGGGACCGACCAGATGCATTGGGATCGAGACCTCGGTCGTCTCGGCACCGACCGATTCCAACCGCCGCACCGCGGCCATGACACTTCGATCGACCACCGCTTCGCTTGCCGGCAGGCCGAGGTCCTCCCACGCGCCCTGGCCGAAGCCCTCGCGGACCACGGCTATTCGCATACCCTCTACGCCGCGCTCGAGCGCCGGGAGGTAGTCGCGCACGTAGTCATCAGGGATAAGACCACGCTGGCGCGGATCAAGCGGGTCAGGACCGGCCAGGACCGAAAGCATTCGAGCCACGCCCTCGGTCGAGTTGCACATGGGACCGACGTGATCGAGCGTGGTCTCGATCATCATGCACCCGGTGTAGGGCACTAGGCCGTAGGTTGGCTTTAGTCCGTAGGCACCGGTCCACGACGAAGGGATACGGATCGAGCCGCCCTGGTCGCCGCCGAGCGCCATGTCCACCTGACCGGTGGCTAACACCACCGCGCTCCCCGCCGACGATGTGCCGGGCACGTGAGTCGGCTTGTAGGGGTTCTGCACCGGGCCCAATGCGCAGGTCTGGCTGCCACCCGGATCCTCGGCGTTGGTCTTGCCGACGATGACCGCACCGGCATCGAGGAGCCGGGTGACCACGGTGGCGTCGATATCGGGGATGTAGCCCTCGAGCACCTGGAGACCGGCCATCATCGGCACCCCGGCGACGCAGATCACATCCTTGATGGCTACACGCTCGCCCTTCAGCGGGCCGGCGTCCGCGCCCCTTATGTTGGTTCTCCAATACCAGCCGTTGTAGGGGTTGTCCTCGGCCGCCGGACGGTACCCTGGCGTACGCGGATACTTGACCGGCGGTTTCATCTCGGGAAGCTCTTCGAGGCGGCGGTACGAGGGCATGCCGTTACCGATCAGCATGGCGTAGGTCGCGGCCTCTGCTTCGGTTAGCTCCAGTCCCAGCGCCTGCGATAGATCGAGAATCTGGCGTGTGCTCGGCGCTTTGGGACCAGTTGGCATCTCAGATCAATAGCACAAGAGGTGCGGAGGAGGCAGTCATCCGCGAAGGCGCGAACCGTTTACCTGGCCTGCTCGCTCAAGTCGCGCGCCTGAGGAACGGCTGGTTGATCGCTGACATGGTACCGTGCGTCGGCGCTGCGCCGAGGATGAGCGGGCTCGTCCGCGTCTGGGTCGCATGGAATGACAGAATTGGCCGATTCCCGCCGACGCGATCACTCCCATGCCGCGGGCAAGGCGTGCACCCGCCTGCTGGGCGAGCCGGTGACACGGATCGAACTTCCCGGTGGCACCACGCGACAATCGGTTCGTGTGCACCTGAGCGATCGGTCCGTCATCGTCACCCGGCGTCGCAAAAGCCCTCGGGCTCAGTTGGAAGTCGAGGTCCTGCGCAGATTGTACGGCGCTGGCGCTCCGGTACCCAGGGTCCTGGGGTTCGACGGAACGTGGCTGATTCAGGAGGATCTCGGTGTCCGCCGCCTGTCAACGGCCCTGGCCAACTCCGAGCCATCGGACGGCGAGCAACTACTGGATAGCGCTTTGTTCAGTCTGGCACGGGTCCATCGGGCCGCTCGGATCGCTGGCCTCAATCGCGCCGTCGCTACGATCGGTAGTACGCCGGACTGGCTTCGGAGGCTTGTCGAGACGCCGGCGCGACTCGGGATGCGTTTGGGTCTTCCAGCCCCCGAGGTAGACCTTGATCAGCTCGGCGAGCAGCTGGGGGTTGGAACGCCCCAGTTCGTAAAATGGGATGCTCGCCCCGGCAACGCGGTCATCAGCGAGAGCGGCGTCATCGCTTGGTTCGACTGGGAGCACTGTGGTTGCCGCAATCCGCTGGACGACCTCGCTTGGCTTGTCGGAGACGAATACACACCGCACTGGTCGGCGGTCGAAGAGCGACTTTTCGAGCGCTACGTGCCGGCGTTCGCGGATGGCGCGGACTCCGGCGCGTCGCGCAGCTACCTGGCCGCGTTCGGCACCTTGCACATGAGCATGCGGCTCGCCCTGATAGTCTCCAAGAAAGGGGCGGGGCCGTGGTGGGACGCGGCCCAATGCATCTCCCAAGACAAGGTTGGTGTCACGCTCGAGATGGCGCGGCGGACTTGCGCCCGCGCCGGCACCTGGAGCCTCCGGTCACACTTGACCGCTGAGCTAGGACCGTGGTTCGAGGCGATAGCGGGAGAGCTCGTAGCGCTGCCTTAGGCGCCGAAACGGTCTTCCCGCCCTGCGGCGTTCAGCCAACGTGCCCGAAAGGCCTGAGCTGTGGCGGAGGGAGAGGGATTCGAACCCTCGATACGGCTTGTCACCGTATAACGGTTTAGCAAACCGCCGCCTTCGACCACTCGGCCATCCCTCCATCCGCCACCTCTTAGCGGAAGCGATTTCGCGCTGTCAACGGGGCTGAAAACGACCAGTTGGCGGGAAATCCACGGATTCTGGGTCTAATCCTGCGATAAAATAGATGCGAAGGTTCCCTTCAAAAATATGAGACAACACCCCATATTAACAAGTGTTCGCATAAGGTGGGATAATTCAATGAGGGTAGAGGTTAGTTAACAGGTTGTTAATGAGTTTAGTCGCTCTTACAGGGTATCGATCTTAAGAGCGGCTATCATGTGAGATCAGGCGTTTTACATACTGTGATGCCGATCACACTAGAAGGAGGGTAGCCATGATTAGGAAGATCGTTGTTCTAGCGTCGGTCCTGTCGATGCTGTCGCTTCCGGCCATGGCTCAAGTCGTTTGCAGTGAACGCGGAAAGTTCCTCGAGCGCTTGGCCACCGGCTACGAAGAGTCGCCCGTCGCGATGGGCCTCGCTTCAAACGGCAGTGTGCTGGAGGTACTCGCGTCCGACGGCGGCTCGTGGACGATTATCGTCACCACCCCCTCCGGCAAGAGCTGCGTCGTCGCCTCCGGCGAGGCGTGGGAAGAGGTTCCCTTCATGATCAGCGCCCCCGAGGTCTAAGAGCCGCGGGACGCCGCGACGTGCGGGGATGGCCCGAGCCGCGGGCGCGCCGGCACACCTCGATAACGCCGAACCTTCGCGCGGTTGTCGGCACCCGCTCAGGAGCAGGCTGCAAAGTCGCTTAGTGGTGGTACTTCCACTCGCGCGCCAAGCGCTGGGCGCGGGCGATCTCTTGCGGCGTCATATCGAGCGAAATCTCGCTACGAAAGCGTCGCGCTTCGTCGCTGCCCTGGAGGGCCGCGAGATTGAACCATTTGTGGGCGATGACGTAGTCCTGATCGACGCCTTGGCCGGTGGAATACAAAAGTCCGAGATGAAACTGCGCCTCAGGCGCACCGTGTTCGGCCGCGGCTTCGAAACTGCGTGTCGGACTGCTCTGTACGTTGGCCACTTCAAACCTCCTGGCTCCGGATTGCGATCCCGGAAACGACCTTCCTCCGCTCCGGTGACGCCAGGATCCACCGGAGCGCGTTAACTTTTAGTGTATTTTATCCGCTTTTGTCGCGTCTTTTCAGGCAGCGGTGGCGCGCCCAGCTCCACCACCGCTGAGCCGCCGGTCAAGCCTCGAAGCTCCTCAAAGGTCGTGGCGAAAACGCAGTGCGGATGCCCTGCCGCCGCATAGACGGCGGGGAAGCGGCCAAGGCTCGGGTCGATCGCCGTGGCGATGGGAGCGGGGAAGCCGAGTGGCGCGACGCCGCCGATGGAAAAGCCGGTAAGCCGGCGCACCGTGTCGGCATCGGCGCGCCGCACCTCACCCACCAAGCCGAGTCCGGCGCCGAGCGTTGCCGGGGCGCAGCGCCGGTCCCCGGCGATCAGCGCCAGCGCCGGCGCCTCGCCAACGGTGAAGACCAGCGACTTGACGATCGCGCCTTCCACAACCCCCAGGGCCCGCGCGGCGTCGGCGACGGTCCGCGCTGTCTCGGCGAGGACAATGACTTCGCCCGTGTAGCCCGCCCGCGCCAGCGCCTCGCGCACCCGCCGCACCGCCTTGCGATCAACCAACGAACCCATCACATCGGATCGGGGCGACGGCCGCGGAAGGCGTCGTCGAGGAGCGCTGCGAGTTCACCCGCGGAAGGCGTCCGGGGATGAATCCCGACGAACGCCGACGCCGACGCGGCGGCGGTCGCGACGTCCGCCTCCTTCAGTCCCAAGTCGGCGAGCGCGGTCACCGCGCCAAGGCCGGCGGCGAGGTCATAGAGTCCCGCCGCGGCGTCGGCGGCGCCCAGAGCGGCGGCCGACCGCGCCATCGCCTCGGCGGCTGCGACCCGGTTGAAGGCGGCGACATGGGGCAGCAGAACAGCGTGGGTTTCAGCGTGCGGCAGGCCGAAGCGGCCCCCGAGGAGGTGGCAGAGCCTGTGGTGCAGGCCCATATCCGCGCCCGCTAGAGCGGTCCCCGCGAGCCAGGCGCCGTATAGCGCAAGCGCCCGCGCTTCGACATCGCGGGGCGCGGAAACCACAGTGGGCAGAGCGCGGGCCAGCGCGCGGATCGATTCCTCGGCCATCAGCGCGACTAGCGGATCTGCATTCGGCGCATAGAGCGCCTCGACGGAATGCGCCAGCGCGTTCATGCCGCTGGGCCCGGATACCGAGGGTGGCAAATCCAGCGTGAGCGCCGGGTCGTAGATGACGGTCCGCGGCAACACCCGCGGGTCACGGCCGGTGCGCTTGACTCCCTGTCTGGTGATTCCCCAGATCGGCGTCATCTCGGACCCCGCGTATGTCGTGGGGACCGCCAAGATCACGACCTCGTTTGTAAGGGCGATGGCCTTGGCTAGGCCCACTGCCGAGCCGCCGCCGATGGCGATACAGCAGTCGGCCTCGCACCGGCACGCCTCGGAACGGGCCGCTTCGACGCGATCGAGCGGCACATGCATCACCGCGCCAGCGTGGACACCGGCGGCGCGGCGCCCGAGTGCTCGAGCGACCGCCTCGGCCGTTTCGCGACGTGTAGCGGTGCAGACCACGATGGCACGGCGGGCGCCCAACGCGTCTACCTCGTTGGGGAGTTGGTCGAGGCTCCCGGCGCCGAAAACAACGCGGGTAGGCGAGCCTTGGTGGACGAAACGCATCGTGCGGCCAGCGGCACTCGTTTGCGCGGCTTTTTGGGGACCCCATATTGGGCTAACATCACCGGCAACGCCACCGGATCGGCCCACCACGGAGACCGCCATGCGCATCACCGGCATCAATCACCTCGCTTTCATTACCGAGGACATGGAGAAGACGATCCGTTTCTACCGCGATCTCCTTGGCATGGAGCTGGCAGCAGGAATTGGTCATGACGGCTACCGCCATTACTTCTTCCGTTTCGGTGACGCGCAAATTGCGTTTTTCGAGTACGGGGGCGCTAAGCCCATGGAACGCAAGTTTCACGGCGTCAAGTCCGAGCTGCCGCTTGGCTTCGACCACGTCTCACAGACGGTGCGGAGTTGCGAGGCGCTCTTCCACTTCAAGGACAAACTTGAGGCGGCCGGATTCGAGGTTACCGGTGCGGTTGATCACGGCACCATCTGGTCGATTTACTTCTTCGATCCCAACAACGTTCCCTTGGAGATCAGTTGGGATTGCATGGAGCTTATCCAGACGCCGGCGATGGACGAGGCGGAGCCGATGGACATCGTCGCCGAGGGTGCGAGCGCACAACCCGGCGTCTGGCCCGAGGTCAAGAACCCGACGCCGCCCGAGGAGATGACCGCGCACTACGGCAATGGCCACACCATGCGCGAGACCTTCTTACGCCAGGGCTCGGCTCGCGACACCGAAGCGTACCGGCGGCATTTGGCGGCGCGCCAAACGGAGGACGCTGCGTAGGAGCTGCGGTGCGCAGTTGGGGCGCGCAGTGGGACCTAGAACGCCTTATCAATGGGACGACCCGGTTTGCGGGCTTGACGTCGCGTCCTAGGCTCTTGGCGAGGGATTTGTAGTAGGCATCGCCCCCGAGGGGATGACCGGAGCCGGTGTCCGTCATCAAAACATTTGGGACATATGATCCTGTTTCATATGGGAGGA
>CAYUNL010000092.1:0-9928 GCA_964446055.1 uncultured Alphaproteobacteria bacterium | reverse complement strand
TGCGCCGGGGATATGCGGACGGATCCAGGCTCGCCATCTACATCTCCTGCCGCGCGCCTTGGGGGTCGTAGAAGGGCGGCTTCTCGACCCGTGCCTCCACCAGGCGCCCGCCCTCGACCTTGATGGTGAGCTCGGCGCCAGGCTCAGCCTGATCGGGGGCGACGTAGGCGAGGCCGACCACGCGCTCGAGCGTCGGCGAGAAGGCGCAACTTGTGACGCGGCCGGCGATCGCACCATCGCGGATCACGAGGTGGCATTCCTTTGGGGTCGGCGCCGCAGGATCGGGCACCGAGAAGCCGACCAGTGTTCGGTTGATCCCGCGTGCGGTCTGAATCTCGATCGAGCGGCCACCGACAAAGAAGGGCTTCTTACGGGAGATCGCCCATGCCATCGACGCCTCAACCGGGTTGGTGAGTCCATCGGTGTCCTGGCCGATCAGGATATGTCCCTTTTCCAGCCGCAAGAGCCGCTGCGCCTCAACCCCGAAGAGGCTAAGGCCGAGGCCGGCGCCGGCCTCGATCAGCGCGTCCCACAGCGCCTCGCCCGAGCCCGCCGGCGCGTGGACCTCGAAGCCAAGCTCGCCGACGAAGCCGACGCGAAGGATGCGCGCCGGAATCCCCGCGACCATGCCCTCGCGCACGCCCATGTAGGGAAACGCCTTCGCACCGAGGTCCACGCCCTCGCACACCTCGGCCATCACCGTGCGCGAGCCCGGGCCGGCTACGTTGACGCCGCACAGGGCCGCGGTGACGTTGGTCACATCCACCGCAAGCCGCCACTGCGCGTTGTACCAGAGCATTTCGGTGTAGACCGCCTGAACGCCGGTGGTGGTGGCGGTGACGTAGAAATGGTCCTCGGCCATACGGCAGGCGATGCCGTCATCGACGATGACGCCGGAGACGTCGGTCATCAAGACGTAGCGGGCGCGGCCCACCGGCTGCTTGACGTAGCCGAAGGTGTACATGCGCTCCATGAACTCGGCGGCGTCCGGCCCGCGAACCTCGAGTCCGCCAAGCGTCGAGACGTCGATCATGCCGACGCCGCCGCGGACGTTGAGCGCTTCGTCTCGGATCGCGGCCTGGGCGCGCTCGGGCGGACCATAGTAGGCCGGGCGGTACCAGGTGCCGGCGGGCATCATCTTGGCGCCGGCCTCGAGGTGTCGGCGGTGCATGGGGGTCTCGCGCACCGGTTCGAAGCGCCGCCCCGCGAGCTGGCCGAAGCTCTCGGCGGCGTAGGGCGGGCGCACGGTCGTGCGGTCGAGCTCGGCGGTGGGCCGCCCGGTGGCCTCGGCGGTAAGCAAGAGGCCGGGAAGTGCGGAGTGCCGGCCTTGCGAGGGGCCCATCCCCATCGTCGAGAAGCGTTTCAGCAACTCGGGATGGGTGTAGCCCTCGGCGGCGGCGTTGCGTACGTCGCGCACTTCCAAGTCCTCATCGAAATCGACGAAGTCGCGGCCCTTGGGGTGGGGGAAGATGGGCCAGGGATGGGTGTGGCCGGCGCGGCCGATGTTGTTGGCTGGCGGCGGCTCGGCGCCCGGGGACAGGCCGGCGAAACGCGCGGCCTCCCAGCCCGCGCGCCGGCCGTCGGCGAGCACTGAATCGAGATCGTGACGACCGGCGACCGAGCCGGCGGCAAAGACGCCATCGGGGATGTCAGAGAGTGCGAAGGTCGAGCTTTCGGGGTCGTAACGGAGCCCCGCGCCGACGTGGCACAAGAGGTGGGCGGTCGGCGTATATCCCGTGCTCATGCAAACGAGGTCGCAGTCCAGCCGCTCGAGGGGTCCCTCCCAGCGGCCGTCCCCCGCGGCCCGCGCCACGGCCAGGCCGGCCACGTGCCGCCCGCCGGCAACCGCCTCGACCACGGCGCGAGCGGGCCTCACCTCGAGCCCGCGATCGGCGGCGGCGGCGGCGAGCGGACCCGCCTCGGCGGTTCCGTTCAGGTCGACTATGGCGGCCACCTCGACGCCGGCCTCGGCAAGATCGAGGGCCGCCCCGTAGCCCCCGTCATTGGCGGTGAGGACCACCGCGCGGCGGCCGGGTCGAACTCCGTAGTGCCGGATCAAACGCGCGGCGGCGGTGCCCATCATGACGCCGGGCAGGTCATTGTTGCGAAACACCGCGGGCTGTGCCATCGCGCCGGTGGCGACGACCACAGCGCTCGCGCGAACCTTGTTGAGGCGGTTGCCGGCAATCGCGGCGAGCCAGTTGTCGGCGTAGAGAGCGTTAGCCACGGTGCCGCACAAGGTGCGGATGCCGGTTGCCGCGGCGACCGCCTTGACAAGCTCGGCCCGGAGCGCCCCGCCACGCGCGCCCTCGGCATCGAAGCGGGCGTATCCGAGTGCGCCGCCAAGCATCGGGTTCTCGTCGATCAGCAGCACCTCGGCGCCGGCGTCCGCGGCCTCAAGCGCCGCCGCCATGCCTGCCGGGCCACCGCCGACGACGGCCACGTCGCAGAACAGGTAGGCCTTGTCGTAGTAACCTTGGGGCGCATCGAGCGCCACCTTGCCAAGGCCAGCGAAGGAACGGACCAACGGTTCCCAACGCCGCCAGGCGCCGCGCGGCCGATAGAAGGCCTTGTAGTAGAACCCGACGGGGAGAAAGCCGCCCAAGGTGTCCAACAGGGCGCGGCGATCGTGGGCCAGGGTGCCCGCATAGTTCTGGCCGGTCACCGCGAGACCCTCGGCGATCTGATGGCGGTCGGCCAGGACGTTGGGCTCATCGGGCAACTGGACCAGCGAGTTCGCATCTTGGCCAGCCATGGTTAGTGCCCCGCGCGGACGGTGGTATTTGAACGACCGTGACAGCACCCATTCATTGTTCGCGGCCAGCGCACTGGCGATGGTATCGCCGGCGTAGCCCTCGAACCGTGCGCCTTCGAACGAGAAGGTGACGGGCCGGCCGCGGTCGATCCACGCGCCGGCCGGCTCAGAAAGCCGATTAGCCTGGCCGCTCATACCTCGTCCCAGGCTGCGGGCACGGGATAGGTGCGGACGATGGTGTCGGTGACGGTGTCGCGCTCGGCGATGAACCAGTACGCCGTCGGTACGTGCAGCCACCACTCGCGGACCACAGCGGCGCGATTGCTCTCCATGAAGACGAAGGCCGCCCATTCGTGGTCGCTGGCGTGGGCGGAATCGGGCGGCGTCACGACCTCGCCACCGTAGGCGAACTCCGAGATGTTTCGCGGGCCGTTGAGCGGGCAGTTCATGATCTTCATCGGTCTAGTGCCCCACCGAGGCCGCGCCCTTCTCGCCGACCAACCGGAAATCGTGGAAGCGGTCGAGCGCGAAGGGTTCCAGAATATCGGGCACGTGTCCGTTGGCCAGGGTCTCGGCCATGCGCTTGCCGCACACCGGCGTCGCCTTGAACCCCCAGGTGCCCCAGCCGGCGTCGATAAAGTAGCCCTCGAGCGGGGTCGGCCCCATAACCGGCGCGAAATCGGGGGTCATGTCGGCCATGCCGGACCACTGGCGCAGCACCTTCACCGTCTCGAGGAAGGGGAAGAGCTCGAGGATGTGGGCGAAAAGACCTTCCTTGAAGTCAAGGCTCGGACGCGTCGAGTAGAGCGGATAGGGATCGGTCGAGCCGCCCATCACCAGCTCGCCGCGGTCGCTCTGCGAGACGTAGATGTGAAGGCTTCCCGATACGACGATCACGTCGAGAAACGGCTTCAGGGACTGCGAGACGCAGGCCTGAAGCGGGACGGTGCGGATCGGCAGTGCGAATCCCGCCATCCCGGCCAACAGCGACGAGGAACCCGCGACCGCCTGCATCGCCCGCCCGCAGGCGACGCGGCCGCGATTGGTTTCGATCGCGGTGACGCGGCCGTTTTCCGATTCGATCCCGGTGACCTCGGTCAACTGATGGATCTCGACGCCGCGGCGGGCGGCGCCACGGGCGTAGCCCCAGGCGACCGCATCGTGGCGCGCGATGGCGCCCGGCGGATGGTAGAGCGCCCCCAGGATCGGGTAGCGCGGCACATCGGAAAGATCGAGCACCGGGCACAGGCGGCGAATATCGTCCGGGAAGATCAGCTCGGAGTCGACGCCTAGGTGCTTGTTCACCTCGGCCCGCCAGCGCATCGTTCGCAATGCCGCGTCGGTGTGCGCCAGCGTCAGGTGGCCACGTTCGGAGTAAAGGATGTTGAAGCCGAGCTCGTTGCTCAGCCCCTGGAACAGCCGCACCGATTCGTCGTAGAAGCGGACCCCCTCGGGGGTCAGGTAGTTCGAGCGCACGATGGCGGTGTTGCGACCGGTGTTGCCGCCGCCGATGTAGCCCTTCTCGAGCACCGCCACATCGGTGATGCCGTGTTCGACGGCCAGGTAATACGCCGCTGCCAGGCCGTGCCCACCACCGCCGATGATGACGACGTCGTACGAATCCTTGAGCTCCGTGGATGCCGAGAATCCCGGTCCCGCCGGGTAGTCGGACGAAAGCCCGTATTTCAAGAGTCCGAAAGGCATCTCACCCCGCCTCGCGCATCTCGGGACGGCATAGAACCCGCAACCGCCGCCGTCAAGCGCATGAGCGGTTGCGCACCTTGGGCCGACGCATGACTATGGGCGGCGCGAGCGCTTCGGCTGCCAGGGAGGGGATTGGATGGTGGCATTTTGCCTGTTCGGGGCCGGCGTCATGGGCACGGTCCACGCCGCCAACATCGCGGACCACCCCGAGGCCAGTTTGCGTACCGTCGTCGATGTCGCGGCGGCGGCCGGCAGAGCGATCGCCGATCAGTACGGCGCCGTGTATTTGGACGACGCCGATGCTGCCATCAACGATCCCAACCATGACGCTGTACTCATCGCCAGCGATGCCCGTACCCATGCCGACCTGGCGGCCCGTGCGGCGCGCGCAGGCAAGGCGATCTTTTGCGAGAAGCCGTTGGATGCGGATGTGGCCAAGGCCGAGGCCGGTGCGCGGGAGGTCGAGGCGGCCGGGGTGCCATTCCAGATCGGCTTTCATCGCCGCTACGACCCGAACTATCGCGGCCTGCATCAGGCGGTAGCCTCGGGTGAGATTGGGGACGTCGCGCTAATGCGCATCGTCGCCCGCCAACCCGAAGCGCCGAGCCGCGAGGATGTGGCCAAACTTCCGGCAAACCTGTGGAAGGACTTGCTGATCCACGACCTGGATCTGGCGCGCTGGGTGATGGGAGAGGAGCCGGTCGAGGTCTTTGCGACCGCCAGCTGCCTGTTCGCCCCGTGGCTGAAGGAAGCGGGTGAGGTCGATACCATCGCGATGACGCTGCGCACGCGCCGCGGCGCGCTGTGTCAGATCAGCGCCGGCGCCGGCAGCGCGTACGGCTTCGACCAGCGGGCCGAAGTCATCGGCTCCGTGGGCATGGCCGCGGTCGACAATCTGCGATCGACGACGGTCGAGCGCTACGCCGCCGACGGGGCGAAACGCTCCAACCCGCCCGCCGACTTCCTCGAACGCTACACGACGTGCTATCGGGAGGAGCTCGATCACTTCATTGACGCGCTGAACACCGGCGCGATGCCGACACCCGGGCTCGGCGACGGGCTCCAAGCGCTGAAGCTGGCCGAGGCCGGAATCGCGTCAGCGCGGACCGGAGCGCCGGTCGCGGTCACCGGCTGAGAGGGAGGCGGGGATGGGGGTACGGGTGCCGAGCGCCGCCGAGCTGCGGGAGGTGGCCGAGCGAATCGGGTTCTCGCTAAGCGAGGCGGACTTGGGCTCGTTCATCGAGCTGATGGCGCCCAACATCGACTATTACAACCAGGTCGAGGCAATGCCGGATGACCTGCCCGAGGTGCGCTATCCGCGTGAGCCCGGATACCGGCCCGGAGCGGACGAGAACCCGCACAACGCGTGGTACGTCAAGACTGCGGTCGCCGGGGCGGCCGAGGGCAAGCTCAAGGGCAAGAAGATCGCGCTCAAAGACAACATCATGCTGGCGGGCGTGCCGATGATGGTCGGAGCTTCGACGCTCGAGGGTTACGTGCCCGAGGTCGACGCGACCATCGTGACCCGCATGCTCGACGCCGGCGGCGAGATCGCGGGCAAGGCGCACACCGAGTACTTGTGCCTTTCCGGAGGCAGTCACACCAACGCCACCGGCCCGGTGCACAACCCACACAAGCGGGGCTATTCATGCGGCGGCTCGTCGTCGGGCAGCGCGGCACTGGTCGCCGCGGGCGAGGTCGACATGGCGCTTGGCGGCGACCAGGGCGGCTCGATCCGAATCCCGGCGTCGTTCTGCGGCGTCTATGGGCTCAAGCCGACCCACGGGCTGGTGCCCTACACGGGAATCTTGCCGATCGAGGTTACCGTCGATCACATCGGACCGATGAGTGCGACGGTGTCCGACAACGCGCTGCTTTTGGAGGTCTTGGCGGGACCCGACGAGTATGATCCCCGCCAGCGCGACAGCGAATCGCGCGCCTACGCCACGCTCATGGCGGGCGGCGTGGCGGGCATGAAGATCGGAGTGGTGAAGGAGGGCTTCGGCCACCCGAACGCCGAGACCGAGGTTGAGACCCAGGTGCGGACGGCGGCCGCGCGCCTGGCGGAACTGGGGGCCGACGTGGCCGAGATCTCGATCCCGATGCACCTCGAAGGCGAGGCGATCTGGACGCCGATCATCCTTCAGGGACTGATCGAGACGATGATGTGGACCGACGGCTTCGGCATCGGTCGCCAGGACCTGTACGTCGGCAGCCTGACCGAGGCGCATCGTGGCTGGCGCGCCCGGGCGAACGAGCTTCCCGATTCGGTGAAGGCCTATCTCCTGTTGGGCACATACATTCGCGACACCTACGGCACCCGCCACTACGGCAAGGCGATCAACATTTCACGGCGGCTTAGGGCCGCGTACGACACCGCGCTGATGGGATGCGACCTGCTGATGATGCCGACGGTGCCGGTGAAGGCGATGCCCATGCCAGACGCACAAGCGAGCCGGACCGAGTACCTACACGCGGCCCACGGCCTGTCGATCAACACCACCCCGTTCAACATCTCCCATCACCCGGCGATGAACGTGCCGTGCGGGATGGCCGACGGGCTGCCAATCGGTATGATGCTGATCGGCAGGCACTTCGACGAGGCCACCGTCTACCGCGCCGCCTACGCCTTCGAGCAAGCGGGCGACTGGCGGACGTTGTAGGCCCCGCGGGGGCAGGGGAGGCATGACATGAAGAAGGTCGGATGCGTTGGCCTGGGCGACATGGGCCTGGGGATGGCGAAGAATCTTGTCACCGCCGGGTTCGAGGTCACCGGCTACGACCTCCGCGAGGAACGCATCGTAATGCTGACCGAGGCCGGCGGCAAGGGCGCGGCGAGCTGCCGTGCGCTTGCGGAGTCCAGCGAGGCGGTCTTCGTCATGGTGATGACCGGCCAGCAACTCTACGACGTGGTTACGGCGGAGGATGGTTTGCTGGCCGGCCTCGAGCCGGGCGGCACGATCATCGTCTCGGCCACGGTCAAGCCCTCGGAGGTCAGGGCGATCGAGGCGGCGGTCGCGGCGGCCAAGGTGGCGCTGATCGACACTCCGGTGAGCGGCGGCCGTCCGGGCGCCGAGGCCGGGACGCTGACGATGATGGTGGCGGCGAAGGCGGAGTTGCTGGAGGCGCACCGCCCGCTCTTCGAGGCGGTGGGCAAGAACATCTTCCACGTCGGCCAAGAGATCGGCATGGGCCAGACGGTGAAGGCCTCGCTCCAGGGCATCATCGGCGCGAGCTTCGCCGGAATCTTCGAGGGGCTGGTGCTGGCTGCGAAGGCCGGCGTCAAGGGCGAGACGCTGTTCGAGGTGGTGCGCACCAGCTCGGTCGCGAACCCCTTGTTCGAGATCTTCACCCCGCTGATCATGGACCGCAAGTTCAAGGGCACCGGCAGCCAGATCGCCACCATGTACAAGGACCTCGGCATCACCATGTCGCTGGCGCGCGAGGAGGGCGCCGCGATGTTCGCCACTGCGGCCGCCTTCGAGCTGTTCCAGGCCGGGATCGCGCGTTTCCCCGGCGAGGACAACCAGTCGATCGTCAAATTCTTGGAAGAGATCGCAGGCACCACCGTCGAGTGGTAGAGAGGAAAAGGAAATGGCAAATCTTGGCGCAATCACCGACGGCATCAGCCGCGATTTGGGGCACGCGCTTGGGGTCATGACCGAGGTTGGCCTCACCCACGCCGAACTCCAGTTCATCGGCGAGAAGGAGGTCGGCGACCTCACCGACCAAGAGAGGAAGGAAGCCAAGAGCCTGATCGATGACCACGGACTTTCCGTCAGTTGCGTCTCGCGCCACAACTTCGTAGGCGCGGCGGTGCGTGACGTCGAAGTCGGCGACGCCGTCCATACCAAGCACATGGACGGGCTCAAGCGGTGCATCGAGATGGCCCACGAGTTCGGCTCGCCGCTGGTGCGCATCATGAGCTTCAACAAGGATATGATCCTGTTCGGCTCGCACGGCGCCGATCACTGGCAGGTGGCCAAGGGCGCGTGGGACCACCTGCCCAAGCTCTTGGAGCCGCCGGTGCGGCTGGCCGAGGACGAGGGCGTAACGCTGGTCTGTGAGACCGGGAACAACGCCATGGTCACCTCGGGCCAGCTCGGCCGGCGGCTGGTCGACGAGATGGGGAGCGATCGCCTCAAGATCCTGTGGGACCCGGCCAACAGCCTCTACTGCACCGAGCCGGCCTATCCCGACGGCTTCGAAGCGTTGCGCGGCGGGGCGCTCGGCCACATCCACATGAAGGACACCATCCCCACGATCGCCACCGCCACGGTCGAGGCGCGTGAACTCGGGACCGGCCAGATGGCGCCCTACCTCGGGCCAATCGCTGCCGGCCTGAAGGCCGACGGCTACGACGGTGCAATCTCGCTCGAGAGCATCTACCGCCCCGAGGGCGGGGACTTCGAGGACGGCTTCCGCGCCTCGGTCGAGACCTTCAAAAAGATCTTTGGCTAGGCGTATGATGAGGATTGATGACGTACAACGTTGACGAGATCGTTCGCGAGCTGACGCAAGGCCGGGGCTACTTCGTCCTCGAGGGCCTGTTCGATGCCGACACCGTGGCGGAGGCACGGGCGCGGGTGCTCGAACTCACTTCGACAAGGGAGCCCGAGGTCGACGCTGACAACCCGCTGGCGGTGTACGACGCCACCGATCACGTCTGGAACCTGGTCGACAAGGGGGCGGTGTTCGAGCGCATGGTCCAGGAACCGATCTTCCTCCGCGTTTTCTCGGCGATTCTCGGCACCGAGGTGCGGCTGGGCTCGTTCGCGGCGCGGATCGTGGGTTCCGACACCAAGCCACAGGGCCCCCACTGCGATTATCCGTACTCGAACCTCGACAAGGCCGAGACCTTCCCGCTGGGACTGAACGGCAGCTATTTCATGAACTGCCAGGCGATCATCATGCTCGACGCTTTCACCGCCGAGAACGGCGCCACCCGGATCGCCCCCGGCACCCAAGTGCGGGGATGCTTTCCGACCGAAGCCGAATTCGACCCGATCGCGATACCGGCAACCGGCTCGGCCGGCTCGGCGATGCTGATGACCGGGCTGTTATGGCACTGCTCCGGGGTGAACCACACCGACACTCCGCGGGTTGGCGTCTTGGGCCAGTACCTGCCCGAGTTCGTCAAGCCGATGGAGGACCAACTCCGCAGCGTCGGCAGCTCGGTGATCGAGCGCGCCAGCCCCGAGCTACGTTCGCTCTTGGGCGTCGATGACCCCTATCCCCAGGTGCTCGACCCGACGCTGACCTGATCCATGCCCGATACAGATCATATGGTTCGTGAGCTGACAAAAGGCCGCGGCTACGTCGTCGTCGAGAGACTATTCGACCACGACACCGTTGCCGAGGCGCGGGCGCGGGTGCTCGAGCTCGCCGCCGCCGAGGCGCCGGAGATCGATGCCGACGACCCGCTGGCGCTGTTCGATGCCACCGATCACGTGTGGAACCTGGTCGATA
>CAYUNL010000091.1:4257-10115 GCA_964446055.1 uncultured Alphaproteobacteria bacterium | reverse complement strand
TCGGCCGTCGCAAAAATGACGTCGATGATCTTATCGATCTTCGTGTACTCGAATGGTTGCAGTAGCTCCTTGATCTGCCCGACGGTAGTGTCCGCATTCGACTTCTTCTTTAATGCGTAGAAGATTCGAGAGCCGGTCAGCACTGATTAGGCGCATTTCCCAGGCGTAGCGGGAGCCGCGAATCTGGGCTTCCAGACCTCCGGTGTCCTCGCGTCCGACAACTACTAGGATTGAAGTGTCCGATGAGGTTTCCCCGCTCTCAACGAGGGCTCGTTTGTAGGCGGCGATCTTGTCGAGCGAGACCGTGATGTAGTCCGTTGTTTTAACCTCTACAAGAATCGAGGGCGATTTGCCGCTGCGCCAAATGCCGTCATGGCCGATGGCTGTCTTCTTTCCTCGGTAGAGGCCATCCTCGACTTCAAATTCGAGCCGCCGCCCTACCTCGTTGATCAAGTCTTGTAGGACGAGGCCGCTGTTCGAGAACGGCGAATCCAAGCAATGTTGGACGTATCGAAATATGGATTCGCTCGGCACCTCCGCGAGGAACTGCCGTAGCTCCCGTGAGCAGTCGCTGCCGTCACGCAATTGTCCGTCACCCGCCGACGAGAGGACTTGTTCAATCTTTAGACCGAGGACCGCGTCCCTGTTGTTCTTCCAAAAGTCGAGTAGCGCCACAGTCGATGGCTTCCTATTCGGGTCGGTCGTAGGCTTGAAGAAGTTCTAAAGACGTTTCGTGAACCTGTCAAATCGGGGCATATGATTAGCTGGGCGTTTCCTCGACCAGGAACACCACTTCACTCGCAATCGCGGGAGCCTATCGCCGCCAAACTGCGGGCGCTCACGCCGCCTCGACGCTCAGGCGGCCTCGGCGGCGCGGTTTGGGCTTGCCGATAATGATGTCGACGTTGCTCCCGAGGGCGACGAGAAGTCGCAGCAGCCGGTCCACCGAATAGTCTCGGAAATCACCCCGCAACAGGTGCGACACATCGGGCTGCGAGACACCCAGAAGCTTGGCGGCCTGGGTCTGGGTGAGACGTCGGGCGCGGATGATCTCGTCGATCCGGCTCACCAGCTCGGCCTTAAGAAGCTGCGCCTCGGCGTCCGGCCGGCCGAGGTCGGCGAACACGTTCCCGCTCCCGCGCTGGATACGCGTCTCCTCGCCCGCCGTCGCCTTAGCCTTTGCCATAGCTCGCCTCGCCGCTTTGAGCCGCTACGTCACGATCTCGACTTCACCCCTCGGCGTGCCGATCACGCGGCGCGTGGTGCGACCTCCTTGTCGATGTGCCGGCGTGAGGTTTCCTTCGCGACCTCCAGGTCGTAATGCGCCTGCAGGTTGATCCAGAACTCGGGCGTGGCGCCGAAGTAGCGGGCGAGCCGAAGCGCGGAGTTGGCGGTGATCGCGCGGCGGCCGCGGACGATGTCGTTGACCCGGGACCGCGGCACCTTGATCGCGTTGGCGAGCGCGTAGACGCTGAGGCCCATCGGCTCGAGGAAGTCGTGGCGCAGGATCTCGCCGGGGTGGGCCGGCGGAACGCGCTTGCCCGTCGTCACGTCCTCGAGGTCGACGCGCCCCGCGTCCAGCTCTTCGCGCCTGATGGTCATGTCCTCGCCCTCAGTGGTAATCGACGATTTCGACGTCCCAGACCTCGCCTTCGCCCCAGGCGAAACAGACCCGCCATTGATCGTTGATGCGGATGCTGTGTTGCCCAGACCTCCCGCCGCCCAGCGCTTCGAGGCGGTTGCCCGGCGGGACCCGCAGGTCGTCCAGCCACTTCGCGGCATCAAGCGCCTGAAGCTTCGCCCGAGCGCGGCGCTGGATTTGGTGGGGCAAGCCGCGCACCGCATGCCCGGCAAACAGCGCCGCCGTGCGCTTGTCGGCAAAGCTCCTGATCACGGAAGGGGATCGTACCGAACAGCGGTACGCTCGTCAATGAATATCGTCCCGTCGCCCCTTGAGGGTCTTCCCCGCGGCCAGCCGTTCGATCGCGCCCAACGCCCGCAGCATGTGCCCAAGCCGGTCCGCGGTGCGGCGCACCGCCGTCACAGGACCCACACCGTTTCCCCATCAATCCGCGCGCGGAACCGGCGGCGCAGGTCCTCGCAAATAACGACGTCGGTTTCGCGGTCCAATTCCTCGCACAGGAAAGACCGCAGCCCGGCCAAGTCTATGAGCGAGAACTTCCGGCCTGGCTCGATCTCGACCACGACGTCGATGTCGCTTTCCGCATCGGCTTCACCGCGCGCCGCAGAGCCGAAAAACCCAAGCGGGCGACGCCGCGCGCCCGTATCTCGCCCGCGTGCTCGTGCACAAGCGCGATGATCCGCTCGCGATCCGGGCCCGGTTTCGGGCTCGGCGCCGGGGCGAGGGCGCGCACGACGGCGTCCGATTCTCGGTCGATGACGGTTAGCAGCGCGCGCGCGGCGGCGTCGGGTTGCCGGCGACCTTGTTCCCAATTCCTCACGGCCGCCGGCGTAAGGCCGAACCGGGCGGCGAACTTGTCCTGCGAAAGTCCGAGCCGAGCACGAATCGCTTTCACGTCCACGTGCTCCGGCACACGCGCGACCGGCCCATCATGCTCATCCCAGGCCCGCGCGGCGGCCCCCTCGGCATCGCCGTTCGTTCTCTCACGAGCCTCGGACATGCCGCTTGCTCCTCAGGGGACGACGCACGGCTTCGCCTCCAGGTATACTACGCCAATGGCGTATGTACGTCAATGGCGTAGAGCATCCGGCGCGCTCACCCGGGCACTCGGATTTTCCGCGTCACCTCGGGCAGGTCGCGGAGGCGGTACATCAGGTGCTCGGCGGTGATGACGCCCGAGGGCGAGAGCACGACGCCACCCGCGGCCAGCATCCGCGCGATCCAGGTGTTGCAGGTGTTGAACAGGTGGAAGCGGCCGTGCGCGGGGTAGAAGCGGCTGTCGCGGTATAGGCCGGGGGCCACCGGCTCGGCGCGGCCGCCGGCCAGGCGCTCGAAGCTCGCATCGATCTCGGCCACCAGGCGGTCGAAACCGCCGGCGGTGAGGCGTATGACCAGGACCTCGGAGCTGGGATAGACCTCCTCGGGCGGCGCGCCAAGGCCGGCGAGGTGCATCACCGCAGGCGTCGGCGCCAGCGCCGCGGCCAGCGTGGTGCCGAGGCCCGGGCGCGGCGAGGGGTAGTACTCGCGGCCGCCCCAGCCGAACTCGAGAAACCAGGCGTCGGCGAAGTCGGCGGCCTCGGGCAGCCGCCCCGGCGGCAGGTCGGCGCGGGCAACCACGATGCCGGTGTGCCAGTCGTTGCTGATGACATGGACGGTATGGGACAGCGGTCCCTCGGCGGCGGGCGGGGGTGGCGCGATCGGCGCACAGCCCAAGAGCCCCACGGCGCCGATCAGCGCGCCGAGGCGGGTGAGAAAACGCCCGGGGCACGGCCGCATGAGCGCCTCCGTGTGGTCCCTCCGCGAGATGACAATAATTCACTAGCACGCTGCGTGGAAACTTCGGCCGCGCTGTCGCCGGTGCTAGACTTCTTCCCACACAGCCCAAGCGCCGGAGCCAGCCATGTGCCGCAATATCAAGACCCTGTTCAACTTCGATCCGCCCGCGACCGATGAGGAGGTGCGCGCGGCATCGCTGCAGTTCGTGCGCAAGCTCAGCGGCTTCACCCGGCCCTCGCAGGTCAACCAGGTGGCCTTCGACCGGGCCGTGGACGAGGTCGCGGTCATCGCCCGGCGGTTGATCGATTCGCTCACCACCAACGCACCGCCGCACGACCGCGACGTGGTGGCCGCCAAGGCGCAGGCACGGGCTCGCGCGCGGTTCGGCGTGGCGGGCTAGGAAAGGAACAGGGTTTGATTGGGTTCGTTACGTTGGGGACCAACGATGTTGCGCGCGCCGGCAGGTTCTACGATGCGCTTCTCGGCGAGATCGGCGCGAAACGGACGGCCGAAGCCGTGGACCCCATCCATTGGGAAACCCGCTCGGGCGAAAGGATGTTGGGGGTGACCTCGCCCTACGACGGAAAACCGGCGACCTCGGGCAACGGTACGATGATCGCGCTCGCGGTCAACGATCGCGAAACGGTCGGTGCCCTCCACGCCAAGGCCCTCGAACTCGGGGCCCGCGATGAGGGCGGCCCTGGCCCCCGCGGGACCGACGGCTTCTACGGCGCGTACTGCAGGGATCTCGATGGCAACAAGCTGGCCTTCTACGTTATGGAATAACGATCCTCTCAGGCGGTCCTCGCCCGCCGCTTGATCGATTCGCTCGCCACCGCCGCGCCGCCTGTAAGACCGCGACGGGTTGGCCGCCACGGCGCAGGCGCGGCCCCGCGCGGTTCGGGGGCGGCCAGCTAAGAGACCGGGCCACCGGGGCCCAACTCCGAGAGGAGCTTGCCCGCCCTTCTTGCGACCGATTTATGCCGGCTGTGGAGGTGCGCGCGCAGCGTCTTGGCGAATGAGGTTCGCATTCGCGGGCTCTGTCGAACAAAGACCGCAAGCGCCTCGAGCGTGAGGTTGACGACGATCCAGTCCTCGGAGCGCGAGAGATTGCGCTTGAGGATGGCGATGGCGCGGCGGCGGTCCTTGCCCGCAAGCACCAGCTCCGAAAGCATCTGCGCGAGGTGCCATTGCACCGATGGTTGCTCGATCTTCGAGACTTCCACCAGCAGGCGATCGGTGAAGGGCGCGACCAGGTCGGGGCGCCCGCGGCACACCTTCTCGAGCGCATCGGCGGCGCGCATGCGCACGATCTCGTCGTTCCCCAACAGGCACTCGAAAAGCTCCTTCATTCGATGCGGCTTCGTCAGCACAAGCTGGACGATTTCCTCGCTTCGCCCGAGGAAGCGCGGATCTCCGCCGCAAAGCGCTTCCTCGATGACGATCCCCCTCATCAAAGCGTGGCCATGCGCTCCCCGCGACGCGGTCCGCCGGCCGATCGGGTTCTCCGATCCAACTCAGTTCGCCGGTGGCCTCGGGTCGGGGTCGGGATCGGCGGTCGCGGCTTCGCGGTCGTAGACGACGAATCCCATGCGCTGGTACAGGCCCAGCGCGCGGGGATGATCGAGGGTGTTGGTGTGCACCCACAGCCGTTCCGGTGCGTACTCCCAGGCGCGACGCACCGTCCAGTTGAGGAAATACGCGCCCAGGCCCTGGCCGATGAACTCGGGCGCCAGGCCGAAGTAGGCGAGCTCGATCTCGGGCGGCCGACGGCGGTCGAGCTCGCTGAAACCCGCCGGCACGCCGGCGACGTGGAGGACGTAGATCTCCACCGCCGGGTCCTCGATGACGGTGCGGAGCTCGGTATCGCCCAGGCGTTTGCGCAGGGTCCAGCGCCACTCGCAGCCGACCGCGTCGTAGAGATAGCGGTAGAAGCCGACGCTCGGCGGCTCGGCCCGCATCAGCGCGAGCTTCTTGGCGAGCGGTGGGGTCAGCGGCGGCAGGCTCGGGCGGCTGCGCATCTCGAGATAGGTGACGACGCACTCGATACCCTCGTGCGCCATGTCTGTGTCCTCGCTCACGTCCAAATCGCCAGGCGGTGCTTGGCCCCCCGCATGGGCCACGGCTTAGGTCTCGACCGGGGTGTCCTCGCGGCTGCCCCACTCGGCCCAGCTGCCATCGTAGAGCGCGACCTCGTCGCGGCCCAGAAGATGGAGCGCGAAGGCCACAACTGCCGCGCTCACCCCCGAGCCACATGTGGTCACCACCGGGGCCGCCAAGTCCACGCCCGCCGCCTCGAAGGCCGCGCGCAGGCGCCGCTGGGGCAGCACGGTGCCGTCCTTGGGATCCAAGAGCGAGGGAAAGGGAAGGTTGTGGCTGTGCGGGATGTGCCCGCCGCGCAAACCCGCCCGCGGCTCGGGCTCGAGGCCGGCGAAGCGGC
>CAYUNL010000091.1:0-4247 GCA_964446055.1 uncultured Alphaproteobacteria bacterium | reverse complement strand
GATTGGCCCGCATCGCGCCAAGATCGCGCACCCGGGCGCGCTCGAGGGTCGCGGTGAAACGCCGGGGCGCGGGGGCTCGCACCGCCGTCTCGACGGCCCGGCCCTCGGCCCGCCACTTGGCAAGACCGCCGTCCAATACCGCGACCCGGGCGTGCCCGAAGACGCGGAACATCCACCACACCCGTGCCGCGCTCATCAGCAGGGCACCGTCGTAGACGACGACGTCATCGCCCACGCCCACGCCATCGCCCACGCCATCGCCCACGCCCATCGCGCCGACAGCGCTTGCGAAGTCAGCGGCGGCCGGCAACATGTGCGGCAGCCCGCTCGCGGAATCGGCGATGCGATCGATGTCGAAGAACTGGGCGCCGGGGATGTGGGCGGCGGCGAACTCGGCCGCCGGATCACGCCCCTCGCTCGGCAGATACCACGAGGCGTCGAGCACGCACATGCCGGGATCATCGAGACGCGCCTCAAGCCAAGCCCCGTCCACCAGCGAATCCAAACTATACAAGCTCTACAGCAAACCGGGGGGCCTGAAACCTCGTCGCGACCCGGCCAAACCCGATATTGGACATTAAGAAAGGCACCTAAGCAGTTGATATATCAAGACCAACCAGCGCCAGTGAAACGCGGCGATTGTGCCGGCCCTTCTTTTGGGTCTTGGTCACGGTGATGGCGCCGATCTCGGCGGTCGAGGCAACGTGGGTGCCGCCGCACGGCTGCAGGTCGAGCTCGCCGATCCTGACCAGCCGCACCTGGCCCAGCCCACTGGGCGGCTTGACGGCCATGGTCTTGATCAGCTCGGGCTGCGCCGCGAGCGCTTCATCGCTGATCCACTCGGTCCCCACCGCATGGCCTTCTTGGATTAGGGCGTTGAGCTTGGCCGCGATCTCGCCTTTGTCGAGGATCGCCTCGGGGATATCGAAGTCGAGCCGCCCGGTACCGTCGCCGACCTGGCCGCCGGTCACCGGATAGGGCAGCACCGCGGAAAGGAGGTGCATGCAGGTGTGCATGCGCATCAGCCGGTGGCGGCGCGGCCAGTCGACGACCGCGACCACCGCCTCGCCGACCTCGGGCAGGCGGGCCTCGGGCGCCGGCACGTGGATGATGGCGTTCGCGCCGTGCCCCTTGATGGTATCGACGATCGGTACATCCTCGCCCGATTCCGGGACCTCGCCCCAGCCGGGCACGCGGATGCGGCCCCAGTCGCCGGGCTGGCCGCCGCCGGTGGGGTAGAACACGGTGCGGTCGAGCTCGATGCCGCGCTCGGTGCGTACGCTGACCTTGGCCTCGCAGCTCTTGGCATAGGGGGTGTCTTGGAACACGAGTTCGGTGGTCATCGTCCTCTCCCTCGAAGCCTGGCCCCGATCGCGCCGCCGCCGCTCCGCTAGCCGGCCAGCCAGCGGGGCGCCGGCAGCCCCTTTTCGCGCAGGAACGCGGGGTTGAAGAGCTTGCTTTGGTAGCGCGTCCCATAGTCGGCCAGCACGGTGACGATGGTGTGTCCGGGCCCCATCTCCTGGGCCAGGCGCACCGCGCCGGCGACGTTGATGCCGCTCGAGCCACCCAGGCACAGGCCCTCGTGCTCCAGCAAGTCGAAGATGTAGGGCAGGGCCTCGGCATCGGGGATCTGGAAGGCCTTGTCGATGGGCGCGCCCACCAGGTTCTCGGTGACCCGGCCCTGGCCGATGCCCTCGGTGATCGAATCGCCCTCCGCCTTGAGCTCGCCGTGCGCGTAGTAGTGATAGAGCGCCGCGCCCAGGGGATCGGCGATGGCGATGACGACGCCGGCTTTGCGCTCCTTGAGCGCCATGCCGACGCCGGCGACGGTGCCCCCGGTACCGACCGCGCAGACGAAGCCATCGACCGTGCCCTCGGTCTGCTCCCAGATCTCGGGGCCGGTGCCCTCGAGGTGGGCCTGGCGGTTGGCGGTGTTGTCGAACTGGTTGGCCCAGACCGCGCCATTGGGCTCGCTCGCGTTCATTTCCTCGGCGAGGCGGCCCGATAGCTTGACGTAGTTCTCGGGGTCCTTGTAGGGCACCGCCGGCACCGGGCGGAGCTCGGCGCCACACAGGCGCAGCATGTCCATCTTCTCGCGGCTCTGGGTCTCGGGGATGACGATCACGGTGCGGTAGCCAAGCGCGTTACCGATCAGCGCCAAGCCGATGCCGGTGTTGCCCGCGGTACCCTCGACCACGGTGCCGCCGGGGCGCAGCGAGCCCTTGGCCTCGGCGTCGCGGATGATGTAGAGCGCGGCCCGGTCCTTGACGGACTCGCCGGGGTTGAGGAATTCGGCCTTGCCAAGGATCTCGCAGCCGGTCTCGTCCGAGACCCGATTGAGGCGGATCAAGGGCGTGGAGCCGATGCTCTCGCAAATGCCGTCGCGAACGTCCATGGGCGCGTATCCCTGCCGCCAAGACTGGCTAGAAGGTAGCCGCAGCGGCGGCGGTGCTCAAGGGTGGCGGCGGAGGGTTTCAAACACGAAGCCGCGAAGGCCGCGAAGCGGACGCAAGCATAACTGTTCATATGAACATATGTTCATATCGATAGAGGGGAGGAGGGTTGGTTTTGGGACAGCGCGCACTGGTTGGGTTGGGCCGTCAAGTAGGACGGTGGTTGCCGAGGGGAGGAGTTGGCGTAACGGAGGGAGGAGGAGTTTGGGCCGGGCGGAAGAGGCGGCTCGGCGTCGCGGCTAGGCAACCCGATTGAGGCGGATCAAGGGCGTGGAGCCGATGCTCTCGCAAATCCCGTCGCGTACGTCCATGGGTACGTGGGTAGAAGGTAGCCGCAGCGGCGCCACCGCTCGAGCGCCGCGGCGGGTTTCAAACACCAAGGTCACGAAGGGCACGAAGGACGATGAATCGAGCCGTTCGCCGGTGCTCTTGGACGCGAGAGAGCGGCCCGCGACGAGTGGCACACCCACACTGGAGAGGAATCTCTGCCAGCGTGCGGAACTCTCCGCGGGCCAAGGGTAGAGTGTATAGCAACAGTATGCCGGTCAGCATCAGAGGAGGAAGAGGACAGCAGACCCCGAGGTTTCAGCCGGCGCGGGCGCTATTGATCTGCCGGCGTTGCCGCAAACAAGACACTGCATCGCGTCGCTCGACCAAGGTGTTAAACTCCCTACGGGAGTTGGACAACGGAATCAGGTCGCGGGATTCCGAGTTGGGGGGGATCATGACGAAGTCGACCAAGGCCACGTCGCTAGCGAGTGAGCGAGCGGTGGCGCTGCTCGAGGAGGCCCTCGTCTGGGACATGCTACTGCCGTGGATGGCGGGTTGGGGCGACGACGAAACGTTGCCTCGTTTCAAGGACGCCGGCGTCGACTTCATCTCGCTCACCGTCAACGATTTTCCGGGCTCGATCGTGGGTAGTCTCCACCGCCTGTCCGAGGTACGCGCTCATATCCTCGCGCGCAGCAACCAGATGGTACAGGTCTACTCCGTCGCCGACATTCGCGCCGCCAAGAAGGCGGGCAAGCTGGCGCTCGCCTTCCACTTCCAGGAAACCAATCCGCTGGAAGGTGACGTCAACATGGTGCAGACGTACTACGATCTCGGCGTCCGCCACATGCTGATGGCCTACAACACCAAGAACCAGGTCGGCGATGGGTGCGCCGAGGCGACCGACGCGGGGCTGAGCCGCTATGGCCTACGTGTAATCGAGGAGATGAATCGCGTCGGCATGCTGGTCGACGGAGCGCATTGCGGCTACCGCACATCGATGGAAGCGATGGAAGCCTCGACCGCCCCGTTTATTTTCTCCCACTGCCTGGCCTTCGGCGTCTATCGCCACTACCGCAACATCCGCGACGACCAAATCAAGGCCTGCGCCAAGACCGGGGGCATCATCGGCCTCAACGGGGTCGGTCAGTTCGTCGAGGAATCCGGCGCCTCGCCCCAGGGTGTGTTCCGCCACATCGACTATATGGCCAACCTGGTCGGTCCCGAGCATCTCGGCCTTGGTATGGACTACGTCAAGGACACCGAGGAGGCGCTGGTCTATCTCACCGCCAACCCCGATGGCTGGCCGCTGAACGAGGGCAAGCCACACCCCGTACAGACCTTCGTCCAGCCCGAGCAACTGGCCGAGTTGGTGGACATCCTGTTGGAGCACCAGTACTCGGAAGCCGACGTACGCGGCATCCTGGGTGAGAACTACGCCCGGGTCGCCGAACAGGTGTGGGAATAGCCGATCAGGCGGCGGTGAACGCTCGCAAGACGTTCTCGGTGATGCGCGAGATGTCG
>CAYUNL010000090.1:0-10119 GCA_964446055.1 uncultured Alphaproteobacteria bacterium | reverse complement strand
GTATTCCGGGCGGCGGCGCCCACACTTGGGCCGGCAACTACAAGGCGGGCAATTTCCAGGGCTCCCAGTGGTCGGGCCCCGGCTTCAAGGGCTGGGTGGCGGAGGACCCGTTCAATCCTCTGCTGGATGCCGACGCGCCGCTGACCAAGAAGCACGTCCATAGCTATGCCCGAGGCGAGGAGGTCGGCTATTGGGCCCATGGCGACCGGCTCCTCATCGTCGACACGCCCGAGGATGGTCGCAAGGTGTTCACGGGGAAGACTCACTTCCCCACTCCCACAAAGGTGATCTGGACAACCAACGTCAACCTGATCAACAACGCCAAGTGGACCTATGAGTTGATCAAGAACATCAATCCCAAGGTTGACATGATCGTCACCCAAGACATCGAGATGACCGCCTCGTGCGAGTACTCCGATTTCGTTTTGCCGGCCAACAGTTGGATAGAGTTTCAGGCTCTGGAGATCACGAATTCCTGCTCCAACCCGTTTCTGCAGATCTGGGGACGGGACGGGATCAAGCCGCTCTACGACAACCGGGACGATCTGCGCATCATGACGGGTGTGGCCGAGAAGCTGGCGGACCTCTTGGAAGACGAGCGCTTCCGGGACTATTGGAAGTTCGCCCTCGAGGGCCGTGAGGAGGTGTATATCGACCGGCTGATGGATACCTCTTCGACCATGCATGGGTACACGGTCAAGGACATCATGGACGGGAAGTATGGGGTGCCCGGCGGTGCCCTGATGCTGTTCAGAACCTACCCGAGGATCCCCTTCTGGGAGCAGGTCAAGGAAAGCATGCCGTTCGCCACCGATAGCGGCAGGCTGCACTCTTATTGCGACATTCCCGAGGCCATCGAACACGGCGAGAACTTCATCGTCCACCGGGAGGCGCCGGAGGCAACGCCCTACCTGCCCAACGTCATCGTTTCGACCAACCCCTTCATCCGCCCCAGGAATTACGGATTCACGCCGGAGATGCTGCTGAAGGATGTGCTGGACGCGGACGTTCGCACGGTCGCCAACAACAAGCTCGGCTGGTCGGAGGTGAAGAAAACTCAGAACCCCCTGTGGCGGGAGGGCTACCGCTTTCTCTGCACCACGCCCAAGTCCCGGCACACGGTTCACTCACAGTGGACGGTGACCGATTGGAACTTTATCTGGAGCAACAACTTCGGTGATCCCTACCGCAAGGACAAACGGGCCCCCGGCGTCGGCGAGTGGCAGATCCACATGAACCCCCAGGCCGCCAAGGACTTGGACATCAACGACGGCGACTACGTCCACGTGGACGCCAATCCCGTCGACCGCCCGTACATGGGCTGGCGCGAGGATGACGCCTTCTACAAGGTCTCGCGCTTGAAGATTCGGGTGAAATACAACCCCGCGTATCCGTACCATTTCACCATGATGAAGCACGCCTCTTTCATCGCCACCGAACGCAGCGTGCTCGCTCACGAGAGCCGGGCCGACGGACGGGCCTTGTCGGCCGATACCGGCTATCAGTCCAGCTTCCGTTACGGCTCGCAGCAGAGCATTACCCGAAGCTTCCTCATGCCGATGCACCAGACCGACAACCTGTTCCACAAGGCCAAGGCGTCGACGGCGTTCATTTTCGGGTTCGAGGCAGATAACCATGGCATCAACACGGTGCCCAAGGAAACCCTAGTCAAGGTCGAGAAGGCAGAGGCCGGGGGAATGGAAGGAAAGGGTGTGTGGGCGCCAGCGACCACCGGCTACTCGCCCGCCGGCGAAAGCAGTTTCATGACCAAGTACCTGAAGGGCGAAGTCACCAGCGTGAAGGGCCAGGGATGAAAGACTTCGAGCATAGCGACCCGATGGAGCTCGTCGGAGTGGGCCTACCCGAAGGGGATATCGACCACATGGCGGAATGCCTGATCGAAGAGTTCATGCTCCTGGGCTGGGACGAACGGCGGTTGATGACCCTCTTTGCCCGGCCCTCCTTCCGGACGACGCACCGCATCTATCAAGAGAAGGGCGAGGATCACGTGCGCGCGCTGATCCACAGGGTCCGCGACGAGTGGAGCCAGGGGTGCACACGAGGAGCTACGTCCGATGCCTAATGTCTACAACTGGCAACTCGGCCGCGAGATGCACTATCCCTACTCGGAGAAGCACCCAGAGGCGCAGTTCGCCTTCGTGTTTAACATCAATCGCTGCATCGCGTGCCAGACCTGCACCATGGCCTGCAAGTCCACATGGACGTTCTCCAAGGGACAGGAGTACATGTGGTGGAACAACGTCGAGACCAAGCCCTATGGCGGTTATCCCCAGTCCTGGGACGTCAAGCTGCTTGAACTGCTCGACGATGCACACCAGAAGGCCGGTCGCGAAGCGGCCTGGGATTCGACGCGACGGGACGACGAGCGGCAGCCCTATGGCGTTTACGAGGGGATGACCGTCTTCGAGGCCGCCCGGCACGCCGACAAACGCGAAGAAGTCGCGCTGGGCTACGAGCCCACCGACGACGAATGGCGGTTTCCCAACATCTACGAGGACACGGCCACCGGTTCGCGTGACCAGCGGGAGAGCCAGAACCTCGAATCCACCGGCCTCCCCGAGCACCACACGTGGTTCTTCTACCTGCAGCGGATCTGCAACCACTGCACCTATCCGGCCTGCTTGAGCGCATGCCCCCGCGGGGCGATCTACAAGCGCCCGGAAGACGGCATCGTGCTCATCGACCAGAAACGGTGTCGGGGCTACCGCAAGTGCGTCATGCAGTGCCCCTACAAGAAGCCGATGTTCCGGGCGACAACTCGCGTGAGCGAGAAATGCATCGCCTGCTATCCGCGCATCGAGGGGAAAGACCCGCTCACGGAGGGCGAGCCCATGGAGACCCGCTGCATGGCGGCCTGCGTGGGCAAGATCCGACTCCAGGGACTGGTAGGTCTCAACGAAGACGGTAGCTGGATCGAGGATCGCCAAAATCCACTCTACTACCTGATCAAGGTGGAAAAGGTCGCCTTGCCTCTGTATCCCCAGTTCGGCACCGAGCCCAACGGCTACTACATCCCGCCGCGCTGGGCGCCGCGCGAGTATCTGAGACAGATGTTCGGGCCTAGCGTGGACGAGGCGATCGAAAAGTACTCGCGCCCCTCGCGAGAGCTACTGGCGGTGCTCCAGCTGTTCCGGGCCTCGCAACGAATCGTATTTCGTTACGAGATCATCGAGGGCGAAAAGGTCTTCGAACGGACAGTGAATGGCGAGGCATGGTCGATGTACAACGATACGGTCGTCGGCTTTGGCAAGAACGGCGAGGAGGTTGCCAGGGTGACGGTCGAAGAGCCGATATTCGTGCGCCCCGATGTTCACTCCAACCTGATCTAGCCCCACCGCCAATGACCGAGAACCGACAAATCAGACCGCTGGCCCGTAGCAAGGTCTATGAGTTCCTAGCGCTCGGGTTCAGTTATCCCGATGCCTCCGTTGTCGCCGCGATGAAGGAGCTGCTCGATCCGCTCGAGGCAGGCCTGGAGGTGCTCGGCGATCGGAAATGCACAGAAGCCGTCAATGCAACATACGCGGCCGTAGAAAGGACGGCGGTTGATGATTTGGAAGCGACGTACGTCGGCTGTTTCGGGCACACCATTTCCAAGGAGTGTCCGCCGTACGAAGCGGAGTATGAACACTCCCATATCTTCCAGAAGTCTCAGAACCTGGCTGACATCAGCGGGTTCTACAAGGCCTTCGGACTGCATCCCGCTCGCGATTGCCATGAGCGACCGGACCACATCAGCACAGAGCTGGAGTTCATGCACTTCCTGTGCGTGAAGGAGGCTCACGCCCACGCCAAAGGCCACGCGGACGACCGCTTGTCAGTGTGCATAGACGCTCAGGAAAGGTTTCTTGGAGATCACCTGGGTCGGTGGGCAAGCGGATTCGTTCGCAGGTTAGAAGCGAAGTCGGAGAATAGTCTGTACGGACTGTTGGCCGGAGTGCTCGCATCATTCCTGGCCAGCGAGATGCGCATGTTCGGGTTAGAGCTCGATGGGTCGGCGACGCCGGCGCTGCAAGACCAGCTGGAAGACGAAACCGCTGGTTGTTACGAGTGTGCCGAGGCGGACTTGACCGCTCCCGTAGAACAAGGGGGTTCGCTATGAATTTATCCACGACCGCGTTGGCTCGCAGAAGGATTCTGCTCGCTCCTCTCGCTGGCGGCATCGCCTGGCTGGCGGGATCCTTGGCCAAGCCCGCAGCCGCCCAAGAAAAAGCTTCACTGATCGCCAAGCGGGTTGACAGGGTGCCAGATGATCCCGGCGACGAACTGTGGTTGAACGCAGACATTCTCGAGGTGCCCATGGCGCCTCAGGTCGTCGTCAAGCCACGCACCTACGAGGCCTCGGTCAAGGCCGTCAAGACGCGCGCGCTCTACGACGACGAACAGATCGCATTCCTTCTGGAATGGGGAGATTCCGAACTCGACGCCAGGATCGGCGGGGTTGACTCGTTTCGAGATGCTATCGCGCTGGAGTTCCCCGGCGATCCAGCGGATGGAATCCCATACTTTGGTATGGGGGAAGCGAACAAGCCAGTGACGATTTACCAATGGAAGGCCGACTGGCAGTTCTCAGAGAACCGCGACGTCGATGAAGAGAACCCGAACATGGCCACGGATTGGTATCCGTTTTCGGGGCGCGAGGCCGGTGAAATAGCCGAGCCGGCGGACTACGGCAGCGCTGCGGGAGACAAAGCGTTCCACACCTCATGGTGGTCGGGCAACCTCTTGGGGGACCTCGAACTGCACGCTCGGACCTCCGTCGAGAAACTGCAGGCCGAGGGATTTGGCACCGTTACGCCGATGGAGATCGAACAACAGGACGCTTCCGGAACAGGGAGCTGGAAAGATGGCGTTTGGAAGGTCGTCATCTCGATTCCTCGCTCGCAGGAACAATTCGCCTTCGAACCCGGCAAGACCGTTCCTCTGGCTTTCGCTGCGTGGAACGGCGCGGCGGGTGAGCGCGGCGGGGAGAAGGCCATTTCGACCTGGTATTTCCTGACCCTCGACCAGCCGGTCGGTACGATCGCCTACGTAGCTCCCGTGGTTGCTTTAGTCGGTGCCGGTGCGATCCAGGCCTGGGGCCTCCGCGTTCTTCGGCGCAAGGCATCGGGCGAGAGTGGGAGCCCGGCGGCAGGGGCAGACTCGCAAGATAAACGGACCTGAGCGCTGTGCCCAAAGCGGATTGAACGGACGATGGTGGAAAGCGTGACAACACAAGGGAACGAGCATTGTGACGATCGCATCGCAAGCGGACGTTGCCGGTAGCTCTGACGTCGGCGCCGTTCCCGAGAAGACGCGTCGGCACAACGTGGCCCGCCGGGTGCTGGTGGCGCTCGATGCCTCAGACCATGCCAATGGGGCGCTGGCAGAGGCGATACGACTGGCCGTTGCGAATCACGGCACGGTCACCGGCATCCACGCCTACGCTGCCAAGCTCCATGACCGGCGCTTTCGTCAGATGGAGAGCGGCCTTCCCGAACAATATCGACGAGAAAGCGAGATGGAGCGCCAGCGCGAGGTCCACGATTCCCTGATCACACGGGGCCTCGGCATCATCAGCGACAGTTACCACGACACCGCGGCCCGGGCGTGCGATGAAGCCGTCATCCCATACGGGCGCTTGAGCCCAGAGGGCAAGAACTACCGACGCGTCGTCGAGGCCGCAGCGAGCGGCGAGTTCGACCTCCTTGCGCTTGGTGCCCTTGGTCTGGGTGCGGTGACGGGAAGCCACGTGGGCACGGTCTGCGAGCGGGTAGCCAGGCGCTGCCCCATCGACCTCCTGGTTATCCGCGACCCGGACCGCGCCATCGGCGACGGGCCGTTGGTGACCGCGGTGGACGGCTCGCCACGCAGCTTCGGGGCGCTCAAGGCCGCGCTCGCACTCGGGCGCCAGTTCGGCGCTCCGGTGCACGCGGTGGCGGCCTACGACCCCTACTTCCACTACGTCGCCTTCAACCGTATCTCCGGCGTGCTGAGCGAAGAGGCGGGTCAGGTCTTCCGCTTCAAACAGCAGGAAAAGCTGCACGAGGAGATTATCGACGACGGCCTCGCCAAAATCTATCAGTCCCACCTGGCGCTGGCCGAAAGCGTCGCCGAGGACGAGGGCGAGACGATCACATGCACGCTCCTCGACGGCAAACCCTACAAGGCCGTCGCGCGCTACGTCGAGAGCGTGGGGGCGAGCTTGCTTCTCTTAGGGCGGACGGGCATTCACGCCGATCCCGAACTCGACATCGGCGGCAACGCGGAGAACCTCTTGCGCACCGCGCCGTGCCACATTTGGCTCGGCGCGGGCACCTTCGTTCCGCCGCTCGACGCCATCGCGCGCGAAACCATCACCTGGACCGAGGAGGCCGAGGACAAGATGACGCGGGTACCGGAAATGGCCCGCGACATGGTGCGCCTGGCCATACAGCGATTCGCCCAAGAGCGCGGCCACACGGTGGTGACCTCGGACCTCATCGACCAGGCGACGACCAAGTTCTGCCCCCACTTCGGCGGCGACAACGGTTCCGATGTTGCGCTCGAATGGTCGGCCGAGGCGGCGGCGCTTGTGGACACCGCGGGCGACGCTTCGATCGCCGCCAGTATCCGTCTGCGGTCCGAAAAGCGCGCCCGCCGCGACAGCGTTTCGGTCGTTGCGCCTGCGCACGTCCGCCCCTTCCTCGACTACGAGGCGGCGCCGGCCCCGAGGTGGAGCGCCGCCGCGCTCGCCAGACTCGCCCGTATTCCCGATCTGGTCCGCGGCTCTGTCCGCGAACGCGTGGAAGCGCACGCCTATGACGCTGGCGCGGCCGAGATCACGCCCGAGATCGTCGAGGCTGGAATGGCGGAGTCGCATGAAGCGATGCAGCGTGCGATGGCCGCGGGCGGCCACAAACTCGGCCTCGACGAGAGTGAGTAAGGCCATGACCTCCGCCGCGCCCTTTCTCGTCGCCCTCAACCTCACGCGGCGCTGCAATCTGCGTTGTGCCCATTGCTACTTCGACGCGGGAACCCGCCGCGCCGGCGATTCCGACGAGTTCACCACAAATGAAATCCGGGCGCTCCTCGACGAGATCGCGGACCTGAGCGCCGAGACCATGGTGGTGCTGACGGGCGGCGAGCCGTTGCTCAGACCCGATATCGACGCGATCGCGCGGCACGCGTCTGACCTCGAACTCATGGTTGTGGTCGGCACCAACGGTATCATGCTCAATGAAACGAGGGTGGCCCGCCTCGTCGACGCGGGCGTGTCTGGCGTGGGAATCAGCGTCGACTCCCTCGATCCGGTCGAACATGACAGATTTCGCGGCGTCCCAGGCGCCTGGAGGAAAACCATGGCCGGGATCGACGCCTGCCGTCGCGCCGGCCTTAGCTTTCAAATCCACTTCTCGGTCACCGACGACAACGCCGCCGAGCTCGACGACATGATCGACTTCGCCCGCGACTCCGGCGCGATGGTTCTCAACGTCTTCTTCCTCGTCTGCACCGGCCGCGGGGAGAGGGTCACCAACATCAGCCGCGAAAGCTACGAGCGCGTTCTCCGTCGCCTCACCCGGGCCGCCCGCGACGAGACCGAGATCCTGGTGCGCGCCAAG
This sequence comes from uncultured Alphaproteobacteria bacterium, assembly GCA_964446055.1. Lineage (GTDB taxonomy): Bacteria > Pseudomonadota > Alphaproteobacteria > VGEJ01 > VGEJ01 > CAYUNL01. The sequence continues at coordinate 2,518 of CAYUNL010000090.1, read as the reverse complement.
TGCGCACCGCACTTCAAGCGCATGGCTATGGAGCACGATCCCTCGTGGCCGATCACGCTGGCGCACGGCTACGAGGCCGGGGGCTGTCTGGCCGGCACCCGCTATTGCCGCGTCACGCCCGCGGGCGAGGTTACGCCGTGCCCATACATGGAGGTGAGCGCAGGCTCGATTCGTGAGCAGCGGTTCGGCGATCTGTGGCGCGACGCGCCTTTGTTCGCGCGCTTGCGCTCGCCCCGGCTCGAAGGGCGTTGCGGCGCTTGCAAATACACGAAGCTCTGCGGCGGCTGCCGCGCCCGGCCGCTGGCGCGTCATGGCAATCTGATGGGTGAGGATTTCCTCTGCGATTACCAGCCTGACGGCGGACCGGTGATCGACGTTGCACCCGATCCGGGCGCGGCGCTCGTCTGGACTACTGACGCAAACGAGCGCCTCCAGCGGATTCCGCCTTTCGTGCGCCAATTCGTGCGCCAGCGGACCGAAGTCTATGCAAAGGAGTTGGGGGACGACCTGATTACGCCTGATCACCTTCATGCCCTTGCCAAGCGGCGCTTCGCGGAAGCGCGTTCACCAGGCCGCTGCGCCCTGCCCGAAACCCATCAGGGGGTCCGTCGATGACGGTTGACGTGGCTATCGTCGGCGCCGGGGTATCTGGCCTTGCCGCGGCCTACGAACTTCGGTGCCGTGGCCGCAGCGTTGTCGTCCTCGAGCGCCAGGTTCACGTTGGTGGCAACACCGTCTCCGAGCGGATAGGGGACTTTCTGATGGAGCACGGGCCGAGTTCGGTGAGCGCGGCATCGACCACTGCAGCCGCGCTGTCACGTGAAATGGCCCTCGAGGATCAACGTGTCGAGCTCGGGCCCGGCGTGAGGCGACGCTACTTGACAGCGAATGGGCGGCTGCACGGCATTTCGACGCATCCCTTCGGTTTTCTCTTGTCCGACTACCTTTCTTGGCGGGGGCGGGTCCGCATGGCAGCGGAGATCGGTATTCCGCGTGGGCTTGGAAACAAAGACGAGAGCGTGGCCGAGTTCTGCCATCGGCGGTTCGGGGCCGAGTTCGCCAGCCGAGTCATGGATCCATTGGTTGGCGGCATGTTTGCTGGCGACGCATCGCGGCTCGCGATGACAGGGGTGTTTCCAACGCTAGCGGAAATGGAACGAAGCGAGGGTTCGATCATCCGTGAGCTGATCCGCAGGCGATTGCGCGGCCGAAAGATGCCGGCCCGCAGGCTGTTCGCGTGGCGTGAAGGCATTGGGGTGCTGCCCCGCAGATTGGCGATGCGGCTCGCTCCATTAGTGAGAACCGGAGTCGCGGTGCGCCGAATCACACGTGTGGAAACAGGCTTCCGAGTAGAAGCCGGAGCACATGGAGCCATCGATGCCTCTGCGGTGGTCATAGCGACCCAGCCACACGTGGCGGCGCAGCTCCTCGAGAAGGTCAGTCCAGGAGCCGGTGGGGCCGCAGCGGCAATCGAAGCGCCACCGCTGGCGGTCGTCTTCCTGGGCTATCGGCGAAGGCAGGTCACCCATCCACTTGACGGACTTGGCTATCTGACGGCCAGCGCCGAAAGGCGGGATCTCACCGGCGCACTGTTCTGTTCTACGATGTTCGCGGGACGCGCTCCCCAAGGTCACGTTGCCCTGGCCGGCTACTTCGGGGGTGCTCGCGCCCCGCACCTGGCCAAGCTCTGCCCCGAGGACCTAGTCGATCTCGCGCGCGCCGAGTTCTCCGATCTTCTTGGCGCGGGCGGCGAACCAGTTGTCGCCCGCGTCCGCCAGTGGCCGCGGGGCGTACCGCAATATAACGTCGGCCACCACAGCTTGGTTGCCGCGCTAAAGGCGACGAGCGAAGAGGTGCCAGGCCTCTACGTCACGGGCAATTATTTTCGCGGCGTCTCGGTCGCCGCATGCCTTGAGCAGGCGGTGGAGACGGCAACGCGGATCGATCGCTACTTGCCGGCTCTCGGCCAAAGCGCAATGCCCATCCTTGGAAACCAAGCCGTTGTAGCTTGAGGCGGCGCGATGTCCTCTGGCCGCTCGGTCTAGGGACGGGATTCGGTCATCAAGCGTGGCCGGGTGCCTTTCGTATGCGCCCCGTAGACGAAGACTCCTCCATTGGCCGACACGACGGGCTTGAGCAAACAAAGGTGGTCGCGCAGACCCCAACCGCCTTTGTTCACTCCTTTTCGCGCACGGTCTTCCGCTAACGAAGGCTCAACGCGGGCCCGCTTCAATCCATGCCGGACTCGCCCGATGTGACTCCGATTGGGAGCCGAAAGAGTGTCGAAGCTTGTCCCTCCAACGTCCGCTCCTAGCTCCAAGCGGACCCAAGTGACTCTTCCAGAATCAGAACTCCGTGGCCGGTGGCAGACCGGCGATCCCCGCTGCCAACTCCGTGGCCGGGCGGGAGCAGGATGCCAACCGCACGTCGATTCCGGCGTCTTTCAGTCGGCGAAGCGCGGTCCGGTCGATGTAGGCGCAGGCGATGGAGAGGCCGTAGCCCATCTCCTGGGCAGGCG
>CAYUNL010000089.1:0-10244 GCA_964446055.1 uncultured Alphaproteobacteria bacterium | reverse complement strand
TTCTCGACGTAGGTATCGGTTCGCGGGACGTAGGCCTCGGGCTGGTAGTAGTCGTAATAGGAGACGAAATACTCGACCGCATTCCCCGGGAAGAAGCCCTTCATCTCGCCGTAGAGCTGGGCCGCGAGCGTCTTGTTCGGGGCGAGGATCAGGGCCGGGCGTTGAACCCGGGCGATGACCTCGGCCATGGTGAAGGTCTTGCCCGAGCCGGTGACGCCGAGTAGCACCTGCTCGCGCTCGCGCTTCTCGAGCCCCTCGACAAGCTCGACGATCGCCTGTGGCTGGTCGCCGGTGGGAATGAAATCCGATTGCAGGGCAAACGGGATTCCGCCCTCGGACTTGGCCCGGGTCTTGGCCGGGTCGGGCGGCAGGGCGCTTTCGACGTGCATCCCCCTTATATACGCCGCATCCCGCGCCGCGCCACACCGAGTTTATGTCAAGAGGTGCGCCCTAGTCGGCGGCGGCGAGGCGCTCGGCCACCGGCGTTTCGGCCAGCCGCGCCTGCAGCACCCCAATCTCGGACCGGAAGCGCTCGAGATCGGCGCCCGCCAGCTTGGCGCCGGTCGGCAGGTCGAGCGTCATCGGGTTGATCTGCCGGCCCCCGAGCAGAATCTCGTAGTGCAGGTGCGGCCCGGTCGAGCGCCCCGTGGTGCCGACGTAGCCGATGATATCGCCTTGGCGCACCCGTTTGCCGCGGCGCGCGGCCTTGGCGATCCGGCTCATGTGCCCATAGGCGGTCTTGTACTCGGAGTTGTGACGGATGCGAACGTACTTGCCGTAGGCGCCGTTGCGGCCCGAGGCTTCGACCACGCCGTCGCCGCCAGCCATGATCGGCGTCCCCGTGGGTGCCGCGAAATCGACGCCGCGGTGCATCTTGGTGTAGCCGAGCACCGGGTGCTTGCGCTTGCCGTATCGCGAGCTCAGTCGCGCCCCGTCCACGGGCGTACGCAGCAGCGCCTTGCGAACGCTTTCGCCGTTCGCGTGATAGTAGTCGACCTCGCCGTGGCGGTCCTCGAACCGGTAGAGGCTGATCTGTTTGCCGCTTAGCGTCAGCGAGGCGAAGGCGATTTCGCCCTCTTTGACGGGCGCGCCGTCGAGATCGTGGAGGCGCTCGTAGAAGACCTCGAAGGAATCGCCGCGCTGGATGTCGCGCTGGAAATCGACGTCCCAGCTGTAGAGCCGGATGAGCGCCATGATGACCGGCACCGGGAGGTCGGCGCGGCGCCCAGATGTGAACAGGTTGTCGGTGATGACGCCGGCGATGCGGCGGTCCACGCCGCGCAGCTCCCGCTCGATCTCGATTGCGGCGAAGCTTCCGTCCTCGCCACGCCGCGCCGCGACCGAACGCTCGGCGCTGGCCTCGACGGTGACCTCGAGGAGCCGCAACTCGCCACCGCTGATCTCGGGCCTGGCGAGGGTGATGGAGATTTCCTGGCCGGGTTTGAGCCGGCGCGGATCATAGACCTCGCGCAGCGAGGAAATCGCCTCGGCCGCTTCGGCGCGCAAGGAGCCGGCGCTGACGAGCGCTTCCATCAGCGTATCGCCCCGGCGCACCGACGCCGTCTTGACGATATGCGGATCGGGCGCGGCCTCCGGCGTGGCTCGCTTGGCTGCGGGCACGCTCGCGAGCGGACCCGGCGCGATGGCGGGAGCGGGCAAAGAGTTGGCGCCGGAATCGCCCTCGATGGCGGCTGTGGCGCTGAGTCCCTGGGCCTCGTGCTCGACAAGGCCGACCACCCCGGCGCCCAATAGCGCGGTGAGTACGGATCCATAGGCGAGGATTCGACCGAAGCCCACCCGGAGCGCCGGCGGCGGGAGGGCGGGTCCCGAATCGTCCGTCATTCCGCGCCCCGTTCGAAACCAGGCGCGGCGGTCCGGCGGACGAGAATCGTGCCCAAAGCGTGCTCTACCCTGCGTACCACGCGCCCTTATGGCCAATCATAGTTTATGAATCAAGGGGCTCGGGGCGTTATCCGAGCGAAAGGGCGAGGATGCGGCTGAGCTGGCATAGCTCGCGCCCGGTTTCCTCCACCCATTCGTTGAAGGCCGCCTGGACGGCGCTAAGGTCCTTCTTGGCGGTCGGCTTCTTCTGCACCACGCCGAGGACGATGAGTGCACGGACCACGTCATTGGTCAGCAAAAAGGTGTCCTTGCCAACCATGCGCAGGAAGCTCGGGCCCGAGGCGCCGCCCAACTGAGCGAAGCGTTTCGCGAGATCGGCCCACAGCCCGACGGTGTCCGCCGCGTCCCAATCGGCCAGATAGCCGCCGAAGGAGCCATGCGTCTCGCCGAGCGCAACTATGGCGGCGGCGTTGTCGCGCACCGAGCGGAGCTTTCCCCAGTGGCGGATCAACCGCTTGTCGCCCATCAACTTCTCGACGTCCTCGTCGGCGAAGGCCACCACCCTGCGCGGCTCGAAGCCCTTGAACACGGCTTCGAACGTCGGCCAGCGATCATCGACCATGGCGTGGCGAAGCCCGGCACGAAAGATGCGCAGGCTCATCTGCGAAAGATAGCGGTCGTCGCCCAGCGCCCGTAGCGCCCGGGCGCTACGGGCGCTGGGCAGCATCTCCTCCAGCGCCTTTGGGCCGCCGGCGCGGGCGAGCGCGCGCTCGAGCACCGGCGCGAATGCTTTCACCGCGCGCCTCGCGAGTCGATCTCGGCGACTGGCTCGGCGAAGGATTCGGCGCCGTACCGCCAAGCGCGCATCGTGTCCGACCAGTAATCCTCGGCCAGCCCGGCCTTGCGCTTGACGATACCGACGAAATGTTCGCGGCTCATGTCCTCACGCCAAACCTGCGGCAAGAGCGTCCCCCGCCGCTTGCCCTCGGCCAGAATCAGACCGTCGACGCCGGGACGGAGCGATGCGGTGAGCGCCTGTTCGGAAGTGCAGGCGATCTCGACCGGGGCCTCGAGCACAGATACGCCGAGTTCGATGCCCGGGTACTCTTGGGGCTTCAGCGGCGGGAACCGTGGGTCGGTGAAAGCCGCGGAGTGCGCATTCCAGGCCACGTCGGCGGCGAGCGGCCGGCGTGGTTGCAGCGAGCCGATGCAGCCGCGTAGCCGGCCCCCTTGGTTCAGCGTCACAAAGCTCGCACGTACCGCACGGAGCGGCGCCGGGTGGGGCGTGGCATCGAGCTCACTTTGGCCGGCGCCGGCAAGGCCGCGGCGAATCGAGGCTGCGGCCAGGTCGAGCAGCGTGCGGCGCTGGCGGGCGTCGAACTCGGCCGCAGCTTCGGCCTCGAACAGCACCGCGCCGTAGCCCACCACCCGCTCGCGTGTACCGGCGGTATCGCCCGAGTTCCTGAGGTCGACGATTCGCGGCTTGAGGCCACGCCGCTTGGCGACCAGTAGAAGGCCACGGATGGGGACCCGTCCACACGCGCCGTCTTCCCCGATCACGCTGCCATCGAGCGCCTCGATCGCCCTCATGGTCTCCGCGTCGAGGCGTCGCGCGGTCTCGTAGTCGTGGTAGTGGCTGAGGTCCGAGGACACGACGATCAGCGTCTCCGGCCCGCCCCACGCCGCTTCGATCACCCGAGCGACCTCGGCCGCGCCCGCCGCACCGGCGAGCAGCGGAACCAGCAAGAAATCGGCCAGAAGGCGCTGCAGGAAAGGCAATTGCACCTCCAGCGAATGCTCGGGTCCGTGGGCTTGATCGAGGACGCTGATGCAGCCCAGTCGGACCAGACCCTCGATCGTCGGGCGATCGAGCGGCACCCGGCCGAGTGGCGTGAGGAAGGCATCGGCGCTGGGCGCGGCGAGGCCGGACACCGCCACGCGGTGGGCCGGGCCAATCACGACTACCCGCTTGATGCGCTCGCGCGCCGCGATCAACGGGGCGTAGGCCGAGCCGGCGACCGCGCCCGAGTAAACGTAGCCGGCGTGCGGCGCGATGATCGCCTTGGGCGGCGCAGGCGCGGCGCCCGGCGGTCCGGCTGGCGCCGCGTCGAGGAACGAATCGACCATGGCGGAGAGCGCGACCGGATCGTCGGGATAAAAAGTCCCGGCGACCGCTGGCGAACGTTCGATTGGGCTTAGTTGCGCGCTCATGGGCGAGGTTCCATACTGCGCGAACCGGCCCCATCCCCGAGAGTTTGAACGATGCGCACGACCGCTAAGGATACGTGGGCGTTGTGGAAACGCAAGCCGCGAGCGCGTGCGCGTGGCGGCTGAAACCTTGGATTCACACTCGGGCGTGGTGCCCGGCCGCTACTGGCACGCGCTCGATGACGGACGTATCCAGTGCGACCTCTGCCCGCGAGTGTGCAAGGTGCGCGAGGGCCAGCGGGGCCTGTGCTTCGTGCGGGCGGCCCAAGACGGCGGCATGGTGCTTACCACCTATGGCCGCTCCAGCGGGTTCTGCATCGATCCTATCGAGAAGAAGCCGCTCAACCATTTCCTACCGGGGACGCCGGTCCTCTCCTTCGGCACCGCCGGCTGCAATCTCACCTGCAAGTTCTGCCAGAACTGGAGCATCTCGAAATCGCGTGAGATCGACACCTTGGCCGATTCCGCCTCGCCCCAAGCGTTGGCCCGGGCGGCACAGCGACTGGGCTGCCGTTCGGTCGCCTTCACCTACAACGACCCCGTGATCTTTCTGGAGTACGCCGTCGACGTGGCCCAGGCCTGTCACGAGCTGGGCATCAAGACCGTGGCGGTGACCGCGGGCTACATCTCGGCCGAGCCGCGGGTCGAGTTCTACCGCCACATGGATGCCGCCAACATCGACCTCAAGGCATTCACCGAGGGCTTCTACCGCAAGCTCTGCACCGCCGAGCTGGATGCGGTTCTCGATACGCTTCGTTATCTCAAGCGCGAGACCTCGGTCTGGTTCGAGGTCACGACCCTGCTGATCCCCGGCCAAAACGATTCCGAGCCCGAGATCGAGGCCCTCACCGAGTGGTTCGCCGAGCATCTCGGAGCGGACGTGCCGCTTCACTTTTCGGCCTTTCACCCAGATTTCAAAATGACCGACATCGGGCCGACGCCGCACGAGACCTTGATCCGGGCGCGCGAGATCGGCATCAAGAACGGCCTGCGCTACGTCTACCTCGGCAACGTCCACGACCACACGGGCTCGAGCACCTATTGCCATGGTTGCGGCGAGCGCGTGGTGGGCAGGGACTGGTACGTGCTGAGCGATTGGAACCTCAGCGACAAAGGGGCGTGCCTGAAGTGCGGAACCCCATGCGCGGGGGTCTTCGATGGGCCGCCCGGCACCTGGGGCGCCAAGCGCCGCCCGGTCCGCCTCGCCGATTTCGCCGCGGCGTGATCGCCCGGTCCGACTAGGCGAGCGCGGTGAGTACGATAGGCGCGCGGCGGGTCACGACGATGCTGTGCTCGTATTGCGCGGTCAGGAACTGCGGCGGGGTGACGAGCGTCCAGGGATCGTCGCCTTGCTCGGCCTGCGATGCGCCGGTCGATAGGAACGGTTCCACGGCGATAACCATGCCCTCGTGCAGCATGCGTCGGTCGCCGCCGTCGTAGAAGGAAAGGACATTGGCCGGCGCCTCGTGCAGCGCGCCGCCGACCCCGTGGCCGGCCAGGTTCACGATCACCGAGAAACCACGCTTGCGCGCAAACGTCTCGACCGTCTTGCCGATCACGTTGATCGGCAGGCCGGCGCGGGCGGCGCCGACGGCGCGGTTGAGTGCCTTGCGGGTCGCGCGGCACACCGCCCTTTTGGCGGGGCTCGCCGGTGGCACGATGAAGCTTGCGCCGGTATCGGCGAAGCTGCCCTCGATCTCGGCGGAGACGTCGATGTTGATCAGGTCGCCCGCGGCGATCGCGCGGTCTCCCGGCACGCCGTGGGCGATGGCGGGATGGATGCTGATGCAGGTGGCGCCGGGAAAGCCGTAGGTGATCTCGGGCGCCGAGCGGGCACCGTGGGCGTCCAGGCATTGGCGGCCAACGTCGTCGAGTTCTTTGGTGGTCATCCCGGGCTCGAGCGCCGCGGCCATGGTTCGTAACGTTCTGGCGACGACGGCGCCGACTGCCTTGAGTTTCGCGAGTTCCGATTCGCTGTCGATGGTCATGGGGGCGCGTTACTCGCCGCGGTTGTTGCGTCGCTCGGCCGCCCTCGCTTCGCGCCTCGCCTTGCGCTCGAGGTAGGCCGCCAACACCTCGGCGCGGTGGACCTCGGCAACTCGCCGGCGCTCGAGGCTCCAGAGCCTATACACTTTCTTGCGATAGGGTTTTTGGAAGGCGCGGGTTCGCGAGTGATAGAAGGCGACGGCGCGGCTCCACGACCGGGTCTCGCGATGCAGCTCGACGAGAAATCGCGCGGCGTAGGCCGCATTGACCGCGGGCTCGAAGGCTTGATCGAGGCTTGAGAAAGCGTCGGGGTGGTGCATCAGATTGACCTGCATGCAGCCCACGTCGATGTTGCGCACGCCGCGCTCGGCGAGCGCACGGACATGGCCAAGCGCCGCCTCCTTGGTCTCGAAGTAGCGGCTCCCGCCGCCCGAGGTCACCGTCCACGGCCAGGCAAAACTTTCCCCCTTTGAGGTGTCCCAGCGCCCGGATTCGGCGAGCGATATCGCCGATAGGAGAAGCCTCGGGATGCGGTGGGCGCGTTCCAGTTCGATGGCCGCCTCGCGGCACAGGGTTCGCGACTCGGCTGGCGGGGCCTGGGTTTGCGTCGCCGCAAGCGCCGGCGCCGCAGCCAATGCGAGGGCGGCGTATGCAAGCGCGAAAAGGCCGCGGCATGAGTGCCGCATGATGGCGTTCTCCCATCCGTGGCAGTCGCGCCACAGCATCGATGCAAATACCACGCAATCCACGTGCCATTGGGGTGAACCCTTATTTCTTATATAGAAGCTGGGCAGTAGTGCCCGAGAGTTCCGCGATGCAGTTCGGAAGTTTTCCTAAGGCTGTGAAAATTAACAGGAATAAAAAATATCGCTTGTATTTGATCGAAACAGGTAGCATATATAGTGGTACAGCACCGAAGGTTCCCTAACTGACGGTGCTGCCTTCACTACCCGTCCTGGGTATTTCCTCCCTGAACTTGGGCCACCTTGTGTGGCCCATTTTTTTGCAGTTTTCTGCCGATTAGGCCGGCCAGGTCTCGGTCGCGGCAGGCTTTGCCGGGACCAACTCGCCGAGGTCGAACGCGGTCACGGCGGCGATCATGGCGGTCATGTCGCCGACCAGGCGCTTCATTCCCTCATGCCTGCGTATCCGCCGTTCGTCCATATAGAGCGCGCGGTTGATTTCGATCTGCAGGGCGTGCACTCCGTCTTGCGGCCGGCCGTAATGCTCGGTCGTGAAGCCGCCCGCATAGGGAACGTTGCGCGCGACGCGATAGCCGAGATCCACGAGCACGGCCTCGACCCCCTCGACCAGCGGCTCCGCACAGCTGGCGCCGAAGCGGTCGCCAAGAACGATGTCGGCGCGCTCGTGCCCGCGGTCGCGGTCGAGCGGCCCGCCCACCGACGGCATCGAGTGGCAATCGATCAGCACCGCCAGGCCGAAGCGCTGGCGGGTCGCGTCCAGCAAGTCGTTCAGCGCATCGTGGAAGGGTCGATAGTACTCGGCGATGCGCCATTCGGCTTCGGCGAAGCACAGCTTGTCGGAGTAAATCTCCCCGCCGCTCGTCACGGCCCGCGCGATCGTGCCCAGACCGCCCGAGACACGTGCCGAGGTCGTGTTGGCATGCCGCGGCAGCAGATCCGAGAACATCCGCGGGTCGAGCTCGTAGGGCTCGCGGTTGGGATCGACGAAGGCGCGCGGGAATAGAGCGCGCAGGAGCGGTGCCCCGTGCGCGGGCGCGGCAGCGAACAGCTCGTCCACGTAGGCGTCCTCGAGCTGGCGCAGCGCCGCCAGGCCGAGACGCGTCTGAGCCAGGAACTCGGCACTGTACTCGCACCCCGAATGGGGCGAGGCGAAGACGAACGGTACACGCGGCTCGGCAGGCCCACCGATCTCGATGGGCTCCGGTGTGATCGCGGCTTCTAGCGCGGATGCGTTGACCATGAGCTGCGGCCGGAAGTGTATTGCGCGAGGCACGGCCCGGCAAGCGGCCGCCCGTCCCATCCTAGCGGTTGTCGAGCACCGCGGCCTCGAGTGGCATCAGAGTTGGCGTATCGGTCCATAGGAGGGCGCAGCGCACCTTGCGCCCGGGGTAGATTTCGCTGAGCAGCGCACGGTACGTAGCCATTTGCCTGACGTAGAGGGCGGGCACGCCGGCCTGGTCGGCGGGGGGCTTGCGGTTGGTCTTGTAGTCGACCACCAACACTTCGTCCTCGAGGACCGCAAGGCGGTCGATGCGGCCCGAGACCACGCGGTCGCCGAGCCGCCCGCTGAGGCTTACTTCCGCGCGCGAGCCCGGGCCGAAGATCATTGCGAACGCGGGATCGTCAAGGACGCCGAGCGTCTGTTGGGCGATCTCGGCGGCCTCCGCCTCATCGAGCCCGAGCGCGGGCTGGGCGAGAAAGTGCCGCGCCGCCGCCGCGCGTTCGCCGGCGGCAAGATCGGGCAGGGTTTCGAGCAGCCGGTGGACGAGAAAGCCGCGTCGCGAAGCCGCTTGGTCCTCGGCGTCGAGCGGCGAGCGGACCGCGGCTTCGTCCTCGGGCCGAGAGGGTGTCAGCGGGGCGGCGGCCGGCGCCTCGGCCAGCACTCGGCGCTCGGCCCATGGCGGAACCGGTCCGGTCTCGTGGGCCCAGGCCGGGGGCTCGTCGGGCCGGTCGGGCGGCCCGCGCTGAACCGATTCGAGACGCAATCCCTCGTCCCCGCCTTCGAGCGTGGCGCGGTCGGCGAGCGGCTCGATGGCGCCCCGGACGAGGTCGTACCAGCAGTCCTTGCCGCGTCCGTTCCGGGTCTCCCAGCCGCATACGTAGAGGCGGTCCTCGGCCCGGGTGAGGGCGACGTAGAGGAGGCGGCGGTACTCCTCGCGCTGGCGCGCCTGGGCGGTCTCGCGGGCGGCGCGCGCAACCGGATCCTCGCGATCGCGCCGCGGGCGCCAGAGGACCAAATCATCGCCGGGCCACAGCAGCGGATCGTCGTGGGTGGGCACACGGCAGGTATCGGGCAGGAAGACGATCGGCGCCTCGAGACCCTTGGCGCCGTGTACGGTGAGGACGCGAATCTCGTCGCGGCCATGGTCGAGGTCACGGCGCACCTCGGCGTTGCCGGCGTAGAGCCAGTGGAGGAAGCCCTGAAGCGAGGGCACGTGATCGCGCTCGTATTCGAGCGCCCGGCCCAGAAGTTCGTCGATCGGCTCGTTGGCCTCGGGACCCAGCCGGCTCACCAGATTGCGCCGCCCGCCGGCGCCCAGGGCTTCGGCGTAGAACTCGAATGGCGGCATGAAGTCGGCGCGCGCGAGCGCCGCGTCGAGGAAGGCGTGGGCCTGGTGCAGGTGAAGCTCGTCCCGCGCCCCTTCGACGAGGGTCCGCCACAGCGTCGCCTCGCCGCGCCCATAGGCGAGCCTGAACAATTCTTCCTCGGCGAGGCCAACGAGCGGGCTTCGCAAAACCACCGCCAGCGTCAGGTCGTCCTCGGGCAACAGGGCGAAGCGGCCGAGCGCGATCAAGTCCATGACGGCGATCTCGTCGGAGATGATCAGGCGATCGATGCCCGCAGAATCTATCCCCGTCTGCTTCAGGGCGCGCACCATCTCATCGACGAAGGCGGAACGGCGCTGTACCAAGATCATGATGTCGCCGGGCCGGATCGGTCGTCCGCGCGAGGGAAGCAACTCGTCGCGGGCGAACCAGCCGCTTATGCACCGTGCGATCCGGTCCGCCAGGCGGGCGCTCGGGCCACGGCTGTCGGCGCGCGCCACCGGCGGCTCCCAGATGCCGGGATCGGTGGGTTCGTCGGGCTTTTCCAACGGCCATACCTCGACCACTCCGGCCTGGCCTTCGCGGCTCGATTCGTGACGCACCACCCGGTCGTCGAAGACCACGCCTTGGTGGACCGCGGGCGGCGCGAACACTCGGTCCACGGCGGCCAAGACCGGCTCCGCCGAGCGGAACGAACGCACCAGCTCGACGGCGCGCCAGGGCTGGCCGGCCGCGGCGACGCGTTCGGCGAAATACTCGCGCCAGCGCGCGAACGAGGCGGGATCGGCGCGTTGAAAGCCGTAGATCGACTGCTTGGCGTCGCCCACGGCGAAGATCGTCCGCTCCGTCTCACGCGCGCCCTCGCCGGCGAAGAACTCCTCGGCCAGCGCAGCGATCACCTCCCACTGCTCGGGGTTGGTGTCCTGGGCCTCGTCGATGAGGATGTGATCGAGTCCG
>CAYUNL010000088.1:0-10248 GCA_964446055.1 uncultured Alphaproteobacteria bacterium | reverse complement strand
AGTGACGTCGAGTTCAACGACCGGTCGGTCAGGGAGCCTTTTGACAGCGAACGAGCCGAATACATTCGCCAAAAGATTCGAGAGCGGATCAATCAGTGTTCGACGACCATTGTCTACCTGTCTCCGCACACCGCTCAGAGCGAATGGGTAAGGTGGGAGGTCGACAAGAGCCTCAATCTGGGAAAGCGCGTTATCGCGGTACACAGCGGAGCGACTCCACCGAGTAGTATGCCCTCCTTCATCAAAGAGCACAGCATCAATGTGATACCGTGGTCCCAACTCGCAATCGAACTGAAACGAAGTTGACCGTCGTCCGATATCTGGTGAAGTAGGCCACTCTACGTTCCGGGTGCGTCTCCTCCCACACGCTCCAGTTCAGACTCGATAGTTTTGATCCAGTCCACGTCGATACTGCGCTTCTCGCGGGCCTCGCGGATGAGCCGCAGATTACGGGCTGTGGTCTTCGGCTCCCAAGTCTCACGCACCGCAGCGAGAGCATCAGCCAACGCGTGCTCGCTCGCGTCCCTCTTGTCTGCGAGGACGTTAAGCTCAAGCAACGTCGCATGGTCCCAGTAGTCCGGGTTTTTCGATGCTAAGCGACGCCCTACCGCATAACACACCACAGGCAAGAGGCCTGCTTGCCGCGCATCCAAAGGATCCGATAACTCCATGAGAGTGGCAGCGTTGATGCCCGGATAGGCGTCGCGCCAATCAACTTCGAACCCCGACAGATAGCATTCAACGGCCTTCCGCAGGTAGCCCTGAGCTACCGCAGTCTGACCTCCCTTTACGGCATCCTCCCAAAGGTCTTTGTAAACCCGGCCAAGGATTCCATTCGTTTCGCTGCTAGGCCCATGCTCTTCAATGATGTCCTGCAGGACGCGTGCTGCCTCGTCGCGTCGGCCCAAACGATTGAGAGCCAGCCCGTGCTGTTCCCGTACGATTACGGTGCGAGCGACGATTGGCGACATTCGCCCGACAAGAGCAGCCATCTCTTCCCACGCCTCAACAGCGCGATACGAGAGGAATAGATCAACAACTATCGCCGGATCGGTGTCTTTGATGTTCAGTTCTTGCTCGACCGCCAATACGGCTTCTTTCCCCGCTTTCCGTGCAGCGTGGAGCTTTTCTTTGTACCGCCGCGAATACTCAACAACCTCTCGAAATCTATCCGTCTTGAGCCGAGATATGTCCGGCCGTGGCCAGTCTGACACGAGCTGGAATAATGGGCTGTCCTCAACAGGATCGCGACACTTGACCAACCGCTTAGCGAGCGCCCCCCGGTCTTTGTCTGGGCTTGCCGGCATACCGCTGTCGTTAAGAGCGTATGGGAGACCCCGAAGTGGCGCGACATCGAATGGTAGCCTGCTACCACGACTGAACATGAGCACCGTGCTGTGTGGCCGAATGCCGTGCCGAATACCGAGCTCATAGAAGACGTTTGCGTTTGCTGTGGTGAGGTCGGCCACGGTGTAATCACAGAGCATGAGCCGTTCAAACATGGGCTTGTGGATGATCCCGCCCATCATCTCTTCGTCCGCACGAATCGGCTCCAAGTCTGCGTCCTCAATACCCCGTTTGATAACATCACCGTAGACGCGATCGAAGTCTATCACGCGACCGTTGTCATCCTTCTTTCGGCCGAACGGCATTAGCACGAAGCAAAAGGGCTTCATGGATAACCTTCGTTCCTTTCGGTCCACGAGCTCATAATAGCGAGAGGTCCCGTCTCTACACAGGCGAAAGGTAAGGTCAGTAACTCACCGCTACCATCGCCGCTGCGGGCTGCCCATACATGGATACACGGGGCTATCGAGAGAGCCTTGCGCGCGCAACTGGATTGGGCTCGAGCCAGATCTGGCCGCTCAGGGACTCGGGCAGCGGGCGGCCGGGGCGGATGTCGATTAATCGGTCTTCGCTGGGGCCGCCCTCGCCGCGGACCAGGAACACCGGCACCCAGTGGCGGTGGAAATCGATCTTCAAGGTCAATGGGTTGGCGTAGCGGATGGTGTAGGCGCCGCGGCGCCGGCCGCTGGTGTTCATTTCCGAGCCATGCACGAGGAAGGAATCGTGGATCGACATACTTCCCGCGGTCATTTCGAGACACACCGCGCGGCCCTCCATCTCTTCGCTCAGGTCGACCTTCAGGCCTAGGAAATCCGAGCCATCGGTTTCGGTTCGGTCCATCGCGCTAAAGCCGGCGTGGCTTTCGGGAATCACGCTCATCACTCCGTTGGCCGCATCGGCATCGTCGATTGCGAGCCATACCGAGACCAGATCAGTGCCCTCGAGCGAGTACCAAAATGGGTTGTCCTGGTGCCAGCGCACCGCCATGCCGTCGTCCCTTGGCTTTACCAACAGCGCCGACATGACGACCATGATGTCGGGTCCAATGATCGATTCGACGGCGTCGAGCAACGCCGGGCGGCGGCAGAGTTCGAGCCAGTAGGGATCGGAGGCGTGCGGCTCGGTCAGCCATTCGGGGCGCGAATCAATGTCGCGGTGGCCATCTTCGAGGTAGATGCGCCGCTTGGGCGGCATCGCGGCGATCATCGCATCGACCTCGCCGCGTACCGCCGCGATGTCGTCCACGCCCAGAACGTCGCGGAAGAGGCAATAGCCCTCGGCTTTGAATCGCGCGGGATCGGTGTTGGGCGGCGAAACCGACTCTGCCATAGGCCATCTCCGGTGCCAGGACCGCCAATTCTATAGTATCGTCGCGGCCGACCAAACCGACGGGGGGACTAACGGACATGGCAGGGGACGGATACGGCGTCGCGTTTGCCGGCACAGGCGGCGTTGCCGAGATGCATGCGCAGGGTTTTCAGCGGTTCGCCACCGACTACGGGCACTTGGTGGGCGCGTTCAGCCGCACCGCTGAAAAACGTGAGGCATTTGCTGCCAAGCATGGCATCAAGGGATACGAGAGCCTGGAAGCCTTGTTGGCCGATCCGGTGGTCGACGCCGTGGGCGTCCTGACCCCGGCCGAGGCCCACATCGACACTGCCGTCGCCTGCCTGGAGGCGGGCAAGCACGTGATGTGCGAGAAGCCGCTCGGTTATACCATCGCCGATCTCGAACGGTTACGCGCGGCGGCGGAAAAGTCGCAAGGCCTGTTCATGCCAGGGCACAACTACATCTACCCGCCGGCGATCCGCCGCGCCAAGGAGCACATGGACGAGGGGCGGCTCGGCAAGATCTCGAGCCTGTGGATGATCTACAACATGCAGCACCCGCTCTCGGTCCAGGGGGTCGAGCGCTTGATCACGCTCGAACTCGCCACCCACCACGTCTACACCATGCTCTACCTCCTGGGGCGCCCGAGCCGGATCAACGCGGTGACCTCCAGCGCCTATTTCACCAAGATCCCCGATCAGGTGATGATCGTGGGTGAGTTTCCCAGCGGCGCGATCGCCAACCTATGGGGCTGCTTCGCGGCCAACGATCCGACGAGCGACCCCTGGACCGTGATGTACAAGGTGCTCGGCACCGAGGGCGGTGTGAGTTATTCGTGGAACGAGGGCTCGACCAACCTGGCACCCTTCACCGATCTGGGTCCGACCAATGGGCTGGGCTGGGACAAGCCGACCTATCCCGATTCCTTCGGCCACGCCTGGGCGCACCTTCTGAACCGGTGTCTCAACAAGGGCGAGGCGCCACTGTCGACGCTCGATGACGCGATCGATTCGCTGCGCATCGTCGAGGCGGTCGAACGCTCGGCCGAGGAAGGCCGAGGCATAGAGCCCGATTACGGATGATCGGCGGCGCCGCCAGACCGCGGCGTTAGGTCGGGACTTTTACCTCGACGCCGGGTTCGGCCGCCGCTTCATCCTCGAGCCGTATGCGCTCGGCGCGGCGTCGTAGGACGACGTTCAGGATGACCGCGGCCACGGTCAGACCGCCGATGAACAGCTTGAAGTAGGCCGAATCGACTCGCGCCATCACGATCCCATTGTCGAGCATGCGGATAATGATGATGCCGATGATCGGGCCGAGGATCGACCCGGCGCCCCCAAACAGCGCGACCCCGCCGATCACCGCGGCGGCGATCGCCTGCAGCTCGTAGCCATTGCCGACGGAGGGAAACGCCGAGTGGGTTCGCAGCGCCTGAATGATGCCGGCCCAAGCCGCCAGCGTCGAGCAGATCATGAAACACACCGTCTTCACCCGCCGCGTGTTTATGCCCATGTCTTGGGCCGATTGTTTGTGCGCGCCGCTGGCGTAGATCCAGTTGCCGAAATTGGTGCGGTGCAACAGCCAGCCCAGCACGAGCGCCACACCGAGGTACCAAAGAAGCGAAGCCCGAACGATGCCCCCCTCACTGAGATAGCCGACAAACACCAGATCGGGCATGTGCTTGGGCCAACGCGGAGGGAATCCGCCCGAGGCGACCACCGCCGAGGAACGAATGATAAAGAGCATGCCGAGTGTGGTGACGAAGGAGGGGATGCGGAATCTGAGCGTGATGAAGGCGTTGGCGTAGCCGATGACTAGGCCCCCGGCGGTGGCGACGGCAAAGCCGATCCACGGGTCGAGGCCGAATTTGGCGACCAGAATAACCGGGACCACCGTGCCGAAGGCGAACACCGAGCCAACCGAGAGGTCGAACTCGCCCGAGATCATCAGGAGCGTGGCCCCGATTGCGATCAGCCCGAGCTCGGGCACGATGGCCAGGATCACGCGCAGGTTGCCCGCGGTCATGAACCGCTCGCCGCTGAGACCGAGCCCCGCCGCGAGCGCGATGGCCACGATGATCGCGGCGATCTCGGGCCGTGATAGCAAGAGCTTGGTGAGCGCTTTCACGTTCGGGCGTCCCGCTGCCTTGCTTAGCGACTCATCTCAGACGATGAGGTCGGTGAGCTCCTCGATCGAGGTCTCGGACTTGGGCATCTCGGCGGTCTTCTCGCCACGCGAGAGCACGCACAACCGGTCGGCGATGGGATAGACGTGGTGCAGGTTGTGGGTGATGAAGACCGAGGTTATGCCTTGCGCCTTCAGCCCCTCGACCCAGCCCAAGACCTTGTTGGTCTCCTTGATCGAGAGGTGATTGGTCGGCTCGTCGAGGATCAACACCTTGGTCTTGAAGTACATGGCGCGGGCGATTGTCACGCCCTGACGCTCGCCGCCCGAAAGCTCCTCGACCGGGGTCTCGGGCGAGCGCAGGTGGAGATCGACGTCGCGCAGCGCCTCCATCGCCTCGCGCCCCATCTTGCGGAAGTCCATGTTGCCGATGCGGCCGATGTGGGCCTTGATGGGCTCGCGGCCGATGAAGATGTTGCGCTCGATCGAGAGCGTGGGCGCGAGCGCGTTGTACTGGTAGATGGTCTCGATCCCGAGCTCCATCGCCGCGCGCGGCGAGGCGAAGCCGACCGGCTTGCCCTGGAAGAAGATCTGTCCCGAATCCTGGCGGTGGGCGCCCGAGAGAATCTTGATCAGGGTCGATTTGCCGGCGCCGTTGTCGCCCACCAGGCCGACCACTTCGTTGTAGCCGAGGTCGAGATCCACGCCCTTGAGCGCGTGCACGCCGCCGTACCATTTTTGCAGTGCGGCACAGCGGATCAGCGGCTCGCCGGAGGCAGGCGCGGCGTCCGGCGTCGATGACGGCTCGACGACCGGTTCGGTGAGTTGCGTCTCTGAGGTCATACCTGTGCCTCCGTTTCATTAGGTTCTCGGGGTACCGTCTCACGTTCCTGTTCCTCGGCAAGGCGCATGCCCTGGCCGCGGCGGAGGAGGAAGAGGTTGAACACCACGGCGCCGATCAGGAAGGCGCCGATCGACAGCTTGAACCAGCCCGAGCCCACGTTCAACATCACCAGGCCGTTTTCGAGCATGCGGATGACGAAGGCGCCGACGATGGGGCCGAGGATCGAGCCGAAGCCGCCGAACAGGGCCACGCCGCCAATCACCGACGCGGCGATGGCCTGTAGCTCGAAGGTCTCGCCCTGGTTGGGCATTCCCATGTGCGACCGCAGGACCGCGAAGATGCCGCCCCAGGTGGCGAGCACCGAGCAGATCATGAAGCACACGGTCTTCACCCGCCGGGTGTTGATACCCATGTCCTGGGCCGATTGGCGATGCGCGCCGGTGGCGAATATCCAGTTGCCGAAGTTGGAGCGGTGCAGGAGCCAGCCGAGGGCGATGGCGATGCCCGCGTACCAAACGAACGAGGCGCGAAACAATCCCCCGGCAACGATGTTCCCGGTGAACAGCATATCGGGCAATTGGGACTTCCACACCGGCATGTGGCCTCCCGAGACGATCGTCGTGGCCGAGCGGATGGCGAACAACATCCCCAGCGTCGTGATGAACGAGGGAATGCCGAAGGTGAGCGTGAGGAAGGCATTGGTGTAGCCGATGCAGAGGCCGGCCAAGGTGGTGATGGCGAGCGCCAGCCACGGGTCGACGCCGAAACCGGTCAAGAGAACCGGGAGCATGCCGCCGAAGGCGAAGACCGAGCCGACCGAGAGGTCGAACTCGCCCGAGATCATGAGCACAGTCACGCCGAGCGCCAGAAACCCGATCTCGGGGATGATGCCCAACATGACGCGCCAATTTCCCGAGCTCATGAAGACCGGCTGGTTGGCGAAGAAAATGGCGCCAAGGATGATCATCACCCCGAGCGCGGCGAGCTCGGGTCGCGACAAAAACGCCTTTGTCAGAGCCTTCATGTGATTCCCGCGCCCACGGTCCAGCCCACGACCCTGCGTCGCGCAAAGATGCCGTCAAGCATGGTACGCAGATCGCCGGGCCCGGACGCCTTGTGGCGCCCGGGCCCATCTCAGTCGATCGGTCAAACTAGCTCGTCGGGCTCAACGCAAGTTCTGCGCGGAGAGATCGATGACCGATGCGGCGGTCGCGGGCGTAACCATCAACTCGCCGGTGTCGACGCTCCAATGTCCCAGCCCGTACAGGCTGTGGAGATAGAGCTGGATGATCGAGAGGAACGACTGCAAGTAGGGTTGCTGGTCGACGGTGACCTGAATCCAGCCCTCTTGCATCTCCTCCAGAACGAACGTGTTGAGGTCGAATCCACCGAGCAGGACCTGACCCGGTTCGAACCCGAGGTCACGCAGCGACCGTGCCACGCCGGCTTCCCAGAAGCCGTTGTCCAAATAGGCGGTGGTCTCGGGGTGGGTCTGGATGTAGGCGCTGACACGGCTGCCAACGACGCCGAGGTCATAACCGGCGTCGATGTTGTCCCACGTGATCTTACGGTCTGGGTTGGCGGCCGCGTACTCTATCATGAAGTTCTCGGCGCCTTGGGTGCGCTCCTGAGACCACTGCTGGCC
Source organism: uncultured Alphaproteobacteria bacterium (assembly GCA_964446055.1). Taxonomy (GTDB): domain Bacteria; phylum Pseudomonadota; class Alphaproteobacteria; order VGEJ01; family VGEJ01; genus CAYUNL01. The sequence goes on along the minus strand of CAYUNL010000088.1, from coordinate 2,959 downwards.
CGGATCGTTGGTGCCGAGAAGGACATGAATCGGACCCGTTTCGGGGAACAGCTTGGATATCCCCAAGCCCAGCGTGTAGCCCGCCCTGATGAGGTTGGAGCCTATGAACCCCATGCGCGCGCTTCCCGCCGCGCCGTCCTTGTCATCGACGTTGTAGGAAACCACCGGGATGCCCGCGTCCATGGCCCGCTGAATGGCGTCGTCGAAGGCCTCGGGGTCCATGATGGTGGTGGCGATGCCATCGGGCTGTTGCTCGATCGCCGCCTCGAGGATTTGCAGGACTTCGCCGATGTTGCCGTCCTGGGTTTGCAGGAACACCATCTGACAATCGGCGTCGATCAGCTCGCAGGCTGCTTCCATGCCATTCTTTTCGATCTCCCAGAACTGATGTCCCGGTGCGGCATGGGTAACGACAACGAAGTCTAGCTTGTCTTGGGCTTGCGCGGCCGCGGCGAGCAGCAGACTGGCGCCGATCGCAGTGGCCGCAACTTTCAAAGTCGATCTCATCAGGTTTCCTCCCAAATTGAGCCGATTCCGATCGCAAGGCTAACAAAGTTGGTAGCCTAACGCTACCTCAATCCCCTCCCCCTCCCGACGCCGCGCTCAGCGGCCGATCGGAGGTCGGTCCGTGGAGGGATCGCCGGACAACGACGCCCGAGGGGTGAGCGGGCCCGAGAGCGCGACGTAGAGCGCAGCGATCAACGCCGCCAGCGCCAGCCACCAGTTCTGCCAGGCGCCGTAGCTAAGCGAGAACAGCACGAAGAAAGCGGCCAGTCCGGCGGCGCGGGCGGCGCTGTCAAGGCGCGGCAGATTGGCGCTGCGGATCGCCCATGCAGCGCCGGCGAAGACAGCGGCCAGGGCGAGCGCCCCGGGGACGCCGAGCTCGGCCCATACCTGGAGGCTGCCGTTGTGCGGGTGCGAGGGTAGGGTGACGGTCGCGATGCCGCCGATGACGATGGGCTCGGTCGCGCCGGGAAGGTGCTTGGAGGCGTCGAAGCCCCAGCCGATCCATGGATTCTCGGCGATCCGTTCGCTCACGAAGTTCCAGATGACCAGGCGGTGGACCCAGCTCGAGGGCAGGGCCGCGAGACCGGGATCGGCGATCAGCGCCACGATCAGCGGGGCCAGCAGCACCGTGGCGGCAGTGAGGATCGCCAGCGCCGCGGCGCCGGCGCGGGGAAAGCGGAACGTGGCCGCGAAGACCAGCCCGCCGGCCAGCATGGCGAGGAAGGCCGCGTTCATGCCGATCAACCCGGCGAGACCGGCGGCGAGGACCAGGAAGACCAGCGCCAGGCCGGGGCCGAAGCGGCGCCACAAAACCAGCGCGCACGGCCAGGCGAAGATCGCCAGCACCGCGGTGGGTCGCAAGTAGTGGCCGAGGAAGATCCAGTCGACCGGGTAGATGTCGCCGTAAAGGGCGGTTCGCAGGCTGCGCATGATGACGGCGTCGGTGGCGACCTCGAGGCCCAGGATGACGACGAACCCGGCGGCCGCGGCAACCATGGCGCGCTCAAGGCGGAGGCGGGTCCCTGGCCTCAGGCCATGGGCTTGCGCCACCACCACAAGGGCGCCGAGGGCAACCCACAACAGGCCGTGCCACGAGCGAATCGCCTCGGCCCGGTCGGGGGACCACCAGATGGCCACCGCCGCCCACAGCATCAGGAGTCCGATCGGCGCGAGCGGCGGCGACTTGAGGGCGGCGTCGAGACCCGAGCGCACTGTGCCGGCGGTCAGGCCGAGCACGGCGCCGAGGGCGAGGATCACGACCAGGCCCCGGGGCGCGAACAGGGCGGCGGCGGCAAAGGCGATCACGGCCACGGCCGGCCAGAGAGATCCGATGCCCGCGCCGGGGGCGCCGTCGGCAGCTACCATCGCGTTGCACCTCGCGGGGCGCCCGGCCCCGGCGCCTTGAGTTTCGCGGACGGGATGAGCACAATACGTGGCCTCGGCGCACCGCGCCAACCTGACGGAGCGCCCCGCATGCCAAAGTCCGCCACCGCCGCCAAGGCCGCGCCCAAGTCCGACATCGAGATTGCCCAGGCCGCGACGATGCGGCCGATCGCCGAGGTGGCGGCGCGGCTGGACATCGCCGAGGAGCGCCTCGAGCCCTATGGCCGCTACAAGGCCAAGGTCCTACCCGCCGGGGCCGCTGCGCGGCCGGGCCAGGCCAAGCTGGTGCTGGTGACCGCGATCACGCCGACGCCGGCGGGCGAGGGCAAGACCACGGTCACGGTGGGCTTGGGCGATGCGCTCAACCGGATCGGCAAGCGGGCGGCGATCTGCCTGCGCGAGCCTTCGCTGGGTCCGTGTTTCGGGATGAAGGGCGGGGCCGCGGGCGGCGGGTACGCGCAGGTCGTGCCGATGGAGGACATCAACCTTCATTTCACCGGCGATATCCACGCCATCGGCGTCGCCAACAACCTGCTGGCCGCGCTGGTCGACAACCATATGTACTGGGGCAACGCCGAGGCGATCGACGCGCGTCGGGTGGCCTGGCGCCGGGCGCTGGACCTCAACGACCGGGCGCTCAGGCACATCGCCTGCGGCCTGGGCGGCCCCGCCAACGGCTTTCCGCGCGAGGACGGATTCGATATCACCGTGGCCTCGGAGGTGATGGCGATCCTGTGTCTGGCCAGCGACCGCGACGACCTGCAGCGCCGGCTCGGCAACATCGTCGTCGGCTTCACCCGCGAGAGAACCCCGGTGCGGGCGAGCGCGCTCGACGCCCAGGGCGCGCTGTCGGCGTTGCTGCGTGACGCGCTCAACCCCAACCTCGTCCAGACCCTCGAGCACAACCCGGCGTTCGTCCACGGCGGGCCGTTCGCTAACATCGCCCACGGCTGCAACTCGGTGATGGCGACGCGGATGGCGATGGGGGCCGCCGACTACGTGGTCACCGAGGCCGGCTTCGGCGCCGACCTGGGGGCCGAGAAGTTCTTCGACATCAAGTGCCGCAAGG
>CAYUNL010000087.1:0-10262 GCA_964446055.1 uncultured Alphaproteobacteria bacterium | reverse complement strand
CCAGCGGAAGACCTGAGCCGGCATGGCCGCGCGCGCCCGCGCCCGCGCCCGCGCCCGAGGCAGCACCAACACCTGGCCCGGCTTCGTCGACGCGCTGGCCGGACTTCTACTGGCCTTCATATTCCTGCTGGTCGTCTTCGTCCTGTACCAGTTCTTTCTCAGAGACTTGTTGTCGGACCAGGACGCGGCGCTTGAGCGGCTCAACCGCGAGATCGCCGAGCTCGGCGACCTTCTTTCCCTCGAACGCCAAGCGAGCGCGGACCTGCGCCTGGACATGGCGCAGCTCGCGGCCTCGCTGCAAAGCTCCACCGCCGAGCGCGACGAGCTGGTACTAGCGCTGCGGGTCCAGGCCGAGCGCGCCGACGACGCCGAGGCGGCGCTGGCGGCTGCCCAAGAAACCACCGAGGTCGATCGCGAGACGATCGCGGCCCAGCTTTCAGAACTCGAAAGCCTGCGCCGCGATATCACCGCCTTGCGCACCGTGCGCGATGAGCTCGAGGCCGAAGTCGGGCGTCTGGGCGCCGCAGTGAGCGAGAGCGAGACCGCGGCCACCGCGCTCCGCGATCGCGCGGCCGAGCTCGAGGCGCGGCTGGCGAGCGAGGAGGAGCGAACCGCGCTCGCCCAGGCCGAGCTCGAAAAGCGCGAGATTCGCTTGGCCGAGGTTTTGGCGCTTCAGCTCCGGACCGAGCGCGACCTTGGCGCCGAGCGCGAGGTATCGACCCGGGCCAAGACACGGCTCGAACTACTGAACCAGCAGATCCTGGCGCTCCGCGAGCAACTCGCGCGCATCGAGGTGGCGCTGGAGGCGACCGAGGCCAAGGATCGCGAGCAAAGCGTGGTGATTTCCGATCTTGGGCGGCGGCTCAACCTGGCGCTTGCGCAGAAGGTGGAAGAGCTCCAACGCTACCGCTCCGAGTTTTTCGGCCGATTGCGCGAGGTGCTGGGCGAGCGCACCGACATCACCGTCGTCGGCGACCGCTTCGTCTTCCAATCAGAGGTCTTGTTCGCCTCGGGTTCAGCCGACCTCGGCCAGGAGGGCCAATCGCAGCTTGCCACGTTTGCGACCACGCTATTGGAGATCGCGGGGAAGATCCCGGATGAGCTTCCCTGGATCCTGCGGGTCGATGGGCACACCGACCGCATCCCGATCGCCACCGCGGCCTTCCCGTCCAACTGGGAGCTATCCTCGGCGCGCGCCAACTCGGTGGTGAAGTTCCTGGTCAGTCAGGGCGTGTCGCCAGCCCGTCTCGCCGCGACCGGGTTCGCCGAGCACCAGCCCATCGACACCGGCGACAGCGCCGGAGCCTACCGCCGCAATCGCCGCATCGAGCTCAAACTCACCGAGCGCTGAGCCCGACTGCTATTGAGCGGCGGCCCGCGGGCCTTCCTCGACAAGGTCGAACTGAAGCGCCGCCAGCCGGGCGTAAAGCCCACCTTCGGCCATGAGCTCGGCGTGGTTGCCGAGCGCGACGACGCGCCCGTGCTCCAAGACCACAATGCGGTCGGCCTTCTGCACCGTGGCCAGGCGGTGGGCGATGATGAGGGTGGTGCGCCCGGCCATCAAGGGCTCGAGCGCCGCCTGCACCAGGCGCTCGCTTTCGGCGTCGAGCGCGCTGGTCGCCTCATCGAGCAGCAGCGCCGCCGGATTGCGCAGGATCGCCCGGGCGATCGCGATTCGCTGGCGCTGGCCGCCGGAAAGTTGCTGCCCGCGCTCGCCGAAATGGGTGTCAAATCCCTCGGGCAGGCGCTCGATGAACTCCAGCGCCTGGGCCGCCCGCGCCGCCTCGTGGACCTCGTCGTCGCTGGCCTCGGGTCGGCCGTAACGGATGTTGTCGAGCGCGCTCGCGGCAAAGATTACCGGATCTTGCGCGACCAGACCGATGCGACCGCGCACCGCCTCGGGTGCCGCGCGACGAATGTCCACCCCGTCGAGCGCGACGCAGCCGTCCTCGCAGTCGTAGAACCTGAGCAGGAGCTGAAACACCGTGGTTTTGCCCGCGCCGGACGGTCCCACCAAGGCGATGTGCTCGCCCGGCGCGACGGCCAGGTCGAAGCCCGAGAGCGCAGCCGTCTCGGGGCGCGCTGGATAGCGGAACGTAACCCCATCGAACGAGATGCGCCCTTGTGCGGGTTCGGGCAGAGTGACGGGATCGTCGGGCGCGGCGATCTCGGGCCGGACCGCCAACAGCTCCATCAGCCGCTCGGTGGCGCCGGCCGCCCGTTGCAACTCGCCGTAGACCTCGCTCAAGGCCCCGACCGAGCCGGCCACGATGATCGCGTAGAAGACGAAGGCGGCAAGATCGCCGCCGCTCATACCGCCGCCGACTACGTCCTTGGCGCCGATCCATAGGATGCCGTCCACGGCCCCGAACACGAAGAGGATCACGATCGCGGTCATCGATGCCCGCGTGGCGACGCGCCGCACCGCGGTGCGGAAGGTGGCCTCGACGCGCCCGGCGTACTCGACCCGGTCGATTTCCTCGTGGGTGAACGCCTGGACGGTGCGGACCGCGTTCAGGGTCTCTTCGGCATACGCGCCGACGTCGGCGAGGCGGTCCTGGCTGGCCCGCGACAGCCGCCGCACCCGGCGCCCGAAGATCACGATGGGCAAAACCACCAGAGGAACGATCAGGACGGTCAGCCCGGCGAGCTTGGGGCTGGTGATGACCAGCATGACCATGCCGCCCACGAACAACAGTGCGTTTCTGAGTGCGATCGAAGCGCTCGATCCGACCACGGTCTGGATCAAGGTGGTGTCGGTGGTGAGACGCGAGAGCACCTCACCGGTCCGCGTCACCTCGAAGAAGACCGGGCTTAGGCCGATGACATGGCGATAGACCTCGTTGCGCACGTCAGCAACGACGCGCTCGCCGAGCCACGAGACCAGGAAGAAGCGGCAGTAGGTTGCGGCCGCGAGGGCCGCGACGACGCCCAACAGACCCAGGAAGTACTGATCGAGCGTGCTCGCGCTGTCGCTAGAGAACCCATAGTCGACGACGCGGCGTAACGCCTGGCCGATCGCCAGCATGGCGCCGGCGGCGAAGATCAGAGCGGCGAAAGCGCCGAGCAACACTTTCCGATGGGGTAGCACGAAGCGCAGAATCTCGCGCAGGTGGGCGATCTCCTTGCCGCGGGGCCGGTCTTCCCGGGCGCGCTCGTTTCGGGCCGATTCGCTCACATCGCCTCTCGGGTTCGCCTCATGGCACCCATGGTGGCCCAAGGGCCCAGGCCCTGGCAAGGCTCGGCCGCCTTGCTGACAACCGAACCATCCCTTATATAGCGCCCAGCGGAGGACGAGCAATGAAGCCCGATATCCATCCCGAGTACCACGAGATCACGGTCGTCATGACCGATGGTACGACCTTCACGACCCGCTCGACGTGGGGCGCGGAGGGCGATCAGCTGAAGCTCGACGTCGATCCCAAATCGCACCCGGCGTGGATCGGTGGCGGGCACCGCTTGGTCGACTCGGGCGGCCAGGTGGCCAAATTCCAGAAGCGATTCAAGGACTTCGGCCTCAAGTAGCCGGCCCCGCGCGACCCCTCAGTGTAGGGGATCGCGATCCATCATCGAGTCGAGCTGCGCGACGCGTCGGAACAAGCGGGTCGAACGCCGCAGCAGGCTGCTGAGCCCGGGCGGGAGGTCGGCGTTCTTGGCGTCGGCAACCGTGAGGCAGCGGTCGGCCGCCGAGAGCCGATAGCCCTCGGACCGGGCCTCGTCGAGTGTCATCTCGCCATTGTGAACGGCGCGCTGGGCCAGAAGCCATGCCATGACTTGGGTCAGTTGGGTCGTGAGGCGCGAGGATTCACGGCAGAAGTCGAGACCCGTCGCGGGCCCGATCTCGCGGGACTCGGCGGGCGCGGCATGGTCGAAATAATCGCGGGCCTCGACCGTCAGGGCCAGGGCCTCGTCGTAGGTCCTCGAGAAGAACGCGGTCGCCGGAAAGCCCGTCGGCGTCCCCTCTGTCACCATGCCGCCGCTCCGGTGCCCGTAACGCCCCGTCCGCCGGGAGTGTGCGCAAGATAGTTTAACAAAATCGGGCTCCGCAGCGGGCAGGCAAAAAAAGAGCCGCGCGAGGCGGCTCTTGAGTTCACAGGGAGGCGTCAAACAGACCGGAGACACAACGTCAAACTCATCGTGTCACCGCATGCGAACCCTACCCGCGATTCCCTAAGCGAGACTTAATATGGGCGCAGTTTTCCGCGCTTGTCGGTAATGTTTCGTTAGGTCTACGGTTGCGGTCCGAGCGGCTCGCCCCGAGCCTCGAAGCCTGCCCTCACCGGACGCTCGGTTGTGGGCGGCGGCACTTTGGTTTCGCGATGGGCGATGTAGATCGAGGCCGTGAAAATGACCGCGGCCCCGACCCAGGTCCAGACGTCGGCAACCTCGGAGAAGGCGATGTAGGCGATCAGCGCCGTGATCGGCAGCTTGGTGAAGTCGATCGGCATGACCGCGCTGGCATCGGCAAGCGCCAGCGAACGGGCGACGCACAGGTGCCCGCCGGTGGCGAGTGTCCCCAAGAGCACCAGCCAGCCGTACTCTTCGAGGGTCGGCCACTGCCAGACGAACAATGCCGGGATCAGCGACGCGGGGGTCACCAGCAGTCCCATGTATGCAATGATCGAACGGGCCGATTCGGTGCGCGAGAGAATCTTGATCAGGATCACCGAGCACGCGACCGCCGCCGCGGAGCCGAGGAGCAAGAGCGAGAAGACGCTGACCTCGGTAAAGCCCGGCCGCAGCACCACCATGGCGCCCAAGAAGCCGACCGCCGTTGCCGTCCAGCGCCGCAGCCGAACCGTTTCGGAAAGGAAAAGCACCGCGCCGATGGTCACGAACAGCGGTGTGGTGAAGCCGAGCGCCACCGCATCGGCAAGCGGCACCACCGTAATCGCGGTGAAGAACGTGGCCATGGCGGCCAGCGTCGTCAGGCCGCGCAGCACGTGCAGTCCGAACCGTTTGGTGCGCAACGGCGCGAAGCCAGTGCGCAGGAACAGCGGCGCGATCGCCAACAAACCGAAGAAGTTGCGGAAGAACACCATCTCCATCGGCGGGATGCTGGCGGAAAGATGGCGGATCACCGACATCGTGATCGAGAAGATGATGCACGAGAGGAACATCAGCGCCGCCGCCCGCGGGTTCATCGAAACCGGCGCGAGCGCGCGAAGTTGCGAAAGCGAAGCCATGCCTCAGCTTAGGGCCTGCGCCGCCGCGCCGCCAGCCGAGGATGCTGGGCACGCGGGCCGGGCTCGGCGATACTTCGCCGAGGCCGATGACAGATGATGGGGAGGAGCCGATGCAGTTTCTGGTGATCGCCTACGACGGCACCGACGCGGAGGCGAGCGAGCGGCGCGCCGCCGCCCGCCCGGCGCATATCGCGCGGGTGACCAAGCTCAAAGAAGATGGCCACCTCCGCATCGGCGGCGCCATCCTGGACGACGAGGGTGCGCCGGTCGGCTCGGCGGCGGTATTCGAGTTCGACACCCGGGCCGAGCTCGACGGCTATCTCGCGACCGACCCCTACGTCACCGAAGGGGTGTGGCGGGACATCACCATCGCGCCCTATCGCGCCGCGCTGTAGAGAGGCCGAGGTGACCCAGCCCCTGTGGACACCTTCTCCCGAGCGTGTCGCGGCCGCCAACCTCACCGCATTCATCGGCGAGGTCGAGGCCGAGTTCTCGACGCCGCTGCCAGACTACGCGGCGCTCTACCGCTGGTCGGTGGCCGAGCCCGAGAGCTTCTGGCGCGCCGTGTGGTCGTTCTCGCGGGTCATCGCCGAGACCCAGGGCGAGGTGGTCCTTCAGGATGCGGACAAAATGCCCGGCGCCCGGTTCTTCCCCGAGGCGCGTCTCAACTACGCCGAAAACCTCTTGCGCCGACGCGATTCCGAGACCGCGATCGTATTCCGTTGCGAGGACCGTGCGCGGCGATCGCTCAGCTTCGCCGAGCTCTACGACTCGGTCTCGGTGCTGACCCAGGCGCTTTCCGCCGCGGGCGTATCAAAGGGCGACCGGGTGGCCGGGTATCTGCCGAACGCACCCGAGACCATCATCGCCATGCTCGCGGCGGCGAGTCTCGGCGCCATCTGGTCTTCGTGCTCGCCCGATTTCGGGGTCTCCGGGGTGCTCGACCGATTCGGGCAGATCGCGCCGAAGGTCCTTTTCGCCGCCGATGGTTATTTCTACAACGGCCGCCACATCGACCTTCACGAGCGGCTCGCGGGCATCGTGGCGGGCCTGCCGGCGCTGGAGCAGCTTGTCGTCGTTCCCTTCGCCGAGGATACGCCGCGGCTCGACGGTCTCGGCGATGCGGTCGCGCTGCCCGCGTTCCTCGCCGATTTCGCGCCGGCCGACATCGCCTTTCGCCAGCTCCCGTTCAACCATCCGCTCTTCATCATGTACTCCTCGGGCACCACCGGCGTTCCCAAGTGCATCGTCCACGGCGCCGGCGGGACGCTGTTGAAGCACCTCTGCGAGCTTGGGCTGCACACCGACCTCAAGCGCGGCGACCGGCTTTTCTACGCGACGACCTGCGGGTGGATGATGTGGAATTGGCTGGTCAGCGGCCTCGCCCTCGAGGCCACGCTGTTGCTCTACGACGGGGCGCCCTTCCACCCCGACGCCAATGCCTTGTTCGCCTTTGCCGAGGCCGAGGCGATGACGATTTTCGGGACCTCGGCCAAGTACCTCGACGCGGTTGGCAAGTCGGGGATCGAACCCGGCGCTAGCCACGATCTCGGCGCGCTGAAGGCGGTGCTGTCGACCGGATCGCCGCTGGCGCCGGCGAGCTTCGAATTCGTCTATGCCAAGATCAAGCAAGACGTCTGTCTGTCCTCGATCTCGGGCGGTACCGACATCATCGGCTGCTTCGCGCTGGGCAACCCCATCGGGCCGGTGTGGCGGGGTGAGTTGCAGAGCCGCGCGCTCGGACTGGCGGTCGAGGTGTTCGACGAATCGGGGCAGCCGCTGCGCGGGCGCCAGGGCGAGCTGGTGTGCACGGCGCCCTTCCCCTCGATGCCGGTGGGCTTTTGGGACGATCCTGGCGATGTCCGCTATCGCGCGGCCTATTTCGAGACCTACCCCGAGGTCTGGTGCCACGGCGATTTCGTCGAGCTGACCGAACACGACGGACTGGTCATGTATGGTCGCTCGGACGCAGTGCTGAACCCCGGCGGGGTACGCATCGGTACCGCCGAGATCTACCGCCAGGTCGAAGCCGTGGACGCGGTGGTCGAGAGCATCGCCGTCGGTCAGACGTGGCAAGACGACCAACGCATCGTCCTGTTCGTCAAGCTGCGTGAGGGCATGGTGCTGGACACCTCGCTGATCGAGGAGATCAAGGCGCGCATCCGCGCGAACCTTACGCCGCGCCACGTGCCGGCCAAGACCATCCAGGTCGCCGATATCCCGCGCACGGTGTCGGGCAAGATCACCGAGCTTGCGGTGCGCGAGGTGATCCATGGGCGTCCGGTCAAGAACCGCGCCGCGCTCGCCAACCCCGAGGCGCTTGAGCTTTTCGCCGGACTCGCGGAACTCGAAACCTGAGTTCGCGGGCGGCCCGGCTTCAAGGCGGGTTGAACATCGCCGCGCCGGCGGTTTATCCTTCGGCCATGCGAGTGCCGCTCCAGGTCGCGGTGGTTTCCCTCATCGTCTGTATGCTGCCCGCCGTAGGTGTCGCCAAGGGCCCCGAGCTCATCGGCGAGTACCGCGACTGGGACGCCTACGAGTACCTCGAGGGTGGTAAAACGGTGTGCTACGTGGCGAGCACGCCCAAGGACTCGCAGCCGCAGAATGTCCGGCACGGCGACGTCTACGCCGAGGTGACGCAGCGCCCCGACCAGGACGTCGCCGACGAGGTCAGCGTCTACGTCGGATACGACTACCGCACCGATAGCACGGTGACGGCGACCATCGACGGCCAGACCTTCGAGCTTTTCACCGAGGAAAACACCGCGTGGGCCGATGACGCGGACGCAGACCGGGCGCTGGTCGAGGCGATGATGCGAGGTGGCTCGATGGTGGTGCGTGGGATCTCGGCCCGCGGCACCAACACTACCTACACCTATTCGCTACTCGGGTTCACTGCTGCGCGCGCGGCGGTCCGCAGAGCCTGCGACATGGAATAGCTCGCGCCAAGCCGACGATGAACGAAACGGCGGGAGTGGGGCCGGCGGTCAGCCTGGTGGGGCTCGATCGCGATGAGCTCGCACAGGTTCTCGCTGAGCTGGGCGAGCCGGCGGCGAGCCGCCGCATGCGCGCGGGCCAGCTTTTTCATTGGATCTATTACCGCGGCGTTCGCACTCCCGCCGACATGACCAGCGTACCTGCCGCACTTCGCGCCAAGCTGGCCGAGCGCTTCTCGCTGTTCCGGGGCGAGCCTGCCGGCGCCGAGGTCTCGACGGATGGCACCACCAAATGGCTAGTCCGGCTTGACGACGGCGCGCTGGTGGAGACCGTCCACATCCCGGCCGAGGAGCGGGGCGCGCTGTGCATCTCCAGCCAGGTCGGTTGCACGCTGACCTGCCAGTTCTGCCATACCGGCACCCAACGGCTGGTGCGAAACCTGAGCACAGGCGAGATCGTCGGTCAGGTATTGCTCGCCCGCGACGCGCTCGGCGAATGGCCGAGCCCCAGGGGTGCGCGGCAGATCTCGAGCCTGGTGATGATGGGCATGGGGGAGCCGCTCTACAACTTCGACAACGTGGCACGCGCGTTACGGCTGGCGATGGACGACGCGGGCCTCGCCATGTCGCGGCGCCGCATCACGCTCTCGACCGCGGGTGTGGTGCCCGAGATCGAACGCTGCGGGGCCGAGCTCAAGGTCAATCTCGCGGTCTCGCTGCACGCGGTCGAGGATGCGCTGCGTGACGAGTTGGTGCCGCTCAATCGCAAGTATCCGCTGGCCGAGCTGATGGCCGCGGTACGCGGCTACCCGGCAGGCCGCAATTCGCGCCGCATCACCTTCGAGTACGTGATGCTCAAGGGGGTCAACGATTCGGTTGGTGACGCGCGCGCACTGACCCGCCTCATCCGCGGCATCCCGGCCAAGGTCAACCTCATCCCCTTCAACCCCTGGCCCGGCGCGCCCTTCGAGTGCGCCTCCGATGCGGCAATCCGCCGCTTCGCCAAGATCGTCAACGACGCCGGCTACGCGGCGCCGGTCCGCACCCCGCGCGGCCGCGATATTTTGGCGGCCTGCGGCCAGCTGCGCTCGGATTCGGTGAAGCCCGCCAAGCGCTCTCGCGCAGCGGCGGCCCCGCCGGCCTAGTTCACGTAGTCGGGTTCCTCGCGGTCGAGGATGCGCTTCATCGCCGTGAAGTGGTTGTCGGCCAGCATCTCCAGCATGTCGAGTTCGCGGCGCGAGGCGCGGGCGACGTCCTCGGGCACGATGCGCAGCGGCCGGCCGGTCGACATCGCCAGCACCTGAACCTGACAGGCGCGTTCGAGGTAGTAGAGATCGTCAAAGGCGCGGGCGACCGTGGGCCCGGTCACCATGACGCCGTGGTTGGCCATGAACAGGATGGACTTGTTGCCGAGCTTGGCGGCTGAGCGATCGCCCTCGCTCTCCTTGGTCGCGGGGCCCGCGAAATCGTCGTCGTAGCCGACCGAATGATAAAAGCGCAAGCCCGAAAGGCTGAGCGGCTCGAGCCGGCCGTTCTCGAGACAGGCGAGCGCGGTGGCGTAGGGCATGTGGGTGTGCAGCACGCATGCGGCTTGCGCGTGCGCCTTGTGGATGCCGGTGTGCAGGGTGATCGCGGTAAGCTCGACCTCGCCGGCACCGTCGATCTGGTTGCCCGCATCGTCGACCGTGAGCAGGTTCGAGGCGGTGATCTCGGACCAGTGGAGGCCATAGGCGTTGATCAGGAAGCGGTCCGCGGAGCCGGGCAGGCGCAGCGAGAAGTGGTTGCAGATGCCCTCGTTGAGCCCCAGCCGCGCAGCCAGGCGAAAGGCCGCGGCAAGGTCCACGCGGGCCTGTTGAATCTCGGTGTCCGCGGCCATGTCCGGTTGCCTCCCTCGGCGTCTTGTCCGGCGGCGGGCATCGCCTATACTGGCGCGCCCCGCCGCACCTTTGGAGTTGTATCACCCGTGAGTGACACGGTGAATAAAGTCGTGCTCGCCTATTCCGGCGGCCTCGATACCTCGGTCATCTTGAAGTGGCTCGAGGAGCGCTACGGCTGCGCGATCATCGCCTTCACCGCCGATATCGGCCAGGGCGAGGAGATCGAGCCCGCGCGCGCCAAGGCCGAGCAACTGGGCGCCGCC
>CAYUNL010000086.1:0-10313 GCA_964446055.1 uncultured Alphaproteobacteria bacterium | reverse complement strand
TTTGTTGCCACCATTATCGTGGCAGGTATCTGGTATGACATCCGCAAGCGGCAGGCTCAACACGAGACGCTGCGCCGCATCATAGAAAGCGGCCAACCCCTCGATCAGGCTCTTATGGACAAGCTATTGTCGCTGAGTGGCGGCGGCGGCGGCGAACGCCTCGATCGTGATCTAAGAGTAGCTGGGCTGATCGTGCTATTCGTCGCGCCTGGCTTGGCGTTGCTGGGCGTGTTCGTTGGCCTCGAATCCGAGGAGGCCCTGCTTCCGCTGTTGGGTGTCGCCGCGCTCGTCGGTTGTGTCAGTATCGGTCTTCTGGTGGCGTCACGAGTCGTGGGACGTTCGTATCGAGAGGAGGACGCCTCGGCGCCCAATCAGCCTAGGACATAGTCTTCTTGTCCCCAGCACAAGACTATTATTCCAGGAGTCCGGAAGCGTTGGTCGTCGGCCTCGCCCGCGCAGGAGACCGCGACGCGTTTGCCGAGCTGGTCCGGCGCCGCCAGTCTTGGATACGCAATCTGATGCGGCGCTGTTGCGGCGACTTTGCCTTGGCCGACGATCTGGCGCAGCAAGTATTTTTGCAGGCCTGGCGAAACATCCGTCGCGTGCGACAGCCCAACACATTCGGCGCCTGGCTACGGCGCGTGGCGATCACCACTTGGCTCCAGCACCTGCGTACAAACGATCCCCTGCGAGACGCCGATGAGTATGACGAAACCAAACGGGCGCACCAGGATGCGACCAGCGTGGCCATGGATTTGGACCGCGCCTTGGCTAGGCTATCAAACCCGGAACGGCTATGCGTGGTTCTGTCCTATCACGACGGCATGACTCATGGAGAGATTGCAGAACTGACGGACATACCGCTGGGTACGGTTAAGTCTCACATCCGGCGCGGTACACAGCGCTTACAGCAGATACTATCTGCATACGCCGACACGCCTCTCTCGGAGCAATCACGATGACGGACGATCGAGATCCCATGCTGCAAACCCTGTTTGCAAACGCCGAGCAAGATCTGGCGGGAGAGGCCTTTGCCGCCCAGGTGATGTCGAAAACCGGCAAGCTGAGGCGCGGGGCGGTTGTTGGCTGGGTATGCGCCGGCTTGGTGTTGGCCGCTTGCGCGTGGCTGCTCGCCACACCGCTACAAGATACCGTTCACCTCCTAACCCAGAACCTCACCCTCTCATTGATTAGTCTGGATGATCTTTTGCTCGCCCAAGTGCTCTCGCCACTGAACAACGTCGCGTTCGTAGTCGCGCTCGGGCTGATCGGAGTGCGAATCGTCTACCGCAAGATCTTTTCGTAGTTCATTCGCCTGCGACCAACGACCGCTGAGAGTACGCGCCCTAGCGACGTGCCCCGCCATCGGGCCAAAGCACCGGTGCCGGCGTCAGCGCGCGCCCGGCTGCGGCGCGCTCAGTCCTCGGCAGGATATCCAGGCTCGGCCACAATCCGGATTCAAGGGCGCCTGCATACGCTTGTGGCAATCCCCGCTCCGCCCGCAGCTTCCTTGCCGCGGCGGCGTGGTCATAGGTAAGTGCGTGATGAGTGACCTTGATGCCATCCGCTGCGGGAGAGAGTATGCCGTACCATACCCGCAGCGTGCCGTCGTTCGCCGGCAAGCCGACGACGCCGGGATTGTGCCACAGCGAATCGCCGATCCGTTCGGTGAACGGCAGGCCCGAGTGGCCGCCGATCACCCCATCGACCTCCGCCCGAGCGATCTCGCTCCGCTTCACGTCTTGCGAGGTCGAGGCGAAGACGTAGCGGTTGATCTCGCCGACGCCACCATGGATCACGCGAAATTTGCGGCCGGCAAAAGCAAACGTCACCGAGCGCGGCAGTGCGCCCATCCAGTGCTTGAGATCCGTCGTCAGGCGTCGACCGCAATAGGCGAACCACTGCGCCGACCAGGTGTCGCACTGGCTGCCCTCGTCGTAGCCACAGCCGCAATCGGCCGCACCGGAGGCGAGCGATTCCTCGCAATTCCCCATCACGACAATAATTCCGGTTTCCCGCAGAAGCGTTGCAGTGGCGGCCGGATCGGCGCAGTACGCAACGGTATCGCCGGTACAGATGATGCGCTCGGGCGGAATCCCGGACCGGTCTGCCGCCTCGAGCACCACCCGAGTGGCCTCCAGGTTGCCGTACGGCCCTCCGAACACAAGGACCGGCCCCTCGAAATCACCGATGTGGACCATTGTCATCACGTTCTCACCGGACCTGACGCGAGCGAGCATACCGGTTTGCCGCGGCGAACCCGCATCAAGGGATCGTGTTTTGGCGAAACTCGCGCACGGCAATAGGGTGCGCGCGACTCTGAGTCACGACGCGTGAGAGATTCCATGAACGTGGCTTCCGTCGCTCCCTGGGCGGTCCTCGCCGGCTATTGCTTGCTGGTATGGCGGTTCAGCCCCCGAAGCGTCTCGGCAAAGCAGTTCTTCGGCGGCCAGAGCGCGGCGGGCAAAGCGCCAGGATTGTGGCTCCTGGTTTTCAGCGCCGCCATCACCTGGGTCTTCGCCAAGTCGATCGCCAATGCCGCGGACCTCGCGAACGCGTTCGGCCCCATCGGCGGCGTCGGCTACGCCACCTACTATTTGAGCTTCTTCGTCGCGGCCGCGGCAATCTATTTCATCCGTGTGCGCGGCGGGCACAACTCGCTCCCCGCCTTCCTGGTCGCCAAGTACGGGCCGCTCTGCGCACGTCTGTTCCTGATCGCCATATCGATCCGCCTGTTCAACGAGGTGTGGTCCAACACCAAAGTCGGAGCGCTCTATTTCGGGGCCGAGGGCGAAGCGACGTATTGGCTGGCCGTGATCCTGATCACCGCCTTCACGATCGCGTACAGCTGGCGCGGTGGCCTGCGCTCGAGCATGCTCACCGACGCCGGGCAGATGCTGTTGGCGGCGATCCTCTTGACCGCGATCCTGATCGCGGTCTTCCCGCCGCTGGTGCGGACCGGCATCCCGAGCGTTCCGCCGGCGGTGCATTTGGCCGGAGTGACCTTTCTCGCGCTCGCCGCGGTGCAGGTGCTGACCGACCGCGCTTTTCTCACTTCGCCCAAGACCATGGTCAAGGGTTTCATCATCGCCGGTCTCTTGAGTGGCGGATTCATCCTGCTGTTCAGTAGCGTCGGCCTCTACGCCCGCGCTTTCGGCCTCGAGGGCAGCGCCGTGGTGGCGGTTCCGGTGGCGCTTGGGCTGCCGCTCCTCCTGGTGTTCAACGCAATCATGTTGGCGAGCGCGGGTTCGACACTCGATTCGACATTTGCCAGCACCGCCAAGCTCACCGCGCGCGACTGGCCCGACGCCACCACCGAGGCGACCGAGCGGCAGCGGCGCATCGGGCGGCGGACGGTGATCGTCATCGCGGTGATCGGCAACCTTCCGCTCCTGTCGGTCCTAGTCGGCGACAAGGCGGGACCTGCGATTATCGCGGCCACGACGATCAGCGGAACCATGGTCATGGGTCTGGCGCCGATATTCTTGCTCTCGTTCATCCGCCGCGCGGGCCCGCTGAGCTTTCACCTCGCCTTCTGGACCGGGCTCGCGCTCGGGGTGCTGATGACTGTCGAAAGCGCCACCGGGATCGAGGTCTTTCCGGGATGGATCGAGATCGGCACGGGCCGTTATGCGACGACCTGGGCGTCAACGTTTACGGGTTGCTCGCGTGCACGGCGGGCTACCTGTTGGGTGCTGTCGCGCTTCCCGTGCGTCGCTTGGTGCCACAAGCCTCATAGGCCTTGAGCGGCGCCGCGTTCGACGGTACGCTCGCCGAACAAGAAACACGTCTCCAAGGGGGGTGTCGTGGGGAAGTATCTCCTCATCGAGTCCCGTGATCCGTTCGATTGCGCCGACGTCGGGTATTACTACGACCTCGCCAAAGGGCTAGCCGCCGCCGGCAACGCGGTTACGCTCTTCCTGGTCCAAAACGGCGTTCTGGCGGCTCGCCCGAGCGCCCATTCTCAAGCACTTGCCGCGGTCGGCGGCGGCGGCGTGATCGTGCTTGCGGACGAGTTTTCCCTGCGCGAGCGGGGGATCGCGGGCGATGGCCTGGTAGCGGGGGTGGCGGCGGCCCCGCTGGACACCGTCGTCGATCATTTGGCGGACGGATCTAAGACTATGTGGCACTAGGGGGGATGGTATGGCCGACAAAAAGACCCTGACCTTCGCGCTCATGGATCCACCATACGAGAACGCGCGCACGACGACGGCGCTGCGGCTGCTCGATATTGCGGCCCGGCGCGGCTACGACATCAACGTCTTCGCCTACGAGGGCGCGGCGGCGATTCCATTCTCGAAACAAGCGCCCCACCCGAACGCTGTGCACGGCCGCGACGTGGACGAAGAGGATCATCCGCTGCCCAAGGATTGGGTAGCCGCGATCATGGCCGAGGCCGAAAGGAACGGCGGCAAGTTGGACTGGATCAACTGCGGGCTGTGCGTCGACGAGCGCGGCGTCAACGAGGCGATCGAAGGCGTCCGCCGTGGCACCCCCGCCGATCTCGTCAAGTCCGCCCAGGAATCGGACAACACGCTCATCATCCCCACCAAGTGAAACGCCAGCCATGAAGGTCCTCAACGTCATCGAGACCACCTATCGCGCGACCTTGGAAGAGCAAGACGACACCATCGTCTGGCTGACCCACGCCGTGAAGGGCGCCGGCGGCGATTTCACCGTCCTGTTGCGTGGCAACGCTGTGAACTACGTCGCCCGGGGCCAGGACGCCTCGGGCCTCGCTTTCGGCGCCAAGCGTCAAAGTCAGCCGCCGCGCCTGGCCGATGACCTACTCGGCCTCATTGCCAAGGGCGTGGACGTTCTCTATGTCCGCGAGGACGCCGAAGACCGAGGGCTCGCATCGGACAACCGTATCGACGGCCCTCAACCACTGGCTCGCGCGGAAGTCCCCGCGCTGTTCGACGCCCACGAAAACGTTTGGCACTGGTGATCGGGGTGATCTGAGGCTCCCTCCACGAACGCGCGGAGGGGGACCACAAGCCGTGCGCGTAAATTGGCAGGCACTAGAAGGAAGGAAGACAATGGAAAAATTCCGCGTCGGAATGGACGAAGAAGTCATGGGGTTGGACCGCACCTCGAAGAATCCCGACTTCGACATCTCGAACCTCGAAAAAGAGGGCGACCTCGAGTTCTTTCCCATCGACTGTGGCGGCACCGTGCGGCCCGAGCATGTCGAGAACGTCGACGCGATGCTCCTCGGCGGCACCCAGGTTAACGCCGATAGTTTTCACCCCAACCGCCGGCTTACCAGCATGGCTCGCTACGGAGTTGGCTACGACAAGATCGATCCCGCGGCGTGCACCGATGCCGAGGTTGTCTTGACGATCACTCCCGAGGGCGTCCGCCGTCCGGTCTCGGTGTCCTCGCTCGTCTTGATGCTTGCCGTCACGACCAAGCTCTTGATCAAAGACCGGCTGATGCGCGAAAACGGTTTCTCCGAGCGCGACCAGCACAATGGCATGGGTCTCGTGGGTCGCACTCTGGGCTCGCTGGGGCTTGGCAATATCGGCGCGGATTTCTTCGGGCTTGCCAAACCGCTCGAAATGCGATGCATCGCCCACGACCCCTATGTCAGTCCGGATCGGGCGAAGGACTTGGGCGTCGCCCTGGTCGATATCGAGACCCTATTCCGCGAATCCGACGTCTTGTGCGTCCATTCGATGCTGAACGACGAGACCCGCGGCATCGTCAGCGCCGAACGATTGGCCCTGATGAAGCCGACTGCGTACCTCGTCAATACCGCACGCGGCGGTTTGGTAGACCAAAAGGCGCTGACCGCGGCGTTGACCGAGGGCCGGCTCGCTGGCGCCGGCCTCGACGTCCTCGAAGCCGAGCCGCCCGATCCCGACGACCCGATCCTGCGGCTCGATAACGTGGTGCTAAGCCCGCACGCGACATGCGCCACCGACCAGTGTTCCTACGGTATCTCCTCACTCGGCAATCAAGCCGCGATCGAGGTGATGCACGGTCGCGAGCCGACGACCATCGTCAATCGCGAAATCCTGGAAAGCCAGGCCTGGCGGGACAAGCTGCAGGCGTACGGGGAGCGTTTCGGGAGCTAGGAGAACAAGGGCCGCCTGAGGGCTAGGCCCGTGCGAAGCCCTCGGCGAACCGGCGAAGCTCGCTAAGCAACTCGGCGTCGTCAATGATGCGCGGCACCTTGTTCTGGCCGCCGAGCTTGCCGCGGCTCTTCATCCAAGCGGCAAACGTTCCCGGGCTGAGGGGTTGCACCGCCGGGGGGTCAAGGCCGAAGCCTTCGGCGCGGTGATCGCGGTAGTCGTCGTTGGTTGCCGCCAGGGCGCTGTCGAGTTCGCGAGCAAATGCCTCGACGCTGGCGGCGCTCGGGGTGGTTGCGAACTCGACCATGAACAAGTGACCACCCCGCTCTCCCTGGGCCTCGGGAAAGCGGGCGGCGACGCAGTAATCGGTTACCTCGGCGCCGATCGAGGTGGCGGCGGCGGCGATGGATTCCTCGATCTCCTCGTCGATCAGGTGCTCCCCGAACGCCGAGAGCGAATACGCGGTGCGCCCGGTGATCAGGATCCGCGGCGGAGAACGCTCGATCAGGCGCACCGTATCGCCCAGAACATACGACCAGACGCCAGCGCAACTCGACACCACCAGCGCATAGTTCACGTCGGTTTCGGCGTTCAGGGCCCAATGTCGTGTCGGCTGCGGATCGTCGAGCTCGTCGAGGGGCACGAACTCGAAGAAGAGCCCGTTGTCCACGATCAATCGCAGTCCCTCGCCGTCGCCGCGGTCGGCGACGGCGATGAAGCCTTCGCTCGCGGCGTAGACCTCTCGCAGCTCGGCGTGGCTGCCCGTGAGCAGCGCCGCGAACCGGCTTCGATAGGGTGCGAAGTTGACGCCGCCATGGGCCAGGAGCTCAAGATTGGGGTAGATGCCGGCAAGCCGACCCGCCGATTCCGGCCTCAGCTCGCCAAGCCGGTCGATGAAAAGTAAGAGCCAGCTCGGCGTACCGGCAAGCACCCGGATGTCGTTTGTCGTCGAAAGCTGCGCCAACCGCTCGGACTTGTCCTCCCAATCGGTGATCGCGGCCAACGGCGGCGGCGGATAGTAACGCGACCGCGCCCACCATGGGACCGCGGACGCAGCGATACCGCTAATGTCGCCCGAGCGTACACCGGGGCCCTGGGCGCGGAGGTCAGTACTCCCGCCCATCATAAAACTTTTCCCTCCCAAAACACGGCTCTGCGGCCTGTTCCTAATGTGATGAACGAGAAGGTCGCTGGCCCCACGGCGGTTGTTTCGGAGCATCTCGTGGGTACAGGGAATGTATTTCGTCGTACCGGTCGTGGTGCCGGACGTGACGGCGAAATAGGGAACCGCACCGGGCCATGTGCGATCCCTCAGCAGGGGGAACCCGTCCTTCCAATACTCGTTCCAAAAATCCTGGTAGCGGCGCAGCGGCACCCGCGCTTGGAAACCGCTGACGGAGGCGACGTCGGCGAAGCCATGGGCCGTCCCGAACTCCGTGGCGGCGGCGGCGCGCACCATGGAGACCAGTAGCCGCTCTTGGATTCGCGCCGCACTCTGCCTCCGCAGGCGGCTCATCCGATAGCTCGCGTAGGCCCGCAGCAGCGGGGTCGCGTCGATCATGCCGGATGCGCCCGTATGCGGCGCCCGAGCCAACCTACCCCGGTAGCTCCGGCTGGAGCACGATACGGTGCGAGAACGCCTCGCGGACCGCTTCGAGCCCGAGCGGCACGCGGATGTATCGACCCTCGCGCCATAGCGGCACCTGGTCCATCACAGTGGAGGAGCCGAACCATCCGTCCTGCCCACCCAGGAGAACGAAATAGTTCTCGTCGGGGTCCGAGAGGTCCGAGATATGTCGAGAGTTCGAGCCGTAGCGAGTGCCGTGGCGCCCATCGGTGGTGGAATGCGCGGTCTTCATCAAGGTCTCGCGCGAGCCCGCGGCGGCGAAGTCGGCGAAGCGGAAGCGGCTGCCGATCACCGGAATGTTGGCGAGCGGGTGACCCAGATCAAGGCGATGCATCTCACCCCAGTCCGCGAAGTCGGCAAACTTCGGCGCCGCCTCGTGCAAGGCAACCGATAGGGCCTCGGTTACGTCGCCGTCCGAGCCGTCCAGGTCCTCGGCGACGAACTCGAACACCCGCCCCGAGCCGGCGATCGCGGCGATGCCTTCCTCGGTCAGGCGCGGCGAATAGAATGCATCGATGAAGTGGCGCACCAGGACCTCGAAGGCCAGCGCCCCCTTGGATTCACTGGAATAGTGACCATCCCACGCGGCCAGCGCCTCGATCAGACGGCGCTCGCCGTCGTTCTGACCGAGGCCCGCGCTCTCGGCGGCGGCCACGAGCCGCCTTTGCAAGTCTACGGCCGAGGCCGCGTAGACGTCGCGTTGAATGCCGGCGAGATCGTCGATCCCCAGCTTCTCGTGCGCCTGCACGAGCTCTTTCAATCGCCGCACCCGGTCGCTCGACGAAAAGAAGTAACCGACCGGAACCTCGAGCGCGGCGACCGGGCGGTTGTTCGCCGAGGCGATCATGCCCTCGGCCGGGTCGAAGCTGACCGGCAGGTCGGGGGCGCCGAGATACCCATGCCATTCGTCGCGCGCCGGATCGAGCACGAGGTCCTGCGGCAAATGAGCGTCTCGTATCGGCAGCTTGACCGCCATCAGCTGGCCGATGTGCCCGCGCGCATCGGCGTAGATCATGTTCTGCGCCGGCACCCCATAGCTTGCGAAGGCGTCGCGGAAGTCTTCCCAATTCCGGGCCCGGTTGGCCTTGAGGAAAGCGGTGATCTCATCGGTCACCTTATGCCCCACCCAGCGGAGCGCAAAGACCTCACCCTCGCGTCCGTCGATCACCGGTGCATCGGAAAGGATCGGGCCCAGCCCGGTTTCGCGGACCGTCACTTCGCGGTCGAACCACCACCTGACTTTGATGCGCTCCGGCCGCGTGGCGAAAGCCTCGCTGTCAAGGCCGGTCTGGGCGAACAGATCGCTCGAGGCCGCGCGCATATTGGTCCCGCCCCAGGCTACGTCAGGGTTGCGCCCGACGGCGATGAACGGCAGCCCGGGCGCCATCAGCCCCACGGCGTGATACGACGGCGAGCGGTAGCCGGCGATAAGCCAGGTGTTGGGGATCATGATCCCAAGGTGGGGGTCGCTGGCGATGATCGCGCCACCGGTAGCGCTACGCTCGCCCGAGATCGCGACCGAGTTGCTGCCGGAGCGGCTAAGGCCCGCCAGCAGCTGGCTCAGGATCGCGACGTCCCGCGGCGCCTCGAAACTCGGCACCGAGCTCGTGCCATTGCGCACCAGTCTCGCCCAACGTTCTGGCCAATCCGGTTGGTTCCTGAACTTCAGATTCAAAAGCCACACCAGCCAGTTGACGTCGGTCCCGACGAGGCGTCCGACAGTCAGCACATCAGCCACCGTCCAGGGCTCGGGCTCGATACCCAGAAGCCGGTAGTCCAACGGACGCGAAGCGGATCGCTGCTGATAGAAGTTGACCCCCTCGACGAAGCGCTCGAGCCACTGACGCGTGTCATCGGGCAGCGCCGCCTCGATGGCCGGCGCCGCCCGACCGAAATTCACGATTCTCAGTGCGTGATCGATGTCGACTGCGACCGGGCCCACCATTTCGGCCAGCCGGCCCTGGGCCGCGCGTCGTATCGTCTCCATCTGCCCCATGCGCAGGTGGGCGTGAACGAGGCCCAGTGCGAAGGCGAGATCGGCGTCGGTCTGCGCTTCGATAAAGGGAATCTGATGATCATCCCAGTGGATCGTGACCGGGTGGTCGAGGGGTAGAGCATCGCGCGGGAACGCAGCCAGCCGCTCCTCTAGCGTCGTCGCCGGTGGGAATGGGGAGAGCAGCCCGCATCCCGTCACCATAAGCGCAAGCGCTGAAACGAAAATGGCCGCCTTGATCATCACATCCCGCTGCCCGAAATTCGGACAAAACTGTAATGCAAGCGCCGTACGCCGGCAATCGACGGTCCGCCGCCAAATGTTAATATCGGGCGTGCGACCGGAAACGCCACACCTGCCCGAATCTTTCTCCGCCGGGGATGTGCGCGCCCTTGGCCAGACCTGGCCAATGCCCTCCGATCCGCGGCCGATCGTGATCGTCGGCGCCGGCGAAATCGTTGCCGATGCGCACCTGCCCGCGTATCGCAAGGCGAAATGGCCGGTGGCGGGGATCTACGATATCGAGAAGCGCCGGGCCCGTGCACTGGCAGCGCGATTCGACGTCAACACGGTCTACGATGCTTTCGCGGACGCGGTCGGGACGCCCGACGCCGTG
>CAYUNL010000085.1:0-10324 GCA_964446055.1 uncultured Alphaproteobacteria bacterium | reverse complement strand
GCTGTCCGCTTGGACGAAGAGGCGGCCGATGTTTTCCCATACCTCCAGCCATGGATCAAGTCCACGCTGAGCGGAAAGCCGCTGCATCAACGCGCGTTCGCCGGGGACGATGTCTTCGCCGGGGGTCTCCGCGGCCGCATCACGCACCATGCGCGCGATCCACGCCAGCAGGAGTTCGCGCATGGCCCGGTAGAGGTCGGCACTGGTCTCGCGGGCAAACCGATCGGCAAAGCGGTGCAGCGCGGCGCCGTCGATTCGCGGCAGCGATTCCAGGAGGCTCACCATGTCGCGATAGACCTCAAGTCCGCCCGCCGCCGCAAGCGGGAAGGCGCGGCCGGGGCTGCCGTTCGAAAGCCGTGCGAGCGCTAGGGTATCGGCCTCGGCGAATTCGGGGAACCGCGCCGCGATCAATGCAAACATATCGACTTCATCGAGCGGGCGCAGCGGTAGCATGCGGCACCGAGAGCGGAGGGTCGGCAATATTCCGGCGGGAGAGTGAGAGATCAGCAATATCAATGCATTGCGCGGAGGTTCTTCAAGTGTCTTAAGAAGTGCATTGGCTGCGTGGCGGTTCATTTCCTCGACACAGTCGACGACGGCGACACGCCAACCGCCCTCGGCCGCCGTGGTGGCGAAAAACCGGGGGAGTCTCCGCGCATCGAGGACGGTAATCTCACTCCGCATACGCCCGGTCTTTTCGTTGGCGGTCCGCTCCACGGTCATCAGATCGGCGTGGCTGCCCCCGGCGACGCGGCGAAAGACGGGGTGATTGGGGTCCACGCCGAGGTCGGTCCGCCGCCCGCCTTCCTCGGCGGAGGGACCGGGACTAACCAGAAGATAGCGCGCGAAGCGGAACGCGAGCGTCGCCTTGCCGATTCCCCGTGGCCCAGCGATCAACCACGCGTGGCCGAGGCGCCCGCCATGATAGGCACCCCAAAGCGCCTGTTCCGCGGCACGGTGGCCGACGAGATCGGGTTTCGCGCGCGGCGGCGGCCACTGCGAATCTGCGGAATCGACGGCGCGGGCGCTGTCGCTCACGGCTCAGACTTCGAGGCGTTCGCGCACCGCGCGACGGATCGCGTCATGCACCGCGGCGATGTCCGGGCTCGCGTCAAT
This sequence comes from uncultured Alphaproteobacteria bacterium, assembly GCA_964446055.1. Lineage (GTDB taxonomy): Bacteria > Pseudomonadota > Alphaproteobacteria > VGEJ01 > VGEJ01 > CAYUNL01. The sequence continues at coordinate 9,208 of CAYUNL010000085.1, read as the reverse complement.
GAGTGCGCACCGCCCTGGCTCGTGCGCGGCGATCTCTTGGAAACCGGCCCGGAGGCGTTCGTGAAAGGCCACGTCCATTCGCTCGTAACGATTGGCGGCACGCCCCTCCCCTTCAGCGCGCAAGGCGATTCGCGCCTGACCTGCGGAAGCCGGGAGATCGAGGACCAAGGTGAGGTCGGGAACGAGCTCGCCGGCGGCAAGCCGTTGGAGCGTCGCGAGCGTTTCGTCGGCAACGCCCTGGCCACGACCCTGGTAGGCGACGGTCGAATCGGCGAAGCGGTCGCAGATGACCCAGCAGCCCCCAGCGAGCGCGGGAGCGATGGTCCGGACAACGTGCTCGTGGCGCGCCGCATTGTGCAATATGGCCTCCGTGAGCGGCTCCCAGCGCCCAACTTCGCCATCGAGAAGCAGTCCTCGAATGGCCTCCGCACCGGGCGCGCCACCGGGCTCACGGGTGGTAAGTGTCTCGAGGCCCCGTTCTTCGAGCGCGGCGCTAAGGAGGCGGGCTTGGGTGGATTTTCCGGCACCTTCGCCGCCTTCGAGGGTGATGAACCTGCCGCGGTCCAAATCTGTATCACCCACGCACGGCGCGGCCCTGCGGGCCTATTCGGAGACCGGGAACGCGCTTTGGGCGGCGCCCCAAAGCAGGTGATTGAGCGCCGCGCCGAGCCGGCCAAAGGCGCCCAGCCTGGGCACATCTTCACCCGCCAAGAGGGCCACCTCGATGGTTGCGCTATCGGGCGCCTCGATGACTAGCGTCCCCAGAAGGGAGCCGGTGGAGATCGGCGCCGCGACAGGTCCATCGAAGCGCACGCTGGCCGTCATGCCTCGCCGCGCCTTGCGCGCCATCGTCACCACCAGCTCGCGCTCGATGACAAGCGGCACCGTCGCCGCACGGCCGAGCCATACGTCCGCCTCGGTCACGGTCTCACCGGCATCGAACAAGGCATAATTGGCGAACTCGCGAAAACCCCAGTCGAGGAGGCGCTCGGCCTCGCGGGCACGGGCGTTGACGCTATCGAGCCCGGTGACGACGAGGATCAGCCGACGCCCATTGCGCACCGCCGATCCGGCCAGGCTGTACCCCGCCGCCTCGGTGTGCCCGGTCTTCAGCCCGTCGGCGCCGAGTTCCTTGTAGAGCAGCGGGTTGCGGTTGCCTTGCCGGATATCGTTGTAGGTGAAGTTCTTCTCGCTGAACATCAGGTAGTGCTCGGGGAACAAATTGATGATTCGCGCCGACAGGGTGGCAATGTCGCGCGCGCTCATCACGTGGCCCGGCTCGGGCCAACCGCTCGCGTTCTTGAAGGTGCTATCGAGCAGGCCGATCTCACGTCCCCGTTCGGTCATCTCGGCGGCAAAGGCCTCCTCGGTGCCGGCCAGGCCCTCGGCGATGACGACGCACGCATCGTTGCCCGACTGGACGATAATCCCCCGCAAAAGATCAGCGACCGCGACGCGGGTATTGACGCTGACGAACATTTTGGAGCCGCCCATGCGCCAGGCGCGCTCGCTGACCGGAAAGGTGTCATCGAGCGCAAGTGAGCCCTCCGCGAGTCGCTCCATGACCATGTAGACGGTCATGAGCTTGCTCATGGAGGCGGGCGGTACCGAGGTATCGGCATCCTTTTCGAACAACACGGCACCCGTCGTCTGCTCGACCAAAATGACCTGCCGCGCTGGCGTCTCGAAGGCCGCGACCGGGCCAGCTAGGACGGACACCACGAGCAGCGAGGCGAGCGTCTGCCGGCGGCGATGACCCCGCCGACGGCAAAGACGGCGTTCCGAAAGCTGCTTCATTCGACCACGATGCGGGCTTCGAGGAGGCCGATTTCATAGACGCCGTCGAGCATGAGATCGGCCGCGTCGACCCCGGCCAACGGACCGATGCGCACGCGGAAGAACTCGGTACCGTCGATTTGGACCGCAGTGATTCTGGCGGGCCCCAACGCCGAAAGCCGATCGGCGAGGCGGACCGCGTTGCCGCGGTCTGTGAAGGCGCCAGCTTGTACGAACAGCTCGGTCGACGTAACGGCTTGGCGATTCACCGCCGCCGGGAGGTCCCGGGCCGCAGCCGGTGCCTTGGCGATCCCTTCGGGCGGAGCAAGCGATGCGACCTCGACCGGCTCACGCCGCGCCGACTGGACCAGGGCCCGCTCCTCATCGCTCGTGATCGGTTTCTCGGCGACGATCGCCTCGCCTTCGCCGGACATCGCCTGAACCCGGACCTTGGCCGTCCCATCGATCTCGAATCCGAGCAGCTGTGCGGCGCGGCGCGAGACGTCGATGATGCGACCGTTGACGAAGGGGCCGCGATCATTGACGCGCAGGACGAGCGAGCGCCCGTTCTCAAGGTTGGTGACCCGCACCATCGTCGGCATCGGCAACGTCTTATGCGCCGCCGTCAGTTCGTTCATGTCGTAGGTCTCGCCGTTCGCGGTATCCCGGCCATGGAACGGCAGCCCGTACCACGAGCCGATACCGGTTTCGTCGTAGTCGGGGTCGACGCGGGGGTAATACCAGACACCCGCAACCTCATAGGGATCGCCGACCTTGTACCGCGGCGTCGACTTCGGAGGGAGCGCCTCGACCTCCTCGCCCGGCTCAGCGGGCGACTCGGCCGGCGCCGAGCTCACCATCGCCTCGACCTCCTTGGTCGCACGCTTGGCCGCGTAGACGGCGAGCCTGGTTTCGGCGCAGCCGGCGGCGAGGAAACCGGCCGCCACCAGGACGGAAAGTGTAGGTCGACGGTAGGACCCCCGCATCTAGCGTACCCCCAGCCATGTACACCCGCATTTAGTAGACTAGCGTTCGGCGATGCGATCGGCAAGATGGCCGACCGCCAAGGCGAAGTAGATCGAGCGGTTCCACTTCAACAGCACGCGGAAGTTGTCGTAGACCAAGAACGCGGGTCCGCCCTCGCCATCGGGGGTGACGATCCCGGCGCGAAGTTGCCGCGAGGGCAGGTCGTCGCCGTCGGCGCGCCTCACGCCAAGCGCCTGCCACGCGCCAAGCCGCTTTATCGATTTGCCGTCGGCGAGAGCAGAATCAAAGCCCGGCGGCAAACCTACCTCGCGACCCCAGGTCTGGTCGTCGCGCCACCCCAGCTTGGAAAGGTAGTTGGCCATCGAGGCGAAGACGTCGGCTCGCGAATCCCAGATATCGCGACGTCCATCCCCGTCGGCATCGACGGCAAAGTTGACGAACGTGGAGGGCATGAACTGGCCCTGCCCCATCGCGCCTGCCCAACTGCCGGTCATACGCTCCGGCGAAATGTGGCCCGCATCGAGGATTTCCAAGGCGTGCATCAACTCGGTGCGGAAGTAGGCACTGCGCCGACCGTCGAACGCCAACGTCGCGAGCGCGTCGATCACCCCAAACCCGCCGGTAGCGCGGCCGAAATCGGACTCGATTCCCCACAGCGCGACGACGAACCGCGGCTGGACGCGGTATTTCTTCGCGGTCGCGTCGATTAGGAGGCGGGTCTCCTCCAGCCTGGCGCGCGCGCGATCGATGCGCGCCGCGGGGACCACCCGCGCGAGATACTCAACGAAGGTGAGCGTAAACTCGGGTTGGGCACGGTCGAGTTCGACAATGCGCGCGATCGGCGCGCTGCCGGCGAACGCGACGTCAAACGTCTCCGCACGGACGCCGTTCGCGAGCGCTTCGGCGCGCAACTCGGCTAGCCAAGCAGAGTAGGTTTCCGCGGTCGATGGATGCGCCGCAAGTGTCGTTGCGGCGAGCACAACCGCGAGAATGAGCGATCTCATCATGATGGCTGAGGCCCGGGGTAAAAAGCCGACGAGCGACCCAGGATACGGTACACGAACAGGCCCACCCACTCCCTGGTTGCGGAGCTCAAACCGTTCAGGCCGCCGGCCAATCGAAATCCGAAACTCGAGCCACCGCCCGTCCGAAAGCCTACCGGATAGGCGACCACCGGCCACCCCAGACGTCGGAAGACGCCAACGGCGCGCGGCATGTGACTTGCCGAGGTGATGAGAATCCAGACCTCTCCCGGCACCGGAAGCACGAGATCGCGGCCAAACAACGCGTTCTGGTAGGTGTTCTTCGATTCACCTTCGAAAACGACGCGCCCGACATCGAGCCCCATGTCCGACAGGACGGTCCGCGCGACGTCGGCCTGGCTCAAGGGTTCCCCTCCCAGACGATCGCTGCCGCCGAGAAACAGCAGTTTGGCGTTTGGATAACGCTTGGCAAGGGTAACAAAACTGAGGAGCCGTTCGGCGTTCGCTCCGACGCTCGCCCGACCCCGCGCTGCGGTCACCGTCGGCCGGGTGGCACCGCCCAGCACGATGATCCCATCGGCGCGAGACGGTGGGTCGAGGGCCGGAAAACGGTCCTCGAGCGGCTGCGTGATCCAGGCGGCGAGGGGGAGCACCGCAGCAACAATAAGCAGGGTCGCGCCGATGCTCGCCAGCCAGCGGCCGGTGTAGGGCCACCGCGTCCACAGAAGTGCGACGCCGATGCACAACATCAGGAGAACGATGTGCGCCGGCTGGGTGATCGCCCAGCCGACCTTGGAGACGATCTCGTACATGCGCGCCTTGATAGCGGCCCGCCAAGCGGCGCGCAATGGCGGATGGTGCGATCGAGGGTCCGAAGGAGCTCAGCGGCGGCGGCGAGGGCCGAGGCGCCCCTCGCTCACCTGCCAGTACAGCAGCGCCGGCAAGCCGATCGCCAGCTCCCGTACCCGTTTGGCGAGCGACACGGCGAGAGCGAGGTCGGCCGGCACGCCGACGAAGGCGCCGATCACGATGAATCCGGCCTCCTGCACCCCGAACGCTCCGGGCATGACGAAGGCCGCGGCGCGAACCGTCTGGGTGAGGGTTTCGAGGAGCAGTGCATCTGCCACGGTGATCGGGTGACCCATAAAGAACATGATCAGCCAGACCTCGCCGGTGATGATGATGCGCGAACAAAACCGCCACGCAACAGCAGCCACGACGCGCCGCCTGGCCGCGTAGATTTCGCGGACCGCCTCATCGAGTGCCGCTGCGCCGCCGGTAAGCGAGGCCGGCAGACCGCCCACCAGCCATCCGCCCCCGGCCGCAAGCCTGGCGAACATGCCGCCCGTTTGCAGGCGGTAGAAGACGTAAAGCAGCCCGAGGAGCACGACCGAGAAGCCGGCCGCAGCCGGCGCCAGGCTCGCGCCCTCAGCGACCGACAGCAACAGACCTACACCCACGAGGCCGATCAGCGCCTGGACGAACGCAAGGATGGTCTTGTCGACCAATGCGCTCGCGCCCATGATGGCACCCGAACCGCGGCGCCGGGCGAGCCACACCGCGCGGGCGACGTCGCCGCCGACGTGGGCCACCGGCAACAGCCAGTTGACCGAGAAGCCGATCCAATTGCCGACCAGGATCGGTCCCATTCCTGGCCTCGCGGCGGGGGGCATGAGCGTCCGCCAGGCGAGCGCCGCCAAGACCAACGACGGCGCGAAATAGGGCACCAGAACGAACAATCGGAACCCGGCGCGGGCCAGTGCGTCGGCCAATACATCGAAGCCCTGCCAGGCCACGATGGCTACCGCCAACGCGATCCCTGCCACGAAGGCCGGAACCGCCAAGTTTCGGGCTAGACGGCCCACGGGCCCCACCCCGGGCCCCACGGCCCATCGATGTTGATAAGCGGAATCCTTTGGGATAATTTTCCCAAACCCGCATGTTTCAGCGGAATCTCAGTGGAGGCGAGTGCAAAGTGAAAGCAGGGTGCGAGGTCGCGGCGGCGCAAGAGTCGGTAACCTTCGAGATCATTCGCGGCAAGCTTTTGGCGGCGGCCGACGAGATGGGCGTGGTGTTGGCACGAACCTCGATGAGCCCGGTGATTTACGAGGTCCTGGACTTCGCCTGCGGCATCGTCGACGCCGAGGCCCAGGTGATCTCGCAGACCAACGGCATCACCGTGTTCACCGGCACCTTCGCCGGGCACGTCAACAACATCATCCAGCGCTTCGGCGGCGACATGCGCCCCGGCGATATCTACATGGCCAACGATCCCTACGAGGGCGGTACGCATCTGTCCGACGTTGCCATCATCAAGCCGATCTTCGCCGACGGCGAGGTCATCGCCTATTCTATCGCGGTCGCCCACTGGACCGACATCGGCGGCAAGGTGGCGGGCTCGCTGCCGATGGATGCGACCGAGATCTTCCACGAGGGCCTGCGATTTACCGGGCAGCGCATTTACGATGCGGGTGAGCGCTGCGAGGATCTGGTCGATCTGATCGCCGCCAACACGCGGATCCCCAAGATGAGCCTGGGCGACCTCAACGCCGAGCTCGCCTCGGTGCGGATCGCCGAGGCGCGGATGCTGGAGATCTGCAACAAGTACGGCGTCGCCCGCACCAAGGACGCGTTCCGATACATGATGGAAACCAGCGAACGCTTGAGCCGGGCCGCGATCCGCGCGCTCCCCGACGGCGTTTATGAGGCCGAGGATTTCATCGACGGAGACGGCGTCGACAACGAGCCCTTCCCCGTACGCGTTGCGGTGCGCATCGAAGGAGACTCGATTATCTTCGACTTCACCGGATCGAGCCCGCAACGGCGTGGCCCGGTAAATTGCGCTTGGGGCGCCCATCGCTCGGCGGTGAAGACCGCGTTCAAGGCGCTGGTGGGGCCCCAAGAACCGGGCAACGAGGGATGGTTCAAGCCACTTTCGATCGTCGTACCGGAGGGCACCGTTTTTAGCGCCGTCTACCCGGCGCCGGTGTGTTGGCACTTCGAGGCGGGCTGCCACGCGTCCGAGCTGATCTGGAAGGCGCTCGCGCCGCTGGCGCCCGACCGATACGGCGCCGGTAGCTACCTGAGCCTTTGTTCTACCTTCATTTGCGGGACCGATCCCGCGAGCGGCGACCCGTTCATCGTGGTGGAGCCCAACGTCGGGGGCTGGGGTGCGATCAACGACCATGACGGGGCGAGCGCGCTGATCGGGGTTTCGGACGGCGACACCTACAACACTTCGATCGAGTTGTGCGAGGCCAAATACCCCGTCCGTGTCCAACGCTATGCCTTGAACACCGAGGACGGCACCGGCGCCGGCCGCTATCGCGGCGGTTTCGGCGTGGTCAGAGACTATGAGATCCTGGCAGATGACGCGTTCGTCTACGGCAGTATGGGACGCTCGGTCACGCGGCCATGGGGCCTGGACGGAGGTGGCGAGGGCTCGACCAATTATGTCCAGGTGCGGACGAACGGGCGCGCGAACTGGCGCGGCGCTCGGGTCTCCTCGACCGATGTGGCGCGCGGCCAGGTCTTCTCGATCGTCACCGGCGGTGGCGGCGGCTACGGCGATCCGCGCGGCCGGCCAGCCGAAGCGGTGGCGGCGGACGTCGCCGACGGTTATCTCACGGTCGAGACCGCGCGCTCCGCATACGGCGTCGTCGTCAGCGAAGACGGCGCGCTCGATGCGGACGCGACCGCGCGGGCTCGCCGCTCCTAGGGAGGGCCGCAAGATCGCGATGACGCCGCAGGAGTTCGTCGAGACGCTGCGCCGGCACGATCGGTTTACGCGGGGCCTTGCGGGCGGCGTGCGGGCACGTCTCGTCAATGAGAACCTGTCCGGCCTGCGTCTGCCCGAGCTCAATCTACGCGAGGGGGCGCTGACAGGGGTCGACTTCAGCGGCTGTGTGCTGGCTGGCGCGGACCTCAGCAACGCCGTTTTGTTCGGCGCCGTCTTCGATGACTCCGATGCGTCCGGCGTGAAGTTCGCGGGCTCCGATCTGAGGGGTGCGCGGTTCCGCAACGCGAACCTGAGCGGCGCCGATCTCCGGGCCGCGGACCTGCGACCTGGTGTTCTGGTGGGCGGATCTCAAGATGGCAGCATCCAGGCCGCCCTGTCGCGCGGCGCTCGGGCCGCCGAGGCCGCTGCGGAGAAGCTGTCGGAGGCGGATCTTCACAACGCCTCGGAACTGCGGGCCCGACTTACTCGCGGTTCGTTGGCGCGGGTCGACTTGCACGGTGCCAATCTGTCAGAAGCGAACCTCGAAGCGGCGATGCTTGACGAGGCCAACCTCACCGGCACGAATCTGGAGAACGCAAATGTGCACGGCGCGCGGTTGAACGGCGCGAACCTCCACGGCGCAATACTTTCGAATGTTGATCTTAGCGCCGCCGAGGTCACGGACGCGAAGGTCTGTTTCGGCGTTGCCCGGCTGCCGATCGAAACCCAGCAGGCGATCCGCGAGCACGCGTTGTGGACCGATTCCTTCGGCTTGGAGGCCCGCCGTGGGGTGCTTTCGGGAATGTCGTTGGCCGGGGTCGACCTCACCGACGTTTATTTGAGCGGCGCCGAGCTTCGCGACTGTGATCTCAGCGGCGCCACGCTGCGCGGCGCCGAGTTCGTCGTCGCCGACCTTACCGGCACCAACCTGAGCGGCGCAGACGTTTGGGGTGCAGATTTTTCCGCTGCCGCACTCGCAAATGCCGACCTGCGTGGAGTCAACCTGGCGTCGGCGAAACTCGCTTCGATCGGATTCGTGGGATCGGAGGGAGAGAAGACCGGACGCTCGCGGAAGGTGACGCTCGCGGGCGCCAATCTTTCGGGAAACGACCTCCGTCGGACCGATCTCAGAGGGATCGATCTGAGCGCGGCCAACCTGCGTGGCTGTAATCTTGCCGGATCACGGCTTTCCCGCATGGTCTTCGTTCTCGCCGACCTTAGCGATGCAGACCTCGGCGGCGCAGACTTGCGGCGCGCCGACTTCAGGGGCGCCGATCTGTCGAACGCCGATCTCAGCAACACCCGCCTGGTGTTGGCCGAATTCAGTCCCGCGGAGGGCAACGGCGGCCCAGGCGGACGCATCAACACCCGCCTGATCAACGCCAATCTACAGTCCGCGGGGCTGTCCGGCGCCAACTTCGAGAACGCGGACCTGAGCGGCGCGACGCTTGCTTCGGCTGACCTGGGTTCGGCGGAGTTCCTGGGCACCGACGGGAAAGGAACAGGCAAACACCGCGCCACGAGCTTCACCGGGGCCAGCCTGCGCGACGCGGACATCTCTGACTTGAGCTTGAAAGAGGCGAACACCACCGACGCTGACCTGACCGGCGCGAAGCGGATCGAAGCCGGTGAAAAACCAAGTCACGAATGAGGGTAGACCAAAGCGCAGGGCTTTGCCTGAGCCGACATCCGAATAACCGAAAGCGGAGGTAGTTATGGGACGCTTGGCCACCGATATCGGCGG
>CAYUNL010000084.1:8444-10373 GCA_964446055.1 uncultured Alphaproteobacteria bacterium | reverse complement strand
CTACGAAGTCCACAACAATGGGGCGTGGTACAACTTCGGCTTCGTGCTCGGAGCAAGTATTCTGCTCGGCGGCAGCGGCGGCGCTGCCCGTCGCAGACGCAACTAGACGCGGCCCCACGCACTGCTCCCAAGGACGGTAGCAACGAGGGCGTGTTAGCATGCCGCACCCGAGTCCCGCCGGGGGGACGGGGCCGGGAGGCGGCGTAGCAAAGGCATGGGCGAGACCCTCTATCGGCTTGGCGTCGACATCGGCGGAACCTTCACCGACTTCGCCCTCTACGACCAGACCGCGCGCACGGTCTCTATCCACAAGCGGCTGACCACGCCCGAGGATCCGGCGCGGGCGGTGATCGAAGGTGTCGAGTCGCTGCTCGCCGGCGCCGCGGTCGCGGTGACCGACGTCGCCGCCGTGGTGCACGGAACGACGCTGGTCACCAACGCAGTGATCGAGCGCCGTGGCGCCAAGACCGGGATGCTGGTGACCGCCGGATTCGCCGACCTCCTCGATATGGGGCTGGAGACCCGATACGACCTGTTCGACCTGCGTCTTGCCTTCCCGGCGCCGCTGGTGCCGCGGGCGCTGCGGCGCGAGATCGACGAGCGGGTGCGGCACGACGGCAGCGTCGAACGACCGCTCGATCGCCAAACCGCGCTCGATGCCGCCGCCGACCTGGTCGAGGACGAGGGCATCGAGGCGCTCGCCGTCTGCCTCTTGCACGCTTACGCCAACCCCGCCCACGAGGAGGCGATTGGCGGGGCGCTGGCCAACGCCTTTCCCGAGCTCGCGGTTAGCTGTTCGGCGGCGGTGCTGCCGCGCATGCGCGAGTACGAGCGCTGGACCACGACAACGATGAACGCCTACGTGCAACCGATGTTCGGGCGCTATCTCGACCGCCTGGTCGCCGGCCTCGGCGGCATTGGATTCGCCGGGCGGTTGTTCATCATGACCTCGGCCGGTGGCATGCTGACGCCCGAGACGGCGCGCCGCTTTCCGGTTCGCGCGCTCGAATCCGGCCCCGCCGCCGGGGTCCTGATGTCGGCCTTTCACGGCCGTGCGCTCGAGCTGCCCGAACTCCTGTCATTCGATATGGGTGGGACCACCGCCAAGGGTGCGCTGGTGCGCGACCACGCGCCGATCCGCAAGTACGAGATGGAGGTCGCACGGGTCCACGGCTTCAAGCGCGGCAGCGGCCTTCCGGTGCGGGTGCCGGCGATCGACATGATCGAAATCGGCGCCGGCGGCGGCTCGATCGCCGAACTCGATGAACGCGGCGTGATCGTGGTCGGTCCGCGTTCGGCCGGTGCCGATCCTGGACCCGCCTGCTACGGCCGCGGCGGCACCCAGCCGACTCTGACCGACGCCAATCTCTTGCTCGGCTATCTCGATCCGGACTTCTTCCTCGGCGGCGAGATGGCGCTCGACGTTGAGGCGGCCGGGCGGGCGGTCGGGGCCCTGGCTTCGCGCCTGCGCGTCGAGCCGGTGCGCGCGGCCTTCGGCGTCCACGAGACCATCAACGAGGACGTCGCACGCGCCTTCCGCGTCCACGCCGCCGAGCGTGGGTTCGACTATCGGGCGGCGGCGGTTGTCGCCTTCGGCGGCTCGGGTCCGGTCCACGCGCTCAACGTCGCGCGCAAGCTGCGCGTGCCCCGCGCGGTCTTTCCGGTCGGCGCCGGGGTCATGTCGGCGTTCGGCCTGCTGGCGAGCCCGCTGTCCTTCGAGATCGCCCGTTCCTACCGGGTGGTGCTCGACGAAATCGATGCGGGCCGCTTCGCCACGACGATTCGCGCGCTTGAAGGCGAGGCGGCGAGCTTTCTCCTGGCCGCCGGGGTGGCGCGCGAGGCGATCGCCGCGCGGCGGGTGCTCGACATGCGCTTCCGCGGCCAGGGCCACGAGATCGAGGTCGCGCTACCCCAAGAGCCGGACCTCGA
>CAYUNL010000084.1:0-8434 GCA_964446055.1 uncultured Alphaproteobacteria bacterium | reverse complement strand
GCGCCTACGCCGAGGTGTTCAGCTCGAGCCCGCTGGCCGAGGCCCTCGAAATCGTCAACTGGAAGGTCGAGGCGCGCGGACCCGAGAGCGGCCTGAGCACCGAGTACCGCGTCTTGGCGCCGCCGGGAAGCGGGCCGGCGGATGCCGCGCGCAAGGGCGTGCGCCCGGCCTACGTCTCGGCCGCGGGCGAGTTTCGCGACTGCCCGGTCTATGACCGCTACGCGCTCCGCCCCGGCATGAGCGTCGACGGTCCGGCGCTGATCGAGGAACGAGAATCGACCTGTGTGATCGGCGCCGGCGATCGCGTCGCCCTCGATGCCCGCGACAATCTGATCGCCGAGCTTGCCTACGATGACGAGGCGCGGGCATGAGCGCCCCGACCCTGGACGCGGTCAGCCTGGGCATCATGTGGGACCGCCTGGTCGCCATCACCGACGAGATCGTCTCGACCTTGGTGCGGACCTCGTTCTCCACCATCGTCCGCGAAAGCTACGACCTTACCGTGGTCGTGCTCGACGCCGAGGGGCGGCTGGTCGCGCAGGGGAGCTACAGCATTCCCGTCTTTATCGGCACCGCCCCGGTGACCCTGGCCCACATGCTCGAGCGCTTCCCGGCCGAGACCCTGGCCCCCGGCGACGTGGTGATCACCAACGATCCCTGGATGGGCACCGGCCACCTGTTCGACATCAACGTCATGCGGCCGGTGTTTAAGGCCGGGCGCATCGTCGCCTACACCCTCAGCATCACGCACCTGCCCGACGTCGGCGGCACCGGCTTCAGCGCCGCCGCCAGCGAGATCTACCACGAGGGCTTGCGGCTGCCGATCGCGAAGCTCGTCCGCGGCGGCGAGATCGACGGCTTCATCCTCGATCTCGTCCGCGCCAACGTGCGCGCTCCCGACCAGGTGCTGGGCGATTTGATGGCCAACGTAACCTGCAACGAGGTCGGGGCAGAGCGGCTGATGGAGTTCATGGACGAGTACCGGCTCGACGACCTCGGCGCGCTCTCGGCGGCGATCCGCACGCAGTCCGAACAACTGACCCGCGAGCGCATCGCGGCAATGCGCGATGGCCGCTACCGCAACCGCATCGAGATCGAAGGCATCGAGGACGCGATCGAGCTCGCCTGTGAGGTCGAGGTCTCGGGCCAGGATATCGCGATCGATTTTGCCGGCACCGGGCCGGTGGTGGGCCGCGGCATCAACGTTCCCTTGTGCTACACCCGGGCGATGGCGCTCTACGCCGTCAAGTGTGTCACCGCACCGGCGCTGCCCAACAACCAAGGCGCGACGGTGCCGGTGCAGGTGACGGCACCGGCCGGCTCGATCCTCAACGCGCTGCCGCCCGCCCCAACCGGTGGCCGCCACACCATCGGCCACTTCGTCACCCCGCTCGTTTTCGGCGCCCTCGCCGAGGCGGCGCCCGAACAGGTTCAGGCCGATTGCGGCAACATGGACCTGATCACCTTCCACGGCTCCCATCCCGATGGCGGGCCGATCGCCACCATCTATTTCGCGGCCGGCGGTTTCGGCGCGCTCGCCGGTCACGACGGCGCCAATACCACGCCGGGGCCCTCGAACATGGGCGTGGTTCCGGTCGAGGTCTGGGAGAGCTTGACCGCAACCACCATCGAGCGAAAGGCGCTCCTCCCCGATTCCGGTGGCCCCGGCGCAGCCCGCGGCGGGCTAGGCCAAGAGGTCGTCATCCGCAACGACAGCGGCCGGCCGATGACCGTATTCAGCATGGCCAACCGCACCGAGTTCCCCGCGCTTGGCCTCGCCGGCGGCGGGCCCGGCGGGCGGCGCGAGCACCGCATCGATGGCAAGGCGGTCGATCCCAAGGGCACCCACACGCTGGCGCCGGGTGCACGGCTTACGCTGATCGAGGCCGGCGGCGGCGGCTTCGGCGATCCCGCGGCACGCGAGCCCGCGAAGCTCGCCGCTGACCTCGCCGAGGGCTTCGTCACCACCGAGGGCGCAAAACGCGACTACGGCTTCGAGCGCTAGAGGCCGACGGCGCCGATCTGGCGCATTAGGTCGATGCGGTCCAGCGCCTGCCAGTGTCCGGTCGCCTTGCCCTCGACGATGGCGTAGATGGTCATACCGCAGATCTTGAAGGCGCGGCCCGAGGCGGGAAAGCCGGGCAGGTCCCCTTGGTGCGTGCCCTCGCAGGTCCAGCGTACCGCGACCTTGTCACCCTCGGCGAGCATGTCCTCGATGGCGAATCGCTGATCGGGAAAGGCGGCGCGGGTTTGCCCGAGGCGCTCCCTGAAGGCTGCGTGGTCCAGGGTCTTGCCGTCCCACGAATCGAGCGGGTCGCGGTGGACCGCGTAGGCCGGGGCGATCAGGTCCGCGACCCGCTCGGCGCGCCACTGGTTCCAGATTTCCTCGACGATGGCGCGCGCGATCGCCTTGTTGTCCTCGGCTCCCATCATCGGTCCCCACCGCCTCCGTGGCCGTGCGCGCCAAGCCATGCTAGCCTAGGGGTCGTTGTGGAGGCCACCCGGCACGGCCTCCTCTCCCCTGAGCACCGAAAACGCACGTGACATCGGTCTCCGTTTCCCGCGCGCTCCACTTCGTGCGCGCCGACCCTCGGTTGCTGGCCTTCGGCCTGCTGCTTACGCTGGGCTCGAGCTTCGGCCAGACCTGGTTCATCGCGCTCTTTTCCGCCGAGATTCGCGCGGCGTTCGCGATCGGCAATGGCGAGTTCGGGGCGATCTACTCGGCCGGCACGCTGGCCAGCGCGCTGCTCCTGACATGGTCGGGCCACTGGATCGACCGCCTTGATCTGCGGCGGTGGACGACGATCGTCATCGTGTTCTCGGCGCTGGCCTGCGTGGCGATGGCGCTGGTGCAAGGCGTGTGGATGTTGGTCGTCGTCGTCTTCCTGCTGCGCTACCTCGGCCAGGGACTGATGGGCCACACCTCGGTCACCAGCCAGGGGCGCTACTACGAGACCGCGCGCGGCCGCGCGCTGGCGACAGTCGCACTGGGTGGACCGCTGGCCAGGGCGACACTGCCGCTGGCGGTGGTCGTGACCGTGGCGGCGATCGGCTGGCGACAGAGCTGGATCGTGTTCGCCGCGGCGCTCGGGCTGGCGCTGTTGCCGGCGTGCCTGTGGTTGCTGCGCGATCACGACCGGCGCCACGATCGCTACCTCAACGGTGGCGGCGGCGAACCCGCGACCCAGGGTGGCTTGGCCTCCGCAGCGGGTCACTGGACCCGCGGCGCGGTGCTTCGCGATCCTCGATTCTACGCCCTCCTTCCGATCGTCTTGGCGCCCTCGTTCATCGGCACCGGTCTCATTTTTCACCAGGTCGTTCTGATCGAGGCCAAGGGCTGGGCGCTCGAGAACTGGGCCGCCGCCTTCATTGGCCACTCTGCGGCCAGCGTCGTCTCCGGCCTGACGCTGGGCGCCGCGATCGATCGCGCCGGAGCCTCGCGCGCGCTACCGTGGCTGTTGCCGCCGCTGGCCTTGGCCTGTCTCTGGCTGACGCTATCCAACGACGCGTCGGCGGCCTGGGGCTACATGGTTCTCGCCGGCATCACGTCGGGGATGACCATGGTCTTCTTCGACGCCTTCTGGCCCCACGCCTACGGCACCCGACACCTCGGCTCGATTCGTGGGCTCGCCTTCGCGTTCATGGTGCTGGCCGGTGCCTTGGCGCCGGCGCTCATGGGCGCGGCGCTCGACCGCGGCATCTCCATCGAGGCGATCACCCTGGTGTGCGCGATCTACTGCGCCATCGCCAGCGTGGTCGCGGTACCGGCGATGCGCCTTTACCGCCCCCGTTGAAGTTCGCGGTCAGCGCTGGCCTCGAACTCAGCCGATGAGCAGGGGGTGGCTCACGAAGTTCTGATGGCCGCGCCCCGCCCTACGCCGGTGTACCATAGCCTCAATCGGACCGAGGGGGCGGGCGATGAAAAGCGCGCAGGGGCGTTGGGCGATGCGGGCATGTGCGACGGCTTTTGCCGCGACCCTGTCCGCTGCCGCGGCGCAGGCCGAACCGTTCGACTATGTCCGCATTGGTGATAACGATGGGTTCGGCTTCGCCAACATGGCGCACCTGGTACGCGCCGTGCCGGGCCCCGAGACGTTCCCGGCCGATAGCGACGGCGACGGCCGCCTCGGCGAGAACGAATTCCTCCCCGATCTCAACCGCGACGGCGGCGTCGCCGTGATGAGTCAGGACAACTTCGACAACCGCAGCGCCGACGAGATCGCCGATGCTGAGCGCTCGTGCGTCGGTTGCCTGTCGATCGGCGATCGCACGCGCGGCTCGATCTGGACGGACCTGTCGCTTTCCGCCTCCGCCCCGCCGGACAACTGGCCGGACGCCGACGGCCCGCAGACGCCCAACAACGCGGTTTTCGTGTTCGAATTCACCGTCGGCCGCGACGACATTCCCGAACACTCGCCGATCTTCTTCAATCTCGTGTTTGGCGACTACGATATCGACCCGGCGCTGATCGGCGTGCAGCTGCGAGACCGCACGGTGCGCACGCTATCGCTCGCCAACCAGGGGCCGCTCGATGGCCTGATCCAGGGACGCTCGACCGTGCTCGAGTTCGACGAGGTCTTCGCCGAGGACGAGGACGGCAACTGGGCGGCGCTCTTGGGGGTCGTCTTCTTCGCGCCCAACGACCCCTACACCGCGTTCGACTACGTCGAACTGAGCCGCTTCGAGTTGGTCACCGCCGGGCTCGCGCCGTAGCCCATTGCCGCCATTCTCGCCACCCACGCGTGCGACCGGGTGGCCTAAGCGTGAACGCCCTCAAGCGGCGATCGGCCCCTCGGGCCCGAGCATCAGGCGCTCGACGCGACCGCCCTCTACCAGATGGGCCTGGATAATCTCGTCGATGTCGGCCGTTGTCCGTGGCCGATACCACACCCCCTCCGGGTAGACGACAAAGGCCGGGCCCAACTCGCAGCGGCCCAGGCAGCCGGTGCGGTTCACGCGCACGCCGGCCACTTCTAGCTCCTTCACCTTGTCCCGCAGGTGATCGACGAGCGGCTCGGCGCCCTTGGAATGGCAGCAGCCCTCGGGGTGGTCCGGCGGGCGCTGGTTGGTACAGCCGAAGACGTGACGCTCGAAGTAATAGGGCGGGTCGCTTGGCAAGCGCTGCTGTTCGGACATGGCACACCCTCCGTCCGCATGAAGCTGACATCATCCCCTTAGTCCACGGGCCGACCGCAAGCTGCCCTGATCTAGATCAAGAAGGATGCCCGAGCACCGGAGGTGGATCGGCCGTCCAGAATCGGGGGCCGGGAGGGGGCGAAGAATCTCAGTCGGCGACGTCGGGCATCTGCTCGACGCCAACCGTCTCGTGAACGGCCGGGGAATAGATCTCCAAAACCTCCAGCTCGTCCGAGCACGAGATCTCGTTGTGGACGATTCCGGCCGGCTGCAACCAAGCGTCGCCCGCCTTGAACGTGAACTCTTCCTCCTGCCCCTCATAGACGAACTTGATCCATCCCTTTAGGCAGTAGTTGAACTGGAAGTCGCAGAGGTGCCGATGCAGACCCGTCGTATGGTGCTTTTCAAACTCCTCCTTCTTAACGCGGATCAGATGAGCACGAAACTGGCCACCGGTCGCCTCCTCGATGCCGAGGTCACGGTACATCGCAAACCCCCGCAGCCCCGCCTTCCAGACCGCCTCATCTCCATAGTTGACGCAGAATGCCTGGTCGTTCCAGGATTTGAGCCTGGCGTTTGGCTGCTCACTCATGGCGTCCCCTCCCCTGGTTGGTGTTGCTCGATCAAGGATCGTCGCTCGGGTGGCGCAATGCAATCCCCGCATAGATGGCTTCGTCCAACTTGTTGGAAAGCCGGGGACCGCCGTCCGCCTGTATCGTGGTGCCGGTAAGAATGCACGCCTCGTCCGAGGCTAGGAACAAGGCGACATGGGCGATGTCCTCGGGCGTGCCGATCGCGAACGGATACTGCTCGCGCAGCGTCTTGATCGGCTCCAGCTCGTCGGGGTTGCCCATGCGTTGCCGGGACCGCTCGGTGGCAATCCCGCCGGGGCAGATCGTATTGACGCGAACGCGATCCTTGGCGTACTCCCCGGCCAGCGCCTGGGTTAGGGCGATGATGCCACCCTTCGCGGCCACGTAGACGTGGGCACGGAAGGAGCCGCTCGCCACCGCCACCATCGACGAGGTGTTGATGACCGAGCCGCCGCCGGCCTTGATGATCTCCGGTATCCCGTGGCGGCAGCACAGGAACGTCCCAAGCAGGTCCAGCGACTGGGTATAGGGCCACACCGACATCTCGACGTCGGTGACCGTGGTGTCTTCGACGATCGAGCCGCCCGCGGAGTTGTACAGCACGTCGAGCTTGCCGTAGCGCTCGAGTGTCGCCTGGATGGCGTTCTTGACGCTATCCTCCTGGGTGACGTCGGTCTCGACAAAGCTCGCCTCGCCGCCCGCCTCCCGGACGACTCGCTCGGCCGCCTGTCCGAGTTCGGGCTTCAACTCGGCAATGACGACCTTGGCGCCCTCCCGCGCGAAAATCTGAGCGGCGGAGCGCGCGATCCCCGAGCCCGCCCCGGTAATGAACGCTACCTTGTTCTCTAGTCGTGCCATGGTCTTGCCGTCTGACATCATTTTGCCGAGTCACGAAATCAATAGCGTGCTACCGGCCGAGCCTACCATGAACCGGACCGGACCCGTGCCACCCGCCAAACCATTGGCGCCGGCGCGCCACCCTTCGTAGGCTCCGATCGCCACCCCGCGGAGGAACTGATGACATGAAAGGCAGACTTGGCGAACTGTTGGAATCCACCGACGTGCTCTACACCATCGTGTGCCGCGATGCGACGTTGACGGACATCGAGCTGTTCGCGCAGGCGGGCTATCACATCATTTGGCTGGACCTCGAGCACAGCGCCATGTCGACAACCGAGGCCCTCAGGCTCGGCCGCGTCATCACCCATCTCGGGATGGTGCCCTTGGCGCGCATTCTCGAGCTCAGCCGAACCCACGTTCAGCGCCTGCTCGACGGTGGCTTTCAGGTGGTGGCGCTGCCCGACATCCGCAGCGTCGAGCAAGCGAGACAGCTGGTCCAGCTGGGCAAGTACCCGCCGATCGGCCGGCGTGGCGCATCCTCCAACTCGGCTGGCACCGGCTTCACGCTTGGCTCCGATCCGGCGCACACGCTGCGCCAGGCCAACCTGGCCACGCATCTGATGACGATGTTCGAGAGCGACGAAGGCTTCGAGCAGCTCGATGCCTTTGTCGAGATCGACGGCATCGATCTGTTTGCCGTCGGGCCGTCCGACTGGTCGATTGGCCTCGGTCTGTTCGGAGAGGCGGCCCTGTCGTACCTTACGCCTAAGATTGAGCGCATTGTGAGGGCGGTCCACCAGGCCGGCAAGACGATGGTGATGGCGCCGTCGAGCCCCGAGCAGGCCCGCCACTACTACGATCTCGGTGCGCGGATTTTCAACGTGGGAGGGGATGTGACGCTGAAACGCCGCGCCCTGTTCGACACCATCGGACCTTTCAAGGACACGTTTCCCGAATGAGTGTTGTGGTCGGTAGCGCAAGGGATGCCGTGGGAACGACAACGCGCCGGCGCTCGATCGCCGATAGCGACTCTGGTTGCGCGACGCAGCGGTAAAACAGCGAAGGGGAGGCAGCAATGCCGAAGTTCGCGATCATCGATACGCATTTGCACATTTTCGACCCGGCCAGACTGACCTATCCGTGGCACGGCAGCATTCCACAGCTCGACCGGCCATTCTTGCTCCCCGACTTCGACGAGCATCGAGCTGCCGTCGATGTCGAGCGCATGGTGTTTCTCGAGTGCGACGTCGCGCCGCACGACCGCCTGGCGGAAGCGCAATGGGTGACCCAGGAGGCTCAGGCCGACCCCCGCATTCAGGCGATCGTCGCTTCGGCGCCGCTGGAGAACGGCGCCTCGGCACGCCCCGATCTCGAAGCTCTGGCCGAGCTCTCCCTCGTTCACGGCATCCGCCGTCTCATCCAGGACGAGCCCGACGACGATTTCTGCGTGCAGCCCGATTTCATTGCCGGCGTGAAGCTGCTGGCGGAGTTCGGATTCACCTTTGACATTTGCATCCAACATCGGCACATGGCCAACGCCGTGAGGCTCGCGCGGAGCTGTCCCGAGGTGAGGTTCATTCTCGACCACATCGGCAAGCCCGCCATCGGGGACGGACTTTTGGAACCCTGGCGGCAGCACCTGGGGGAACTGGCGGACCTGCCGAACGTCCACTGTAAGATGTCGGGTCTCGTCACTGCAGCGGACCATGCGGAAGCCCGCGCCGCTTCGGGGGCGGCGATGACGTTTAGTTGGACCCGGGAACAGCTCCGGCCCTACATCGATCATGTAATCGAATCCTTCGGGTTCGACCGGGTGATGTATGGCGGCGACTGGCCGGTCTCGACCCTGGCGGCGAAATACCCGG
>CAYUNL010000083.1:0-10406 GCA_964446055.1 uncultured Alphaproteobacteria bacterium | reverse complement strand
CAGTGGATTCGGCACCGCACCGCTAACGTCAACGAGTACTCGGCCCGCTACTCGATCCTCGACAACGAGTTCTACGTCCCTGCGCCCGAGCATCTGGCCGCCCAGTCGCGCGCCAACCGCCAGGGCCGGGGCCGGATTCTTACCGGCGAGGAGGCCGCGCGCGTGCTCGAGTTGCTGCGCGGGGACGCCGGCCGGGCCTATGGCCACTACACCGAGATGCTGAACGAGGACGCGGCGGGTGAGCCGATCGAAGAATCCCGGCTCGGGCTGGCGCGCGAGCTGGCGCGCATGAACCTATCGCTCAGCTTTTATACCCAGTGGTACTGGAAGATAGACCTCTACAACCTCATGCATTTCCTCGGCCTCAGGGCCGATGATCACGCCCAATACGAAATCCGAGCCTATGCAGCGGCGATGCTCGACACGCTGCGGCGCTGGGTCCCGCACACCTTCGAGGCGTTCATGGACTACCAGATGGGCGGCGCCAATCTTTCCGCCGCCGGCCTCGATCTCGTCAAGCGCATGATCGCGGGCGAGGCGGTGACCCAGCCCGAAAGCGGTCTTTCGAAGCGCGAGTGGCGCGAGCTCATGGCGGTACTCGGCCGCGAGGACGAGTCCCCGCCGGCTACTGGATGACGCCGGCTACTGGATGACCCCGGCTACTGGATGACGATGCGCGGACCTTCCTCGGCGGGTTCGAGCCGCGCCAGCACCGCGGCCGCGATTTCCCGGTAGGCCTCGGCCGCAACACTTTCAGGATCGGCGACGACGATCGGCTGGCCGCTGTCCGAGGTCTCGCGAATCACCGGAATCAGTGGTACCTCGCCGAGGAAATCGATACCCAGCTCGGTGGCCGTCGCGGCGGCGCCGCCGTGGCCGAAAATGTCGGTGCGTTCGCCGCAGTGGGGGCAGGCGAACGCGCTCATGTTCTCGATGATGCCGAGCACTCGGACGTTGACCTTGCTGAACATGTTGATGGCCTTGCGCACGTCGGCCAGTGCCACCTCCTGCGGCGTGGAGACGATCACCGCGCCGGCCAGCGGCACCCGTTGCGAAAGCGTCAGCTGGGCGTCGCCGGTGCCCGGCGGCAAGTCGATGACCAAGACGTCGAGCTCGCCCCAGATGACCTCGCGCAAAAGCTGCTCGATCGCGCTCTGCACCATTGGCCCGCGCCAGATCATCGCCGTGTCCGCCGGCACTAGGTAGCCGATCGACATCGTCGGCATGCCATAGGCGCGCAGCGGCTCGATCCGTTTTTCGTCGGGCGAGTTCGGGCGGCCGTCGATGCCCATCATGCGGGGAATGCTCGGACCGTAGATGTCGGCGTCCATCAATCCCACCCGAAGGCCCGTTTCCTGGAAGGCCAGCGCCAGATTGACCGCGGTCGTCGATTTGCCCACGCCGCCCTTGCCCGAGGCGACCGCGAGAATGGTTCGAATCCCAGGGATGTCGAGATGCCCACCTCTGGCGGCCGGTGCGGCAGGTGCGGCCTGGGCCTGCGCCTGCGCTTGTGGACGGTGCGCCGTAAGCACCGCGGTTACCGACAGGACGCCGGGAAGCGTGTCGGCGGCCTTCTCGCAGGCCAGGCGTAGCGGCTCTTTGGCCTCCGCCTCCTGTGGCTCAACCGCGATCGAGAAGACGACGTGTCCTTCACGAATCGCCAGGCCCGAAATCATTCCCGCGCTCACGACGTCGGTCCCGCCTGCCGGTTCGCTGACGCCCTTGAGGGCCGCCATGACATCGTCTTTGGCAACCGCCGCCATCTTGAAAAATCCCCGCTCCCCAATATGTTTCAACGGAACTTCGGACCGCACGACTTCGCGTTGCACTAATGACCAACCTGGCATATAACCGCGTGGCAGGCCACCGCCAAGCCGAAACCGGCTCGCGGGCGGCCTTGAACGTTCGTACCAATTAGCCGAATTAGTATCCATGCCGTGGAGCACTCAAGGTAACGGCGGCGGTGGCCCTTGGGGTCAGGGGCCGACCGGCGGGGCGCAGCCTCCCGATCTCGAAGAACTGTTGCGCAAGGGCCAGGACCGCTTCCGCGGCCTTTTGCCCAGCGGCACCGGGGGATGGCGCGGCGTCGCCATCGTCGCCCTGATCGTGATCGTGATCTGGTTGTTGACCGGGATCTACCGCGTCGGTCCCGATGAGGAGGGCGTCGTGCTGACGTTCGGCGCCTTCACCTCGACGTCCCGGCCGGGCCTCAACTATCATTGGCCGTGGCCGATCCAGAGCGTCGAAAAGCCCAAAGTCACGCGCATCCGCCGGGTCGATGTTGGCTTCTTCTCCGGGGGCGATGCCGGCCGCACCAACGTCTCGCGCGACATCCCCGAGGAAAGCCTGATGCTGACCGGGGACGAGAACATCATCGACATCGACTTCCAGGTGCTGTGGAAGATCTCCGACGCCCAGGCATTTCTGTTCAACGTCCAGAACGTCGAGGCCACGGTCAAGCAAGCCGCCGAGAGCGCGATGCGTGAGGTGATCGGGGTGACGCCGATCCAGAGCGCACTGTCTGAGGGCCGCCAGCAGGTCGAGCAGGAGACCCAGGCCCTGCTCCAAACCATCCTCGATTCCTATGCGGCCGGGGTCGAAGTCAGCGAGATCAAACTGCAAAAGGTCGATCCCCCGTCGCCGGTGATCGACGCCTTCCGCGACGTCCAGCGAGCGCGCGCCGATCTCGAGCGCCTGCGCAACGAGGCGGAGGGGTACGAAAACGACATCATCCCGCGCGCCCGCGGCGAGGCCGAGCGCATGATTCAGGAAGCGCAGGGCTATCGCGAGCAGGTGATAGCCGAGGCCGAGGGCGACGCCGCCCGGTTCCTTTCGATCTACCGTGAATACGCGCTGGCCAAGAACGTGACCGCCCAGCGGATCTACCTCGAAACCATGCAAGAGGTGCTGGCGGGGATGAACAAGGTGATCGTCGACAACCAGGGCGGCGCGGGGGTGGTGCCGTACTTGCCGCTGCCCGAGCTGCGTAAGCGTTCGCAGGCGACGCAATGAGACCGGGTGTCCTATTGATCGCGGCAGTCGCCGTCCTGGTGGTGGGCTTTATCATCGACAGCACCACCTTCCGGGTGCACCAGACCGAACAGGTTCTGGTGCTGCAGTTCGGCAAGCCGGTGCGCGTGGTGACCCTGCCCGGGCTGCAGTTCAAGATTCCCTTCGTGCAGCAAGTCGAACGCCTCGACAACCGCATCCTCGCCTTGGATGCCGACGCCGAAGAGATCATCGCCTCCGACCAGAAACGCCTGGTGGTCGATTCCTTCGTCCGCTACCGGATCACCGGCGCGCTCCAGTTCTACCAGGCGGTCGGCGGCGAACGGGTTGCCCGCCAGCGACTTAACGCGATTCTCGTTTCAAGCTTGCGGCGCGTTCTGGGCGAGGTGCCTTTGGCGGTAGTGTTGACGGGCGAGCGGGTGGCGCTGATGACCGCCATCCGCGACCAGGTGAATACCGAGGCCGTGCGGCTTGGCGTCCAGGTCGTTGATGTGCGCATCAAGCGGGCCGACCTTCCCGAGGCCAACAGCCAGGCGATTTATGCGCGGATGAACACCGAGCGCGAGCGCGAGGCGCGCGAGTTCAGGGCCCGGGGCGCCGAGATCGGGCTGCGAATTCGCGCCCGGGCCGATCGCGAGCGGACCGTCCTCTTGGCCGAGGCGCAGCGCGAGTCGCAAATGATCCGCGGCGAGGGCGACGGCACAAAGAACAAGATCTTCGCCGAGGCCTACGGCCGGGATCCCGAGTTCTTCAACTTCTATCGCTCGATGTTGGCCTATGCCGAGGCATTGGGAAAAGACGACACGACGATGGTGCTCTCGCCGAGCAGCGAGTTCTTTCGCTATTTCGGTGAGACCCCTAAGGAGTAGACCGGTGGCCCACGGCGGGCCCTAGGGTGGCCACGCTGGCGCTCGCACTGGCGCTGGTCCTGGTGCTTGAAGGGACCATGTATGCGCTGTTCCCCGACGGCATGAAACGGGCAATGACGATCGCCCTCGCGCAGTCGTCCGGGACGCTGCGCGTAGCCGGTGTCGCGGCGGCGGGGTTCGGTGTCCTGGTGGTATGGATTATTCAGGGCTAATCGCGCGACCGTGATCGTTGGGGGTGGCAACGGGTCACAATTTGTTCGCGATTGGGGATAGAATGGGCGCACCGAACCGGATGCGCCGGTGAAGCTGGACTCTTGTGCGGCACCCGGTGGCCAACCTGGTGCGTGCCGTCTGAACGGAGGGAGAGCGGTGATCTTACGTGACGTTCGATTGCTTGGCCTATGGGCAGCGGGAGGCCGCGGCCACCCAGCATCCACGGGTATCGCCAGTGCCCTTTTGCTGGTGATGGCGCTGGCCTTTGCGCCCCCCGCCTTGGCGCGCTCCGCACCCGACAGTTTTGCCGATCTCGCCGCGCAACTCTCGCCGGCCGTCGTCATCATCACCACAACCCAGCAGGTTCGGGGCCGCGGGCCCGGCCGACCCGACACGCCGCAGTTCCCGCCCGGTTCGCCGTTCGAGGAATACTTCAGGGACTTCTTTGAACGTCAGCGACCGGACGGCGACGTCCCCCGGCGGCGGCCGAACTCGGTCGGTTCGGGCTTCGTCATCGACGGCGATGGGATCGTAGTCACCAACAACCACGTAATCGTCGATTCCGAAACCATCGAGGTCGTGTTGCACGACGGACGTCGCGCTACGGCCGAGGTGCTGGGGCGCGACGAGCGCACCGACATTGCGGTCCTCAAGATCGATGTCGAGGGTTCATTGCCGACTGTGTCATGGGGCGATTCTTCGGTCGCCCGCGTTGGCGACTGGGTGCTCGCCATCGGTAGTTCGCTGGGGCTAAGCGGTACGGTGACGGCCGGGATCATCTCGGCGCGCAACCGCGACATCAATGCCGGCCCCTACGATGATTTCATCCAGACCGATGCGTCGATCAACCGCGGAAACTCTGGCGGTCCGCTGTTCAACATGGACGGCGAAGTGATCGGCATCAACACCGCGATCTTCTCGCCCTCGGGCGGCAGCGTCGGCGTCGGCTTCGCCATCCCCTCGGCGCTGGCCATACCGGTGGTCACCCAACTGGCCGCATCGGGGGCGGTACGCCGCGGCTGGCTCGGCGTGCGAATCCAGACCGTGGACGACGATATTGCCGAGGGACTTGGATTGGAATCCGCCGAAGGGGCGCTGGTCGCCAGCGTCAACGAAGGTGAGCCGGCCTTCGGTCACATCGAGCCCGGAGACGTGATTCTAAGATTCGATGGCACCGAGATCCCCGACACCCGCGCGCTTACCCGTGCCGTGGCGGCGACCGAGGTCGGACGCACGGTCGAGGTCGAGATTTGGCGCAAGGGCCGGCGCGAGACGGTGGGGGTCACCATCGGCGAGCTCCGCGACGAGCGCCAACTCGCGGCGCTCGCTGTCGAGCCCGAAAGCGCCGAGATCTTGGGACTCGCGCTCGCCGAGATCACGCCCGACCTAAGGTCGAGGTTTGGCCTCGACGATGTGGCGACGGGCGTGGTGGTCGTCGGTGTCGATCAGGAATCGAGCGCTGCCGAGGGGATTCAACCCGGCGACGTTATCACCGAGGTGAGCCAAAACGAGGTGACCTCGCCGGCCGAACTCGTCGAGCGGGTGCGCGAGGTACAGGATAGCGGGCGCAAGTCGGTGGTCTTCACCCTCTCGCGTGGAGGCGACCTCAGTTTCGTCGCCGTTCGATTGGTGGCTGGCTGAGCGAGCACAAGCGCCGCTCGCCGCAACGCTAGCGCCGGCCAAGACGGCGCGCACCGGCACGGTCATGCCTTCTCGGCTGATCTTGCTCGCCGGACCAACGGCCAGCGGCAAATCAAAACTCGCGCTGATGCTCGCCGAGGCCCTCGACGGCGCCGACATCAACGCCGACAGCATGCAGGTCTACCGCGAGCTCGAGGTGATCACGGCGCGCCCCAGCGCTGGCGATGAGGTACGGGTCCCGCATCGACTTTATGGCGTGATTTCGGTCGCTGATTCATTTTCCGTCGCCGCCTGGCAATCGCGGGCCGTGGCAGAGATTGCCCGCGCTCGGGCCGAGGGCAAATCGGCATTGGTGGTCGGCGGTACCGGCCTCTACTTCCGGGCGCTGGAAGGCGGCCTAGCCCCGGTTCCGGAGATACCTTCCGAGGTACGCGAGCGGGCGCGCCGGCTCGCGGCGGCGGGAGCGCCAACGCTCCACGCGGCCCTCGCCAAGTGCGACCCGGTCATGGCGGCGCGGCTCGAACCCGCCGACCGCCAACGCGTCGCCCGCGCTTGGGAGGTGTTCGAGGCCACCGGGGTCTCCCTCGCCGAATGGCAGTCGCGTCCGGCTACGGCGCCCAACATCGGCGTTGCCGACGCCAGGATCGTTCTGATGCCACCACGCGAGTGGCTCTATGCGCGGTGTGATGCGCGCTTCACCGACATGGTCGCGCGCGGTGCGCTGCAAGAAGTCGCGGCGCTCGAGGCCCGCGGACTCGATCCCTCGCTGCCGGCGATGAAGGCGGTGGGAATACCCGAACTTCGCCGCCACCTGCGCGGCGAAGCCGCCTTGGACGATGCCGTCCGGTCCGGGCAGTCGGCGGTTCGACGCTACGCCAAACGCCAGCTCACCTGGTTTCGCCGTCACATGGAGGAGTGGACCGAGCTGACCGAGTCCAAGCCCGAGGCTCTGGCCCGCACGATCCTATCCCGACAGCGCGGCGTATTGACCACTCACTAGGCACGGTCTACTTTGCCGCCGGCTCGCGGTCGTGGGGATTCGCGGGGGTCTTGGGCGCGCGTGGCGGCGCGCGCCCGCTCAAGGGAGAGCACATGGCGGACGACCGCCTCAGTGGCGCGCGAATCGTTCTCAAGGCGTTGCACGACCAGGGTGCCGACGTGGTGTTCGGCTACCCCGGCGGCGCCGTGCTGCCGCTCTACGACGAGATATTCAAGGACAACCGGCTGCGTCACATCCTGGTTCGCCAAGAGGCCGGTGCGGTCCACGCGGCCGAGGGCTATGCCCGCTCGACGGGCAATGTGGGCGTGGTCCTGGTCACCTCGGGTCCCGGGGCGACCAACGCCGTGACCGGGCTGACCGACGCCCTGATGGACAGCATTCCCGTGGTCTGCCTCACCGGCCAGGTCACCACCCACATGATCGGCAACGACGCCTTTCAGGAGGCCGACACCATTGGGATCACACGTCCGTGCACCAAGCACAACTACCTGGTCAAGGACGTCGCCGATCTCGCGCGCACGCTGCACGAGGCCTTCTATGTCGCCCGCTCGGGCCGGCCCGGGCCGGTCGTCGTCGATCTCCCCAAGGACGTCCAACTCGCTCTTGGTGCCTATGTCAGTCCCGAGGACGTGGTCCATCGCTCCTACCGGCCCCGGGTCACAGGCGATTCCGAGCGCATCGACAATGCCCTCGACCTACTCGCCAAGGCGCGGCGCCCGATCGTCTATTCCGGTGGCGGGGTGATTAATTCGGGGTCCAAGGCTTCCGAACTGTTGACCGAATTCGTGAGGCTCTCGGGCTTTCCGATCACCAACACCGTGATGGGGCTGGGCGCCTATCCCGGCTCCGATCCCCAGTTCCTGGGAATGCTCGGGATGCATGGCACCTACGAGGCCAATCTGGCGATGGCCAATTGCGACGTCATGCTGGCGGTCGGCGCCCGCTTCGACGACCGGGTGACCGGTCGGCTCGACGCCTTCTCCCAGGGCTCGAAGAAGATCCAGATCGATATCGATCCGTCCTCCATCAACAAGAACGTCGCGGTCGATGTCGCCATCATTGGCGACGTCGGATGTGTCTTGGAAGAGATGCTTGAACGCTGGCGGGTGCGAAAACGCCGCAACGCCAAGTCCGCGCTCAAGAGCTGGTGGAACCAGATCGACGAGTGGCGTGCGCGCGACTGCCTCTCCTATGCGCACTCGGCCAAGATCATCAAACCGCAGTATGCGCTCCAGCGCCTCTACGAGCGCATCAAGCAAAAGGACGTCTACATCACCACCGAGGTCGGCCAGCATCAAATGTGGGCCGCTCAATTCCTGAAGTTCGAGGAGCCCCACCGGTGGATGACCTCTGGCGGTTTGGGCACCATGGGCTATGGACTGCCCGCGGCGATGGGCGTGCAGATCGCACACCCCGACTCGCTCGTCATCGACGTCGCTGGCGAAGCCTCCATCCTGATGAACGTGCAGGAACTATCCACCATCGCCCAGTACCGACTGCCGGTAAAAGTATTCATCCTCAACAACCGCTACATGGGAATGGTGCGCCAGTGGCAGGAGATCATGCACGGCGGGCGCTATTCCGAGAGCTACATGGACGCGCTTCCCGATTTCGTGAAGCTCGCGGACAGTTTCGGGGCGCTCGGGCTTCGCGCCACCCGACCCGATGAGGTCGACGGCGTGATCGACGAAATGATCGCGGCTGATCGCGCGGTTATCGTCGACATGGTGGTCGATCAGAACGAAAACTGTTTCCCGATGATTCAGTCGGGCTCGGCACATTACGAGATGATCTTGGGACCCGGCGAGAAGGCACCGAAGGCGCCTGATCGGGGCCTGGCGCTGGTGTGAGCCGGGCTCGCCCCGCGACTGCCAAGAAGGCTCGGCGGCGCGCGCTCGCTCGCCCGCCGCCGCCCGTCCCATCGCCCGAATCCCAAACCCCACGGCGTCACACGATTTCCGTCTTGGTGGACAACGAGGCCGGCGTCCTGGCGCGGGTAATCGGGCTGTTCTCGGGCCGCGGCTACAACATCGAAAGCCTAACGGTCGCCGAGGTCGATGAGGTCGAGCACCTGTCCCGAATCACCGTCGTGACCTCGGGAACGCCCATGATCGTCGAGCAGATCAAGGCCCAGCTCGGGCGTCTCGTGCCGGTTCACAAGGTCGGCGATCTGACCCTCGAGGGGCCCCATATCGAGCGCGAGCTGGCGCTGATAAAGGTGACGGGAAGGGGTGAGGCACGCGTCGAATCACTGCGCATCGCCGACATCTTTCGCGCCCGCGTCGTCGATTCGACCACTGCTTCCTTCGTCTTCGAAATGACCGGCTCAACCGACAAACTCGACGCTTTCATCGAACTGATGAAGCCCCTCGGCCTGGTCGAGATCGCGCGCGGCGGCGTGGTCGCGATCACCCGTGGGACCGAGGCCACGTAACGCGAGGAAGACTCTCGCGAGGAGGACCAAGATGCGTGTCTATTACGATCGCGACGCGGACGTGAACCTCATCAAATCGAAAAAGGTGGCGGTGGTGGGTTACGGCAGCCAGGGCCATGCCCACGCTAACAACTTGAAGGACAGCGGCGTGGCCGAGGTGGTCGTGGCGCTCCGCGAGGGCTCCGCCAGTGCCGAGAAGGCGGGGGCCGCCGGCTTCAGCGTCCTCCCGGTCGCCGAGGCCGCGCAATGGGCCGACGTCGTCATGGTGCTCGCGCCCGATGAGCTCCAGGCCGATCTCTATCACGACCACGTTGTGGGCAACCTCAAAGAGGGTGCCGCGCTGGCCTTCGCCCACGGCTTCAACATTCACTTCAGATTCATCGACGCGCGGGCCGATCTCGACGTGTTCATGATCGCGCCGAAGGGTCCGGGCCACACGGTCCGCTCCGAGTACCAGCGCGGCGGCGGCGTGCCATGCCTGCTGGCGGTGGACCAGGACGTCTCGGGCAACGCGCAGGAAATCGGGCTCTCCTACGGCTCGGCGATCGGCGGCGGCCGCGCCGGCATCATCGAGACGACGTTCCGCGAAGAGGTGGAGACCGACCTCTTCGGCGAGCAGGTGGTGCTATGCGGCGGGCTGGTCGAGCTCATCAAGGCCGGGTTCGAGATCCTCGTCGAGGCCGGGTACGCCCCGGAAATGGCCTATTTCGAGTGCCTGCACGAGGTCAAGCTCATCGTCGATCTCATCTATGAAGGTGGCATCGCCAACATGAATTACTCGATCTCGAACACTGCCGAGTACGGGGAGTACACGCGTGGGCCGCGGGTGATCGATACCAAAGTGCGCGCCGAAATGCGGCGCATTCTCGACGAAATCCAATCCGGTCGCTTCGCTCGCGAGTGGATGCTTGAGAACCGCGTAAGCCAACCCAGCTTCAAGGCGCTGCGTGCGCGCTCGGTGGCCCACGACGTTGAAGAGGTCGGCGCCAAATTGCGGGCCATGATGCCGTGGATCGCCGAAGGCCGGCTGGTGGATAAGGCCAAGAACTGAGCGCTACCCCGCCGAGCCGCGACAAAACCTGTTGCGGACTGCCCTCGAAACGGCGTAAGAAATCATTTACGCCTGTATTCGATGCGTGTTTGACGCTTTTTTAACCCTATGCGGGCATGCATCGTTGTAACTTGCTGTGCCAAGGGCATTATCTGCGACGATGGGGTTAGGACGAGTCCGCATGTTCAC
>CAYUNL010000082.1:3521-10462 GCA_964446055.1 uncultured Alphaproteobacteria bacterium | reverse complement strand
CAAATCCCGAGGAACGGTCTTCCGCTTTTCGCAAATTCGAGAATGGGCTCGACGAGTCCTCGTCGGCGCAGTCCTTCCATGGCGTCGGCGAATGCCCCGACGCCGGGCAGGACCAGCCGGTCCGCCGCGCGCACGGACTCGGGCGTGTCCGTGACCGCAACCTCGGCCCCGCAATGGGCCAGTGCCCGGCTTACGCTGAACAGGTTTCCCCGATCGTAATCAATAACCGTCACCTTGGCCGTCATGCCGGCCTCACCGGCAGTCCCCAGCGAAGTGCCGCCGCGCGGATATCACCAATCTCGAGATCGCCATAATGCAGTACGTGGGCCATGGCTATGGCATCGGCGTGACCTTCGTCGACGGCGGCGCGCAAGTGTTCTAGGGTGCCCATGCCGCCCGACGCGATCACCGGTATGCCGAGGGCATCGGCGACGGTACGCACTAGCGCCACGTCGAAACCCTCGCGCGTGCCCTCCCGGTCGACCGAGGTGAGCAGAACCTCGCCCGCCCCCAGGGCCTCGGCCTGTCGGCTCCACTCGAGGACGTCGAGGCCGGTGCGTTCGCGCCCATTGTCGCAATAGGCCTCCCAGCTTCCATCGCGGTGCTTGGCTTCGATCGACAGTACGACGCACTGAGAGCCGAAAGCGGTCGCCAATTCGCGGATAACTTCGGGGTCGCGGGTGGCGGCCGAGTTGATAGCCACCTTGTCGGCACCGGCGCGTAAGAGCAACTGCGCGTCCTTGATCGAACGCACCCCACCGCCGGCGGTGATGGGGATGAACACGTTCTCGGCGGTGTGGCGTACGAGATCGATGATGGTGTTGCGCTCATAGAGGCTGGCCACTGAATCAATATAAATGATCTCGTCGATGCCTTCGGCGTAGTAGCGCTCGGCGAAACCCTGCGGGTCGCCGAGCTTGCGCAGCCCTTCCAGGTGGATGCCCTTGATCAGGTTGGGGGCCTTGACGTCGAGGCGGGCGATCAGGCGCAAGGTTGACAAAGTGGTTTTCGTTCTTCAGGCGTCGTCATGCCAGACGGTACGGCGCACCGCCCATGTTTCGTTCTCGAACTTCCATAGGTGGGGCGATCGAAAGCGGTCACAGAGGGTGAGGAAGTAGTCCTTGTCCATGATCGGTTGCTCGAAATTTGCGGCCACCGCGCCGTATTCCTCGGTCGGCACGCTCACGTAACGGAACACCTCGTCGGCGAAGCGCTCGGGAAACTCCCCGTCATAACGGCGCACCAATGCGACACCTTCGTCGCGCGTAATCTCGCCTGATCTGATTTCCTGAGCGGCGTCGGCGGTGGCGCGCCCGATGCCGAATTTGATGAAGGTCGTGTAGTAGTGGAAGTCGTCGACCCGGTCGTCGATGCTGTTGTATTTGCTGTAGGTTCCCGGCGTCCTCTCTGGCGAGGGCTCAAAGCTGCCGTGCTCCTGAGCGTAGTAATAGCAGCCTTGGGGGTGCCACTGTAGATAGTAACCGAGGTAGTGCACTTGTACTTTTGTCTCTTTTAGGGTGGCGGGATCGGCAGGCAGATAGACCTCGAGGTCGTTCTCGGAGATTCCGAATCCAGACTTGAGATCGGCGACCGAGACGCCGCCGATGTGGACTTCGCTCTTATCGCTGGCGGTGAAATATTGCCGGTCGCGCTGGGCGCTCTGGGCATCGGCGCGGGGGTTTCCATACTCGGCTTCGCTCTCGCCGTAGAACACGAGCGGAACGCGGTGGAGGGCCGACATTTTCGGAGCCAGATTCTTCTGGCCGAGGATGAAGGGCTGGAATGGGTGGAACAGGGTTTCCAGAGAGAGCCGGGTCAGAAGCCTGTGCACCTTGCCGTTGGGGGTCACCAGCGCGTTGTCGAAGCCGGCGTGGATCCATCGCTGGAAGTTGCGCCACCCCCACTCGGTGTGGATATGGGGGGCCCAGGTGACGGTTAGCGGGTGCATGCCGTATTTGAACTTCAGGACGTGTGCAGCGTAGAAGCTGTCCTTGCCGCCCGAGCCCGGCACGATGCAGTCGTAGCCACCGTCGTCGCGCCGATGGCGGTCGCAGAGAGCCCGGAGTTCGCGCTCCCGAGACGACCAGTCGATCGTCTTTTTGTCCTCGACGACCCGGCAGGCGTCGCACACGCCTTCATCGTCGAAGGCGATGGTTGTCTTTTGGCTGTTCGGCGTATGGGTCAGCTCGGGCATCGAGTTGGGGCGCTGGTTGGAGATTACGCACGAGCGGCAGAAGCGAATCTCGGTTGGAAGCCCATAGCGGGCCTCGCTGTCCGCCTTGCTTGGCGCGAAGTCTCCGGTATCGATGGGCCGCAGTGTCGGATATAGCATGTCGGTCATTTCGATCTGATCCCGTCCCCACGTCAGGGGGCGCGGTCTAATCCTCAAAAAATCCCTTAAAATCGCCGTTGGCGCGCTCGAAGTCGTCGAGACGGCCGACGTCCAGCCAGTACTCGCGGACCGGAAATACCGAGGTGTCATATCCGGCCTCCTTGATACGGGCGAAGAGGTCCGTCATCTCCAGTGGGCCGTTCCCCGACACCAGCGCGAGAAGCTCCGGTTCGATCACGTATATGCCGGCGTTGACGAAGAACGACTGCACCGGCTTCTCCTCGATGGCGACGATGCGGTGGTCCTCGATGGCGACGACGCCGAAGGGGACCTGAAAGTCGTACTCGCGGATGCACATTGTGGCGTGGGCTCGGTGCTCACGGTGGGAGTCGAGCAAGTTGGCGAAATTCACCCTGGTGAGCAGGTCGGCATTCATGACGATCAGGGGATCGCTCGGCTTCTCGGGTATGAGCCCCAGCGCGCCGGCGGTGCCGAGCTTGTCGTCCTCCTCGAGGTAGCGGATCTCGACGCCCCACCGGCTGCCGTCGCCGAAGTACCGCTTCACCATTTCCGACTTGTAGTTCACGGAGATATAAAAGCGCCGAAAACTGTACTCGACGAAGCTCTTGAGGATGGTCTCGAGCAGTGGCTTGCGCCCGATCTTGAGGAGCGGCTTGGGTATGTCCTCGGTCATCGGCCTTAGGCGGGTACCGAGACCGCCGGCCATCAGCACCACCCAATTGTCCACTGGTGGCGGCGCCCGCAGAGTGTCGCGCAGGACCAAGTCGACCACCCGGTCGTGCGCGTCGAGGATAGGAAGCTGGCGCACGTCGCGCGGCAGCATAATCTCAAGCAGTCGCTCGCGGCCGTCCGCGAGGTGGCCGGAGAGGGGATCTCGTTTCATGACCTCGGTGACCGGAGCATCGAGCGGTAGAGAGCGCAGGATGCCGCGGCGGACATCGCCGTCGGTGACGGTGCCAAGCAGGCGGCCGTCGCCGTCGACTACCAGACAGATTTGCAGGGAGCTGACGTCGATAATCTTGATCGCTTCGCCGATCGTCGCCGCCGGGTCAATCAGCGTTTTCTTCCAGTCCTTCATGAGCGACGATCCACGCCCTCTATGGGATGTGCCGGGACGCCGCCGGTGACGAACACCGACCCATTCATGGCGCGATCATCTCGTCGGCCGCGTAATCGCGAGTCGCTGGGCGGCCGATCCAGTCCCAGTAGTGCATGGGGGAGACCCCTGTTCCTGGCCGCTTAACGCCGAGATTGTCCGGCGTGAACGGCTCGCCGGCATGGATGGCGCTGCGTGCCACCAGGCTCTTGCGGGCGATGGGGGCGTTCTTCGCTTCCGAGGGCATGGGGCGCTTGTCTCCGTCGCCGAGAGCCTGCTCGATCTGGCGAATAGCGTCGACCATGGCCGCCAACTCACCGGGTTCTACCGAGGCCGCATGGTCGGGCCCGGTAAGCTTGCGGTCGAGGGTGAAGTGCTTCTCGACGACCGTGGCGCCGAGCGCCGCGGCCGCCACGGGAACGGCAATACCCGGTGTGTGGTCAGAGAGCCCGACGGGCAGGTCAAACGCCTCGCGCAACGTGTCCATGGCGCGCAAATTGACTTCCTCGAAGGGGGCCGGATACTCGGTTGTGCAGTGGAGCAGCGTAACCTTGCCCTCAAGGGTTTGGCGAGCTTCCGTTTCCGCCGCTGCGCGTGCGAAAGCCGACCTTGCCAACGGCGGCTCTTCGCCGAGGAACCCGAGGGCGAGGACGCCGAGAGCCTCGTCGACCTCGTCGAGGGTGCTCATGCCGGTCGAGAGGATGATGTCGGCACTACTCCGCGCCGCGCGCAGAAGAAGCGGCGCGTTGGTGATCTCGCCCGACGGGATTTTGAGGGTGGCGAGGCCGAGGGTGTCGGTCAGGAAGTCGCCACTGGCGAGGTCGAACGGACTCGACAGGAAGTCAATGCCGCGTTCGGTGCAGCGCTCGAAAAGGGTGCGGTGGTCGTCCTCGCCGAGAACGAGCTTCTCGATCATGGCGAGCTGCGATTCGGCGGCGTCGGTGGTGCGCGTCTGGTATGCCGCCTTCGGCGCATGGTGGGCGATCACCTCCCGCGGTCGGAAGGTCTGAAACTTGACGACGTCGGCGCCGGCTTCAGCCGCGACGTCCACCATATCGAGAGCCATCGCGGCGTCGCCGTTGTGGTTGACGCCGGCCTCGGCGATGACGCGGACGCGGCCCTGCTGGCGGCTATGGGCCACGGGCGGTTCCTTCTTCGGCGACGACACCCATGTCATGGAATTGCTTTTGGATGATCCCGTCGAGGGGGGCGTTCTTCAGGACATACTTTATCCTACGCGACGCACCGCCGCGACCGTTGGGAGACTCCATGTCGGCCAAGGAAGCACGGAAGGCGGGGTCGAGGGCGCGCCGGATGGCGGCCTCGATGGCGTCGCGGGTCTCGCCGCAATCAATCACCGAGGCGGCGCGCAGGCGACCTTTCTGACGGTCCCCGATGTTGACGGTGGGTACGCCGATAGCTGGCGCCTGGATGATGCCGCTTGACGAATTACCGACGACAACGGCGGCCTGCTTCATGGCGCTGAGATAGGCCGTTTCGCCGAGCGAGTCGCGGACGGCGGCGCGCTCGGGATTGGTCTTGGCATAGGTGTCGCAGGCGCTGGCGATGGCATCGAATCCAGGGTCGGCGTTGACTCCGGTGATCAGGACTTGGCGCTCGGGGAAGGCGTCGAAGGCGGCGAGCATCTCGCCGGCAGGCGCCGCGCCGCCGTCGCCGGCCAGCGTTACCGGATGGTAGGTGACCAGGAAGAACTCCTTTCCCAAGCGGAATCCGACGGCGTTCTCCAGGGCGGGCAGGTTGAGGAGTTCCAATTTGTCGATATTGTCGAGTCCCGGGGCCCCGACGTGATGGACCCGATGAGGGTCTTCGCCCAATTGAATCACCCGACGGCGGTAGGGCTCGGCGGCCACGAAATGAAGGTGCGCCATTTTGGTAATGGCGTGGCGGATGGCCTCATCGAATGCACCCTCGGTGGTTTCGCCTCCATGCAGGTGGGCGATAGGCAGGCGCAGGACGAGGGCGGCCTCCGCGGCCACCAGCATTTCGTAGCGGTCGCCAACAATGACCACGATGTCTGGGCTTAGACGCTGCAGGGCATCGGCCATGCCGGCAAGACCGTGACCCATAGAATGGAGGACGGCGCGCGTACTATCGTCTGTGATCGGCATGTCCACCCGCTCGTCGATGGTAAAGCCATCGGCCTCGATCTCCCGGTAGGTGAGGCCGAAGCGTTCGCAGAGGTGGGAGCCGGTAACCAGCCACTGCAACTCGAGCTCGGTGTCCTCGGCGATCTCCCGCGCCAACCAACGCAGATGCCCGTACTCGGCGCGGGAGCCGGTGATCAGGCTGATGCGTCGGGTCATTGGAGTCGCTCTCTCATGATGTCTTGGTGGCGCCCTCGAGGGACTGCTTGCGAATCCGCTTGAGCCCCTCGGCGAGCGCGACCCGGGCCGTAAATCTAAACGCCTTCCGTGCCGCGCCGCAATCGAGGGGAAAGCGGTCGATCTGCGCCCGTCCGCCGTCGCCCGCGGCGCACTCGACGCGCCCGCGGCCCACCACCGCGACGCAGGCTTCGGCGATCTCGCGAACGCTCGCCGCGCGATCCGCGGCGATGTTGAACGTGCCCCAGGCGTCATGTTCGAGCGCCATCAGGATGGCTGCGGCGACATCGGCTGCGTGGATGAGGTTGATGCGGTCGTCGGCGGGCGGCGCCAGTTCGATGGTCTCGCCGTCTTCGGCGCGTCGGAGGAAGGAGGCGATCATCTTATCGGTGGGGAGGCCGGCGCCGTAAATGGAGGACGCGCGCAAGACAACAGCCCTGAGCCCTTCGTTCGCGGCGTGCTCGAAGACATGCTCGGCGAGGAGCTTGCTGAGCCCGTAGAGACCGCCGCCGCCGCGCGTCGTGGTCTGCGCCTGCTCATCGAGCGGTCCCGGCCCGTCGGCCGCGGCGTAGACGATGGCTCCGGAAAGGTAAACGACGGGAATACCCCGTTCCCGCGCCCATTCGGCGAGGCACAGGCACGCTCGCACGTTGGCGTCAAAGGTGTGGCGCGACGCCGGGATGACGCCGCCGGGCACCGCCGCACCGACGTGGATCAAAGCGTTGACGCCAGGGAAGAGATCATCGAGCGCTTTGGGTTCCTTCCATTCGGTCAGGTTCCAGGGCGACCACGCGTGTCCCTTCGGGGGGGCGTCGGGCGGCGTCCGCGAGACGGCGGCGCAGTCCATGCCACGCTCGGCCAGCAGCGCTGCGACGTGGCCTCCAACCATTCCCGAAGCACCGGTTAGCGCCACCTTTCGGGGCATCATTGCGGTTGGTTCCCGCCGGCAAGGCGGTCCCCGAGGTCGGCGGCACTGGCATCGTCGAGGTAGAGTTCTTCCATATAGCGCAGACTGAGGCCCTTGCCGATGACGGGCGCGGCGACTGTTTCCCCCAAAACATAGCTGCGAATGGCGATTTCGGGTTCGTTGAACCCGAAATGAGCGCGGATCGCCGTCGTTCCCGAACAGCGCGCGTTGAATTCGAAGGGA
>CAYUNL010000082.1:0-3511 GCA_964446055.1 uncultured Alphaproteobacteria bacterium | reverse complement strand
GTGCCATCCATGAGCTGGACGTTGAACGATCCCACGATATCCAGTTTTTCCGCGATGGCGAGTAGCAGCGGATGAACGCTATCGAACGCCGCGACCTCAACGATCCACGAGGCGCCGTTCTTGAGTGTGCGCCGCGCCGTGAACGGGCCAACCAACGAACCGTCGGCACAGCGGAATACGCTGCAAGTTAATTCCTGGTGCAGGTGCGGGCTGGGCTGGCCGGCCGGTCGCTGCACCATGGGATCGGGGATCAGGGGGAATATCTTGGTCATCTCATCATCGTCGTGGATCATGTGCACGCCCGAACTCGAGGTTCCCGTGCGCGGCTTTAGAAACACCGGATACCCGAAGGAGCGGCTGATGGAGAGGGCGTCCTCGAGGGAGTCCGGTAGCGCCGCCTCGGCCGAAGGTAACCCGTTGGCGCTCAGGAACTGAAAGGTCTGCCATTTGTCGGTGGCGAGGGCCACGGTTTCCGGCGGAGAGACGATGACGGTGGCGCCGGTCTCGCTCTCGATTCGCTCGCGATTGTCGGCGAAGAATGCGAGTTCGTATTCGGAGCCGACCATCACCGCGTCGATCCGACGCTCGCCGACCAGGGAGACGATAGCATCGAGCGCGCCATCTTCCTCGACTTTCGGGAAGAGGCCGCTCTCATCGCACCAGTACATCCCGGGGGCGAGCGCAGTGATATCGACGCCAATGACGGTCGCCGGCAGGCTCGCCATGCGTAGTGCCTTGACGATGGCTTGGCCAACGCCGCCGGCCACTCCGCTCACGAGGACGCGGACGGGTTCCATGGAGACTCCGTGCCTTCAAGGATGCGGACGATGCGGCCTACATCCTCGATGCTGTGCGCGTTCGAGCCGAGCGAAATTCGCGCTCCTGCTTCGCGGCACCATTCGATGAGGCGGCGCGGATGCGGGTGATACCGGGCGTTGATTTCGAAGGCGCAGCTGCTCGCCGCGACGTCCGCGATCAACTCCCTAATCAGGTCGTCTGGCGGCGCCACATCGAAGCGGCGGTAGCACATGCCAAAAGGGTGACCGAGAATATCAACCGCCGGGTTGTTCAGGACTGCGCACATCAGACGGAATTCGGTATCCACGGCCTCGGAGGCGGGGCGGTTGCGGGTGCCGGCGTCCGCGTCCGCCTCGCCGGGGAAGCGGTGAACGCTGGCCATGACAAGATCATACAGGTCAAGAAGCGCATCGTCGGCATCCACAGCGCCCTCGAGGTCGAGCACCTTGACCTCGGTCCCGACCAAAGCCCGGCACGGGCTGGCGGGCAGTGACCGCACTTCCTCGGCGAAAGCCGGGAACCATTCGATGCTGGTATGCCGGGCATGTTCGCTGAAGTTGATGAGTTCGATGGTCTCGGCGACCGCGCGTTCATACATCTCGGCGACGCTGTCGGAGCCGTCCGTCCACGTGGTGTGGGCGTGCAGTTCGACGCGGGGAACGGCGCCATCGAGGGCGGTCTGGGCAACCGCCAGTAGGTCCTCGGGCTCGCGCTCAGGATGTTCAAGCATCTGGAAACAGCGGCTCGATGGCGGTTGGTGGAATTTCATGGTGGTCGATGAGGAAGGCTCGAATTTCGGCGAAGAAGGTGGTGGCCGAGACGTAGACACGTCCGATCTTGCCGTAGTCCGCATCCTCGCAGTGGCGGACAGGCGATGACAACGCCGGCAGGAAGCGCCCAGCCTTACTACTATCGCAGTCGAATGCGACGATCCCCTCGGCATTTCCGAGGTCGGCGAGGTAAAGGAAATTGTTGAGGCCGTTGGTGGCGCCGTGGAAGGCGACAGTACCCTCTTCGAGCGCTATCCGAACAGCCTGTCTGCGCTCCTCGAAGACGCCGGTAAGCCGGGCTCCCAGCCGGGAAAGAATACGTTCATCTGCTGCCGGTTCGTGTGCCCCGCCGGTCCCGCCATCGGCGGCTTGCAAGAGCACCCACAAACTCTCCTCGTCGGAGTTCCATGCGATCGCGCGAAGGCCCGACCGTGCGAACAGGCGATTCGCCGAGGCTCGGGTAAAATAGGATAGGTGCTCGTGGGTGAGGGCATTGAGGTCACTGGCCCGGAGCTGACGCTCGGTGTCAGGGAAAGACAATATGACCTTGCCGCCGGGGGCCAGCCGGCGGTGGACGGCGTCGAGGAACGCGGCCGGATCCTCGACGTGCTCAAGGCAGTTGAAGGACAGAATGCGTTCAAATGTGCGTTCCGAAAGGCGCTCGCTCGGGAAGTAATCGGCAATCACCTCGATACTGCGGCTTTCCCCGAAGGTGGGGTCGACTACCGTGTAGCGGGCGTTCGGCCACGACCGTCGAACGGCGGCGGCCACGAAGTCGGAGCCGGCACCGATCTCGAGGATGGAGAGGCCGTCGCCGAGTTTGCCCCATCTCTCGACGAAGTCGAACTGGCGTCGGCCCAGGCGGTCGGCCCACTCGGAGGCTCCTGGCGGTGCCGTGATGTGCGCATAATCGACTCCCGCGTACGCCTCCGTGACGGCACGGCGTACGTTCGCCGGCGAGGTCTGGCGGACGAGCCCAATCGCATCCACGCCAAGGGCGAAGGGAAATGTGCGGTGCACGCCCGGCCGCGCCTGTAGTCCTTGCCACAGCGGTAATTCTGGCAAGCGGACCTCACCCTCGTCCCATTCGATCGGTGCTTCGATTCCGGCGTCGGGCGAGACCACCGCTCCCCTCACTTCACGGCCTCCATATAGAGGGACTTGTCGGGGTACGTGGTATCGAGGCCGATCATACGCTGGACCTCGAAGACATCGCCGAGAGCAAGCACGCCACCCTTGCCGCGGAGCTCTGCGAAGGCACTTTCCTGCGCCGCCGAACGGTAGATCTCGCCGAAGCCGGCCTCGCGTAGCATGGTGGAAAGCTTCGTTTCGTTGAACCAGTTGATGTGGTAGCCGCCCATTTCCTTCTGTACGGCGCGCGAGGCGGCCCCGGTATAGCGCTCGGCAAATGCGACGGAGTCCAGGGCGTGATAGTCGCGCTTGATGACGTCGGCCGCGACCTTGCCAATACGCTCGGTGGCGATCTGCTCGATCACCGCCTCTTCGAGGCTCAATCCCTTGGCGGTCTGTCCTGGAAAATAGTCGCCCTCGCCCCGCGCCACCGCCTCGCGCATGCGGTCGTAGTCGGGCATGTTGAGACGCACCGCTCCGCCCGGTTTCAAACAGCGGTGCATCTCGGCCAGGACATGGGGGCAGTGCTCCTCGGGAATGTGTTCGAGGGTGTGCGCCGAATAGAAAAAGGCGACCGTGCCATCGGCAAATGGAAAGGGCGTATCCGAGCACAAATCGGCATCATGGTCGATGAACCGCCGGGCGAACGGGTAATAGGCCGACACATGATCCAAAACCTGCCAGTGGGGCCGGAAGAACATCGCACTCTCGTCGCCCAGCACCTTTACTCCCAAAACGTCCTTTCCATGCTTCGCGGCGTCCGTATCGACGACCCCCACCACGTTATTGCCCGCTTGGCGCAAGGCTTCGAT
>CAYUNL010000081.1:4251-10684 GCA_964446055.1 uncultured Alphaproteobacteria bacterium | reverse complement strand
GCGTACGCCAAGATCCGCGCCGGCGCCTCGCTGGTGGCGCTTTACACGGCGCTCGTCTACCAGGGACCGGGCCTCGTGAAGACCATAAAGGGCGAGCTTGTACGTCTCCTCGAACGCGACGGGTTCCGCCACGTGGGGGACGCGGTAGGCGTCGACGCCGGCTGACGGACCGCTCGCGGCCCGCGCCAATGCGCTGGTGTCCAATCCGGTTCTCCTAACCTCGCGCCCCTTTTGGGGCTTGTCGTTGGGTGCGGCCAAGGCCCGGTCCGGGCCGAGCGGCCGCCCCTGTTGGCTATTGCGCCACCACCGCGCATAATATCACGATATTGGCGGGTCGTGGGCGGCGCGTTCGTATTAATCGCGTGCCAAGGCCTTGCGGCTTAGTGTTCGCCGCCGACCCTCGCGGAGACCCGGAATCGCAATGGGAGCGCTCACCCACGCCGCACTGTTGTTCGCCTACGCCGTGATTGCGGCGGCGGTCGCCTTTGGCCTTCCCGACGTCGACCCGACTTTGGAGCCAACGACGGCGTACGCGCTCGGCGCCGTCGTCTTCATCGCCGCGGCGCTGGCCCACGAGATCATCGCCCGTCGCATCGGCCATGCGGCGCTGAGCGAGTCCGTGGAAACGGCGCGGCGACTGAGCCTCGAGGTGATGGACGAACTCGACGACGCGCGCGACGAGATCGCCCAACTGAAGACAGGGGGCGGAGCCGAGGTGAGCGCCGAAGAGATGCGGCTGTTGCGCGGCTTGCTCCAGGATATCGCTCCCAAGGCGAAGTCGGCGCGGCGAGCCGCCGGCGAGGCAGCAGCCGAGCCGGCCGTGCGTCCGGTGAAGCCGGTCGAGAAACCCAAGCCGCGCAAAGTGCTGACGACGGCCAGCGATGCGGAAATCCTGGACATCACGCGGGAGGCGCTGGTCGACAACCGGGTCGATCTCTACCTGCAGCCGGTGGTCCGGCTGCCGCAGCGCAAGGTTCGTTTCTACGAGGCCTTCTCGCGCATTCGCAACGAAGACGGCGACATGATCCTGCCCGAGCAATACATTTCGGTGGCCGCGGAAAGCGGGCTGATCTCGACCATCGACAATCTCTTGCTGTTGCGCTGTGTCCAACTGGTGCGCGCGAAACGGGGTCCGGGCGATCTCGGCTTCTTCTGCAACATCTCCTCGGACAGCCTCAACGACGAGGAGTTCTTCCCCCAATTCATCGAATTCCTGCAGCACAACCGCCGCAAACTTTCCGAGAAGCTGGTGTTCGAGTTTCGCGAGAGCGACCTTGGCGACATGAGCGCCGAAAGCCATCTCGCCGAGCTTGCGGAGCTTGGTTTCGCGTTATCGCTCGACGGCGTGGAGAAGCTCGACGCTGATTTCACCGACCTTTCGGAGCGTAACTTCCGGTTCATCAAGATCGGCGCAGACCGGTTGCTCCCGGAGATCGAGCACGACGGAACGACCATTCGCGCCGCCGACCTCGCCCGCGAGTTGAAGGACGTTGGCATCGAGGTGGTGGCCGAGAAGATCGAAGAGGAGAAGACCCTGATCGACCTTCTCGAATACGAACTTGGCTACGCCCAAGGATATTTGTTCGGCGAGCCGCGTCCGAGCGAAGAGACGGTCTGACCTCGTCCGAGCAATCGCATGCGCGGCCGGGAATGCCGCCCGTGAGCATCCCCCTACTGGACGGCTTCGCCCCGCTGACCTCGCGCTACAACGCCGCTATCGTGGACCTGTGGGGGGTGGTTCACGACGGCACGGCGGTCTATGCCGGCGCCATCGAGTGTCTTGGCAGGATGGGCGATGCCGGGATTCGGCGGGTGCTGCTGTCGAACGCGCCGCGGCGCGCCGAGGCGGTGGCCGACCGCATCGCGGAGATCGGTGTCGCCCCCGTTTGCTACGATGAGATCGTCACCTCGGGCGATCTGACCCGCGCGGCGCTCATCGACGGCGCCGATCCGGCGCGGCCCGGCGAGGCCTACTTTCACCTTGGCCCGGAGCGCGATCGCGGCATTTTCGAGGACCTCGAGTTGCGCCTGGTGAGCGATCTCGCCGGGGCCGGCTTCATCCTCAACACCGGTCTCTTCGACGACGAAACCGAAGACGAATCGCACTATGAGTCGTTTCTTGCCGAGGCCCACGAACGCGATCTCGCCATGATCTGCGCCAACCCCGACCGCGCCGTGATCCGCGGCGGCCAGCTGGTGCCGTGCGCCGGCGTGCTGGCCGCCGCCTACGAGCGGCACGGCGGCCGGGTGATCTATTTCGGCAAGCCCCATCGGGCGGCGTATCGCGCTTGTTTCGAACGTCTTCGGGGCATCGCGAAGCGCCGAATCGTCGCCATCGGCGATGGCCTGCACACCGACATCGCGGGCGCCAACGCGGCCGGCATCGATAGCATCTTCGTCGCCGGCGGACTGCACGCTGCCGAGCTGGCCGCGGGCGATGCGCCCGACCCGGCCCGCATCCAGGCCGCCTGCGCCGCCGCCGGCGTCCGTGCCAACGCCGCCATGGCGGAGCTGCGCTGGTAGCGACCGTAAGGAGAGGCCCATGCCGAGCTTGACCGAGTATGCCGATCATGACGCGGTCGGCCTGGCCGAGCTGGTGCACGGCCGCCAGATTTCGGCCGCCGAGGTCCTGGAAGCCGCGCTCGCCGCCATCGAGGCGCTGAACCCGCAGCTTAACGCCGTCATCAACGTGATGGAGGACGAGGCCCGGGCGCAGGTCGCGGCACTGACCCCGGACGCACCGTTCGCCGGGGTCCCGATGCTGCTCAAGGACCTCACGCTCTCCTACGCCGGGGTGGCGACGAATTGCGGCAGCCGGCTGTTTCAAGGTTGGACCCGCGATTTCGACAGCGAAATCCTGCGGCGCTGGAAGAGCGCCGGCCTGATCGCCGTGGGCAAAACCAACACCCCCGAGCTGGGCCAGGCGGCCACCACCGAACCGCTGACCGAAGGGCCGACCCACAATCCGTGGAAATCCGGATACACGCCCGGCGGATCGAGCGGCGGCTCGGCCGCGGCGGTGGCGGCGGGCATGGTGCCGGTCGCGCACGCCAGCGACGGCGGCGGCTCGATCCGGGGGCCGGCGTCGTGCTGCGGTCTGGTCGGCATCAAGCCGAC
This sequence comes from uncultured Alphaproteobacteria bacterium, assembly GCA_964446055.1. GTDB lineage: Bacteria > Pseudomonadota > Alphaproteobacteria > VGEJ01 > VGEJ01 > CAYUNL01. Next base: position 7,567 of record CAYUNL010000081.1, on the reverse strand, counting down.
CCGGGCGCGCAACCCGCTTGGACCGGAGGCCGGTGAGATTCTCGAGGGATTGATCGCCGAGCACGTGGTATCGCGTTCGGTCCGCGACAGCGCCGCGCTGCTCGACGTGAGCGCCGGCCCGGACGCCGGCGATCCCTACGTGGCGCCGCCACCCGAGCGCCCCTTCGCCGAGGAGGTCGGCGCCCCGCCGGGCCGATTGCGCATCGGCTTTTCGACCGGCGCGCCACCCGGCCATCCGGTGGACGCAGAGTGCATTCGCGGGCTCGAGGCGACGGCACAGCTCCTGGAGGAGCTCGGCCACGAGGTCGAGGAGGCGGCGCCGAGCCACGATGTCGAGCTTCTGGGCGAGATTTACATGACGCTGATCGCCGCTCACTCGGCGGCGACCATCGAGAAGGGCGCAGCACAACTGGGGCGCATTCCATCGGCCGACAACCTCGAGCGGGTGAATCTTTATCTTCTGGAGCGCGGCCGGCGGATGCCGGCCACCGAGTTCGTGGGCGCGGTCGAGGCGATCAATGGCGTGGTTCGCCAATTCGCAGACTTCTTTGAGCACCGCGACATCTGGCTAACCCCGACGATGGCCACACTGCCGCCGGAGCTCGGCTACCTCGACGCCAACATGGACGATTCTGAGCTCTACTTCGAGCGGGTCTGGACCTTCAACACCGCCGGCCCGATCTACAACGCTTCGGGCAATCCGGCGGTGTCGCTGCCGCTGCACTGGAGTGCCGAGGGTCTGCCGGTGGGGATGATGTTCGGCGCGCGCTTTGGTGACGAGGCGACCCTGTTCCGCCTCGCGGCCCAACTCGAGCAGGCCACGCCATGGAACGAGCGGCCGCCGCTCAGCGTCTGGGGGCTGGACTAAGTCGGCTGCAGCGCACGGGCCAGCGCCGCCCGAGCGAGCAGACGCGTCGAATCGAGCGTCGGCAGCGAGGACTTGGAGTCCTCGATCATCAGGGGGAGCTCGGTGCAGCCGAGGATCATGGCGTCGCACCCGGCCCGCTTCAGCCGCTCGGTGACACGCTGGAAGTAGGCGACCGAGTCGGGGCTGAAGGTGCCGTAGACCAATTCGTCGTGAATGATGCGGTGGATTTCGTCACACTCGTCGGGTTCGGGGCGCATGAACTCCAAGCCACGCGCGGCAAGCTTGTCGGGGTAGACCCCGCTCTCGACCAGCCAACGCGTTCCGGTCAAGGCCAGGCGTCGAAATCCGCGATCCGCCGCCGCGGCGGCGACCACCTCGGCAATGTGCAGCCAGGGCAGCGGCAAGCGATGTTGCACGAGCGGGAAGGCCATGTGGACCGTGTTGTCGGGGCAGATCAGGAAGTCAGCGCCGAGTCCTGCCAGCTTGTGCGCGGACGCCAACATCAACTCGCCGACGCCGGGCAGATCGCCACCGTCGAGGCAGGCGAGGTAGTCCGAGAGCGATGGCGTGTTGATCGAGACTTCGGGATGGGCGTGCGCGCCGAGGTGTTTCGCTCCCTCGATGCAGATCGTGCGGTAGCAAAGCGCTGCACCTTCGCCCGAGCAGCCAACGATACCGATATGCTGGGCCATCGCGGTTGAGCCTCGCCGCGCCCGGCCTAGTCGGCGCCTTGATCCCCGACCAGCGCGTGCCCGTGGAGCGAGCGGTAGCTCGGGATATCGCCGAGGCTATCGGCGGCCAGCACGGCGCGGCCAATAGCCCGGGCTAGGCAATCGGCGGCGATGGCGCCGATGCGGGCGATTTCGGCCGCGACGTTGTCGGGCATCGGGCGCCCCGCGGTCGCCAGCGCGAACACGGTGTCGCCGTCAAAGGGAGTGTGGGCTGGCGAAATCGCCCGGACGATGCCGGCGTGCGCCATCAGCGCGACGCGGGTTGCCTGAGCCTTGTCGAGGGTGGCGTTGGTGGCGATTGCGGCGATCGTGGTGTTGGCGCTGAGCGGGCCGTCGAAGGCGTAGTCGTGATCGAGCGCATCGAAGGGTTGACCCCGCCGTGCCAATGCCGGCGGCGGCTGGCCACCGAGTTCGCCCTGCTGCTCCAGCGCCCACGCCCACAGCGTAGAGCAGCCCGGCATCACGGCCGAGCCCGCCGGGTTGGCGCCCACCAGAGCGCCCACTTGGAGGCCGTCATCGGTCACCGCGGAGGCGCTGCCCAAGCCGCCCTTGAGCGCGCCCGCGCTGGCGCCCAGCCCGGCGCCAACGTTGCCGAGCGGGAAGTCGACCGCGGCGTTGTGGCAGGCCGCGTGGCCGAGCGCTCGGTAGGGCGGCTCCTCGCCCCAGTCCTTGTCGCCGCCATTGAGTAGGTACTCGCGCTCCGCCGACCGGAAGGCCGCGGCCACGGGCCGCCAGCCAGCTCGCGACGCCGGAGGGAGCGTCGAGGCCGAACGCCGAGCCGCCGCTCAGGACCACCGCGTCGACGCGATCGACCAGGCAGCTCGGGTCTAGACCGTCGATGTCGCGGGTGCCTGGCGCACCCCCGCGAACGTCGACGCCGGCGAGCGTCGGCTTGTCGGGCAGCACTACCGTGACCCCGGTGCGCATGTCAGGCTGATCTGCGTTGCCGACGCGGATTCCCTCCACGTCGGTGATCAGGTTGCGCGGGCCGGGCCGGGCCATCGCGCCCTACGCCTCGGGCGCGGCCTGGTGCAGGACCCAGCCGTTGCCGTCGGGATCGCTGAAGGTCGCGAAGGTGCCCCACGGTTGCGCGTCGATCGGCCCAATATCGAGGCCACGCGCGGAGAGCTCGGCGTGGGTCTTGGCGATGTCGTCGGTGCCGATGACGATCCCCTGGACGCTGCCGGCCGGCATCTTGTCGAACCAGTGGACCAACGTGATCGAGGTTTCGCCCTCGGCGGTGACCAGCTCGACCCAACGCTGGTCGGGGCCCATCGGGTTGTCCCGCTTTACCGTGAATCCGAGCTGGTCGACGTAGAAAGCCTTCGACCGCGCCTGGTCGCTGACCGGGATCGAGACGATGTCTATGCGTTTGATCGACATGACGGACCTCGTGCGCAGTCGGGGCGGATGGGGGTGTGATCCATGATATACATGGCGGTCGCATGACCCTTGCTGCCGACTCACACATACCGTAGCGGTGCCGCACATGTCGACTCGCGTTCGCCCCCACGCCCTTCACTCGCTCATCGTTCTGTACGCGATCGGGATCGCAAATTCGCCCGCACTGGCAGGGGAGCCAACTTTGGCCTCGCGGCACATGGTCGCCGCGGCCAACCCCCACGCCGCCGAGGCGGGTCGGACGATCCTGCGCGCCGGCGGCAGCGCCGTCGACGCCGCGATCGCGATGCAGATGGTGCTCAACGTCGTCGAGCCG
>CAYUNL010000081.1:0-4241 GCA_964446055.1 uncultured Alphaproteobacteria bacterium | reverse complement strand
GTATCGGCGGCGGCGCGTTCTTGCTGCACCACGACGCCGAGGCGGGCGAGACCACCGCCTACGATGGGCGCGAGACCGCGCCGGCATCGGCGTCCCAGGACCTGTTCCTAGACGCCGCCGGCGAGCCGCAACCGTTCTTCGAGGCGGTGGTGGGCGGCAAGTCGGTCGGGGTGCCGGGGCTGGTGCGAATGCTGGAGGCGGCGCACCGCGACCACGGGCGTCTGCCATGGAAAAACCTGTTCTCCGCGGCAATCCGCCTGGCCAAGGACGGATTCGAGGTTTCGCCCCGGCTCAATGCCTTGATTGCGAACGATCGATTCCTCGACACCTTCGCCGAGGTGCGGGCGCTGTTCTATGAGCCCGGCGGCGCGCCCATCCCCGCGGGCGCGGTCTTGAAGAACCCGGCGCTCGCCGACACCCTGCGACTGATCGCCGCCGAGGGCGCCGAGGGTTTCTACCGCGGCCCGCTTGCCGGCTCGATCGTGGTCGCGGTCCGCGGCGCGAGCCGCAACCCCGGAGGCCTGACGCTGGCCGACCTCGCCGGCTATCGGGCGCCCAAGCGCGAGCCGGTTTGCCGGCCCTATCGAGCGTGGCAGGTGTGCGGCATGCCGCCGCCCACCTCGGGCGGGGTGACCTTGTTGCAGACCCTTGGGATCCTCGGCCATTTTGCGGTTTCGAGCTATCGCCCCGGCAGCGCCGATGCGGTGCATCTGATCTCGGAAGCAAGCCGCCTCGCCTTCGCCGACCGCGCGCGCTATCTCGCCGATCCCGACTTCGTCGATATCCCAGTGGACGCGCTGCTCGATCCCGCGTATCTGCGCCGGCGCGCGGCGCAGATACGGATGTGGATCAGCATGGGCGGGGCCGAGGCGGGCGAGCGAAGCGGCGCGCTGGCTCCCGGCGAAACCTTGGAATCACCCTCGACCACGCACCTCAGCGTGATCGACGGCGCCGGCAACGCGGTCGCCATGACCTCGAGCATCGAAAGCGCGTTTGGTTCGCGCCTCATGGTGCGCGGCTTCTTGTTGAACAATCAGCTTACCGATTTCTCGTTCCGCGCCGAGCGCGATGGTGTCGCCGTCGCCAACCGCGTCGAGCCGGGCAAGCGCCCGCGCAGCTCGATGTCGCCGACGCTGGTCCTCGACCGCGACGGCGGTGTCGTCATGGCGGTGGGATCGCCCGGCGGCAGCCGGATCATCGGCTACGTGGCAAAAACGATTCTCGCGGTGCTCGACTGGCGGCTCGACATTCAGCGGGCGATCGAGCTACCGCATCACGTCAACCGCAACGGCGCCACCGATCTCGAGGCCGGAACCCGGCTGGCGCGGGCCGCCGGGCAGCTCGAGGCACTGGGCCATGAGGTCAAGGTGCGCGACCTCAACAGCGGGCTCCACGGCATCGTCGTCGCCGCGGGGCGTCTGATGGGCGGCGCCGACCCGCGCCGCGAGGGCGTCGCGCTCGGCGATTGAGGGCGGCCGCCCTATTGGTCGACGATATCGCCCTGCATCGAGCCGATCGCGCCGAGCAGCTCGTTCTTTTCCTTGTCGGGGACGCTGAGCTTGTCGAGCGCGCCGGACAGGTGCTCGCCGGTCCAGGCGAATTCTTCGGAGCTGATGTTCATGCCCGCGTGCGAAGTCACCATGTCGCGGCCCGAGTAGGTGCAGGGCCCGCCCGTCGCCTCGCAGATCTACTCGACCAGGAGCGCCTTGAACTCGGCGACGTCGGTATTCACGAAGCGGTGGTTGATGCGGCTGTCCCTGGCTACGCGGATCGCAAACTCGTCGACCACTGCGACGATCGCGCCCTGGCCGCCGAGCCGGTCGTAAAGGCTCTTGTCGGCCATCGACTCGTCTTTTTCCATCATGCCCATCTCGGCGCAGGCGCCGAGGCCGAAGGCGACGACGATGATGCCGGCCAGGTAACTCGGGGTGCGTATTCTCATTGATTCCCTCCTAGGCGTTCCTCTAGTGGCCGAAGGCCTCGGCCGGGACGATGGCGAATCCGCCACCCCAAGGCGGTGACCAGTGCAATTCCAGGACCGAGGTACCCCGCTTCTCGAAGTAGAGGACGTCGATCGCGTACCAGCCGGGCTCGGCAACGTTTACCGACGCGGTCTTGCTGAACCGGGTCGGATGCGGCCGGTCGTCCTTGACCACCCGTTCGCCGCCGATCGTCACTTGCGCGCCGTCGTTGGAACGCACCTTGAACTCGTAGGTGCCGCTCTCGCTCAGGTTGATGAGGCCGACGATGTGGGCGCCGACGCCGTCGTCGAGGGTGCTGGTGAGGACCGTGCCGGAGCCCGAATCATAGTTGATGGCGAGTATCACGGGCCCGACCGCGCCTTCCTTGTATTTCGCCCAATCGGGAATCTCGCGGAGGCGATTGAACGCTTTTGAGTAGTAGGTGACTTCGAGCCCCGGCTCGACGCTCGAGGGCTGCGGCTGGACTCGCTCAAAACCGACTGCCGGCGCCGCCCAGGCGAGGGCCAGAGCCCCAACCGTGAGGGCAGCAATCGGGCCAAAGTTCGCCTTCACCATGGTCCTTCCTCCACCATGGTCCTTCCTCCTTTGGATCGCGCCGCGGCGATGGTTCCACCCCGAGTCCGCGAACACAAACGAAATCTAGCCGCCTCAACTTCCCAAGGGCATGCGTTGCTCGGCGTCGTGCCGAATCGCATCCTCCATCTCGCCGGGCTCGGTGTAGCAACTGACACCGGCAATATTGCGGAAGCAGAAAACCGTCGGAGCGACCGGCAGGGGCACCGGCTCTGGCGGGTCGAGGCAAACCGGCTCGCGCGTGAACAGGCGCTCCAAGGAGCAATCGCGATTCGCGATCTCCGAGGCGGCGCCGTTGAGCGCCGAGACCGCCATGGTTTCGCAACCCGTCAAGACGACCATTGCCACGAGCAAGGCCGCCGCCGGCGTGCGGCGGGTGATCCATGCGGTGTATCCCATGTGTTCTACCATTCCATATCGCGTCGCACCTGTCGAGGCGGCGGCACCCACGCCTCAGCCGTCGGGCAGGTCGAGACGGAACGTGGTGCCTTGGGCATCGCTCTTCACCAGTTCAATGTCGCCGCCATGCGCCCGCATCAGGTCGCGCGCGATAGACAGGCCGAGGCCGCCGCCGTCCGAGCGCGCCGAACCGGCGAAGGCCTGGTAGAGGTTGGCGCGCGCGGCCTCGGGCAATCCGGGCCCGTCGTCGGCGACCTCGATGACGGCCATACTGTCGCGGTGGCCCGCGGTTACGGTGATCACACCGCCATCGCGGCCGCCATCAGCATCGATCGCCTCGACGGCGTTGCGGCCGAGATTGAGAAGGACGCGAAACAACTGCTCGCGATCGGCGCTCACAATCAGACCATTGTCGACGGCGTTGCGCCAGGCGACGCGGCTTTCATTCGTCAGCCCCAGAGAGACACCGACCTCGAGGACCATGTCACGAAGCTCGAACGGCACACGCTCGGGCGCCGCCTCTTCGGCACGGCCGTAACGCAGCGTGCGGCTGCACAGGCTGATCGCCCGGTCCACCGCCCGGACGACGACCGAGCTGATGCGCCGAACCTCGGGATCGTCGCTCGCCACCAGTCGATCGGACATCAGTTGCGCGGTCACCAGGATGTTGCGCAGATCGTGGTTGATCTTGCTGACGGCGGCCCCAGGGCGGCGAGCCGCGTCTTCTCCCTGAGCGCGGCGCGCAGATCGGCCTGCATGTCGGCGAGCTCACGCTCGGCGGTGCCGATCTCATCGGAGCGAAGACTGGGCGACATCGCCACGCGCGCGTCCTCGGGGGTGTCGCGGAAGCGCACCATGCTCTGCGTGATGCGCCGCATCGGCCGAACCATCAGCCAATGTAGGCTGAGGAATACGAGCCCCGCGGCAACCACCGAAATGACGATCGAGAGCAGGAGTATGCGGCCCGAGAAGGCGTACATCTCGGCCCGCATGGCGGTCTCGTCCATGACCACGTCGACCAGCGTGCCTTCTTCGTACTCGGTCGGGCCGATGACGCGGATGGTGCGGCCCGGCTCGGCGTCGAGGGTATCGAAGGCATCGGCGATCAAGGTAAAGGGTCGCGAATCCGGGGTCGGCCCGATGCTGAGATCGTACACGCCGTCGACCTCGGGCGGCATGGCGCTGCCCAGGACCAGGCGGCGCGATTCGGCGCGCTTGAGAACCACGGCGAGGACCTCGGCCTGGGCCAAAAGCCGGGTCTGGAGCTCCTCGCTGATCATGTGATCG
>CAYUNL010000080.1:2986-10721 GCA_964446055.1 uncultured Alphaproteobacteria bacterium | reverse complement strand
CCATCAAGTCGGGCGGCACCACCCGGCGCGCGGCCAAAATGGTCATCGTCGACATCGACCATCCCGACATCGAGGCCTTCATCGACTGGAAGGTGACCGAGGAGCAAAAGGTCGCCGCCCTGGTCGCCGGATCGAAGCTCACCGAGCGCCACCTCAACCGCATCATCCGCGCCTGCCACGCGATGGAGGGCAGCGGACGCTTCACACCGAGCGACAACCCCGAGCTCAAGAAGGCGATTCTAGAGGCCCGCACCTCGATGATCGTCGAGAGTGTGATCCAACGCGCCATCCAGTTTGCCGAGCAGGGCTACACCGAGATCGAGATCCCGACCTACGACACCGACTGGGACGGCGAGGCCTATTTCACGGTCTCGGGCCAGAATTCGAACAACTCGGTGCGGCTCAACGATGACTTCCTGGCCGCGGTCGAGGCCGACGGCGAGTGGTCGCTGACCGGACGGGTAAGCGGCGCGGTGACCAAGACGCTGCCCGCACGCGAGCTGTGGGACCGGGTGGCCTGCGCGGCCTGGACCTCGGCCGATCCCGGGGTGCAGTTCGATTCCACCATCAATGACTGGCACACCTGCGCCGAGGCCGGCCCGATCCGCGCCTCGAACCCGTGCTCGGAGTACATGTTCCTCGACGACACGGCGTGCAACCTGGCCTCGCTCAACCTCATGCGCTTGCGCACCCATGAGGGGCGCTTCGATACGGAAGCCTTTGCCCACGCGGTGCGGCTGTGGACGGTGACGCTCGAGATCTCGGTAATGATGGCGGCCTTCCCGGCCCAGCGCATTGCCGAGTTGTCCTATGTCTACCGCACGCTGGGCCTGGGCTACGCCAACATCGGCGCGTTGCTGATGGTCATGGGCATCCCCTACGATTCGCAAGAAGGGCGTGCGACCTGCGGCGCGATCACGGCGCTGATGACGGGGGTGGCGTACGCGACCTCGGCCGAGATGGCGGGCGAGATGGGCCCCTTCCCCGGCTTCGCCGCCAACCGCGAGCCGATGCTGCGGGTGATGCGCAACCATGCCCGCGCCGCGGCTGGCCACGCGGACGGCTATGAGGGGCTGGCCACGGCGCCGATACCCTTAGACACGCGGGCGTGCGCCGAGCCCGAGATCGCCACCGCCGCCGTGGCGGCCTGGGAGCGGGCGCTGGCGCTGGGCGAAGAGCACGGCTACCGCAACGCCCAGGCGAGCGTGATCGCGCCCACCGGGACCATCGGCTTGGTGATGGACTGCGACACCACGGGCATCGAACCCGACTTCGCCATCGTCAAGTTCAAGAAGCTGGCGGGCGGCGGTTACTTCAAGATCATCAACCGATGCGTGCCCGAGGCATTGGCGACGCTTGGTTATTCGGAGGCCGAGAGCGCCGAGATCACCGGCTACGCGGTGGGCCGCGGGACGTTGAAGGAGGCCCCGGGGATCGACCACGCGGCGCTGCAGGCCAAGGGCTTCACGGCCGAGGCGTTGGACAAGCTCGAGCAGTCGCTCGAATCGGTGTTCGACGTGCGCTTTGCCTTTAACAAGTGGACGCTTGGCGAAGACTTCTGCACCGAGGTGCTGGGCTTGGAGGCGGCGGAGCTCGAGGACGTCGGCTTCGACATGCTGGCGAGCCTGGGCTTCGGGAGCGAGGCGATCGAAGCCGCGAACCTTTACTGCTGCGGGGCGATGACGCTGGAGGGCGCGCCGCACATCGCCGCCGAGCACCTGGCGGTGTTCGACTGCGCCCAGCCTTGCGGCCGGGTGGGCACGCGGTACCTGTCGTGGGAGAGCCACATCCGCATGATGGCGGCGGCGCAACCCTTCGTCTCGGGCGCGATCTCCAAGACCATCAACATGCCGCGCACGGCCACGGTGGCCGAGTGCAAGGACGCCTACATGCTGTCGTGGCGTCTGGGGCTGAAGGCGAATGCGCTTTACCGCGACGGCTCAAAGCTCAGCCAGCCGCTGTCGTCACTGCTGGCCGGCGAGGCCGACGAAGTGGATGCGGTGGACGAGGCGCCGCACCCGCAGGTGGTCGCCGAGCGGGTGGTGCGCGAGATCCAGCGCTCGGAGCGCCGCCGGCTGCCCCAGCGGCGCAAGGGCTATACCCAGAAGGCGACGGTCGGCGGCCACAAGATCTACCTTCGCACCGGCGAGTACGACAGCGGGAGCTTGGGCGAGATCTTCATCGACATGCACAAGGAGGGGGCCGCCTTCCGCAGCCTGATGAACAACTTCGCCATCGCCATCTCGATCGGGCTGCAATACGGGGTGCCGCTGGAGGAATACGTCGAGGCCTTTACCTTCACCCGCTTCGAGCCCTCGGGCGTGGTCGAGGGGAACGATGCGATCAAGATGTCGACCTCGCTGCTGGATTACATGTTCCGCGAGCTGGCGGTTTCCTACCTCGGGCGCAACGATCTGGCCCATGTCGAGCCCGACGACCTGCGCCCCGATTCGCTGGGACACAAGAAGTTCGAGCCGGCGGCGGGCGATACCGAGGCCGAGGAGGCGGCGCCGGGCGCCATCGAGCTGACCGAGGGGGCGCTGGCGGCGGCGATGGAGCTGACGTCGAATGGCTACGTCCGCTCGAAGCTCCACCTGGTGGGCAACGGCCAGGGGAACGGCCTGAGCGAGTGGGTCGATTACGCCGCGGCGCCCGATTCGGGCGGTGCCGCGGGCGCGAGCGCGGCGCTGAGCGCAGCGAGCGTGGTCATGGGCCCGCCCGATGCCGCCGAGGCGCGGCTCAAGGGCTATGAGGGCGATGCCTGCGGCGAGTGCGGCAACTTCACGCTGGTCCGCAACGGCACCTGCATGAAATGCGACACCTGCGGCGCGACGTCGGGGTGTTCATGAGAATCCGGGCGGCGAGCACGGCGGACGAGCGATGAAACCAACACAGCATGTGGTGCCGCATCCTGACGGATGGGCGGTCAGGAAATCCGGTTCCCACCGCGTCACGGCGGTTCACGACACGCAGGAGAAGGCGTTCGTACATGCGAGGGATATCGCAAGGCGCCAGAGGACCGAACTCATTGTCCACGGCAGGAGCGGACGAATTCAAGAACTCTTACGGAAACGATCCGTTTCCGCCGCGAGGCTAGCAGAGGTGTTCATGAGTTTCCGCCGCCCACGCGGCCGGACGGCGGACGCGTCGAGGAGTCCTCCCTCTCCTGCGACGCCATTTGAGGCCGCACACTTGGTCAGCACCCCAGGCGCTCACTAGCGCCTGATGTGCAGTTTGGTACGCATGAGTAATCCTCCCTGAAAACTCGGGGGCGTCGAAAGGCGCCCCCCTTTTTTTCGCGACGTCGTACTTGACCTACCCGCTGATGCGCGCATCTTCTTGCCGGATCACTCAAGGCGGCGACGATCCTGATGCTTGACTGCTATTTTGATGACAGTGGAACGCATCCTGGGGCCGATGTCTTGGTGTGGGGCGGCATCATGGGCACCGCTGAACAGATCAGCGATCTTGCAGACAGTTGGAGGAAACTGCTTCGCGCGCCTCTGCCCAGTAAGCCGCCACTCAAGCAATTTCATCTCTCCCATTGCGCAAGTGCAAATGGAGAATTCGTGAACTACACACCCGGCGAGAGGGACGCAGTCCGATATCAATTTCGAAAGGCGATTAGCGACTCCGAGATGGAGGCCATTGCGTTCGCCGTTTCTGTTAGAGACTGGGACGAACTCGTGCGAGATGAAGCGTGAGACTTCTTTGGCAGCGCCGAAGAGGTGAGCATGGGCGGATGTATTAACCACGGGCTTCAAAGATCGGCTGACCGAGGTGAGAATCAGGTCGCACTCACATTCGATGAGGGCCGCAGGAAAAAGGACTTGCAAGGCCAGTTGGACCGCGTGAAGGCGAGTTACGAAGGGCCTGCAGATCTCGTTCGCATAGGATTCTCGCCGATTGGTCAGCTTCCCGCCCTTCAGGCCGCCGACACTATTGCGACAGAAAGCTATTGGTACGCGCTAGATTAGTTGACGAATCCCCATACGCCGCTCAAGCCACATTTTCGCAGCCTCTTGGAAGGCCTTTCCATAACCGGACAAATCATGGACCGCGACGAAACAAAGAGAAATCTAGACCACTTCAATGGCAACGTTTCTTCTGGGCCTGCTTCGAGCGCGCAGCGCATTTTGCTCCGCATGAGCAATCCTCGCTGAAGACCGGCGAGTGCCTCGCGCACAGACCCCAACGAGATGGTCATCCTGGCTAGGTTGGAGGTGAGGATCTAGCTAGGAGTTGGAGGCCTATCCCGGCACGTTCGGATGTGTAAAACCCATCGCGGCAAGGTCTTCTTGGATTTGGTCGAGTCTTATGACTTCCGCAAAGACGCTCTTCGCAATATCCAGCAACTCAGACTCTGACATCATCTTGATATCAAAGCGTAATTTGCCTCTGGCTTTGATGCTGGACGAAAAGGCCAGTGGGCCCTCTCCTGCTGACCAATAGGCGTGTATCACACGATTACGCTCCGAACTCAGCGATGGTTTGCCGTGGAGGCCGCTGACCACACGTTTTTGAATTTGCTGCAGCTCTGCTTCCTGTGGCGTGTCGTTGATCTTGTAGTCGGCTAACGCGAGCATCGTATCGAACCTAGTCCGGATACCCAGCTCAGCTGTCAGAATATGGGCCGAAAACGAGTCATCTAGTCCCCCAAGCTGCCAGATGACTTCCTCGACAAGCCACTCCAGCTTTGACCAGCAAGTCGCAATGAGACCGATCGCTTGGAGGTGCCCAGGTGGCGCGATGAACTGAATATGCTGGGGTTCCATCCTTGATAGGGCTCCATAGTGTCTGATGGAGGCGCTTTGTGGCCTCAGCGCGAGTACTACTCTTGCGACGAATACTCAGAAGGACAGCATGCTGCTTCTCGCTGGCGGATGTGATGGACACGGGAACGGACCGTGTACCGAGCTCCAGCCGCCGACGTGTGGCTGAGGGACATCTAGTTTTCGTTCAAGCCGAATTCACGAGTTTGAAGGCGATCCTTCCACGTCGCTTCAAGCCGGATTACATCGGCGGCCTCCATGTCCGGCGATGTGCGCTGTAAGATCGAGAAACGGAAGTTGTGATGATCGCGGCGGCGCAGTTCCTTGTTGCCGCCGTGTCCTGACGCCGCGTAGTTCAGCCAACGGCCAAGGATATTGTCGCCGCCGTAAGCCGAGCCCACGTATCCCTTTGCGTCGGACTTGTCGAAGATGAAGTAGACACCCCGCCACTCGCCGAGCGCCATCTTCCATTTCGCCGGCAAGACCCTCAGTTCTTCCCAGGTCAACGTCAGCGTATCCCACGTCGGCATCTGGGCATCGAGGACGCTTTGTTCGTGGATGGCGTGGACGCGAAATCGGTTCCGCGCGGCCCACCGGTACCAAGAGCGCTCCGGAGGCGGCCAGTCGACAACGAGACGACCCGTCCATTCGGCGTAGAAATCGAGCCGGTCGAGATTGAACCAAAGGACTGTTTCCCGATCTCCGGTAGAGCCGCTGTTGCCAAGGTCCCGCAGTTCGAGGTGAGCGGGAATCTTCCAGTATTCGTCATGGGTGATGGGGCGCCAGTCTCCACGCGCGTAGAGACCGACGAAAAGAGCCCGCCCGGCCTCATGGCCGATGAACGACGCGATGTAGTCTGCCTTTTTCATCGAACTCTCGACCCTAGGGCTTTGTGTCTGTTGATACGCGTTGTAGACATTCGGCCGCTCTGCCGCTACCCACGGGAGAACTTTTCGCAGTCCTCGATCAGTTGGCCGGTGCCGCAATACGAGGACGGTCTTCGGGTCAATCTCGGCGTTTCGAAGCAAGTCGTCAAAGAGCATCTGCTTGCTCGCTCGCGCCTGACCAGCAGCGAGGTTACGGTCGAGCCCGGCGCCGCCGCACGGCGGCCTTAAGGGCTGGGGTTGGCAGGTCTTGCATTGCCACTTTGCAGCCGGTGGCTGTCACACCGTTCACGCCGCGTCGTGGAGCGAGATCGCGAGGCCCTTGTCGAGGCGGGCCAGCGCCTCGGCGATGCGTGGGAGCTTCGAGGGGTAGCGGGGATTTAGGAGGCGGCGGGCTTCGCGCACGTCGCAGCCGAGGCGGCGCGCGAGCTCCGACTTGGTGATGCCGGCCTCGCGGACCGCGAGGTAGAGCGCCGCCTTGACCGCCATCTGCGCCGGCACCGCGACGGCATGGCGCCCGCGGCCCTGGCGCGAGGGCTGGGGGATGGACTCGCCTTGGGCGATGCGGCCGGCGATCGCTTCTTCAAGGCAATCGGCGGCCTGGTGCAGCGCATCGGCGCGATCGCGGCCGTCGGTCAAGGCTTCCGGGAGATCCGGGAAGCGCACGAGAACCGCGCCCTCGGCGGGCGTCAGGACGGCCGGATAGACAAGGGAATGATCTTTCATACCATCTCTCACAATTCGCGCAGGTCGATGCCAAGCTGCTTGCACATCGCGCTCAGGAGCCCCTTGGAGAGCTCGTTGCGGCCGCCTTTCACCACCGTATGGCGCTCTCCATAGTAGAGGGTGCCGTGGCTCCCCTTGCCGCGATGGGCGGAGAAACGGACCGAAGCACCCCGCTTGCGCCCAAGGCGCCGGACACGCCGGATGAACTCGTCACGCCTCATGGAGAAGGTATAGGACGTTTTCGTCCGAGGTCAAGGGCCGTCGCCAGTCACGACGGCTCGACAATCGTATACTGTCACCGGTTTCCTAATCATGCGTTGCCGAGACGGTCCAGGGCGTCTCGGGCGGTCACGATAGGGATGCCTTCGACTGCGCCGAGTGCGAGCACGTGTTTCTTGTCGCCGGAAACGATCAGGTCGGCCTTTCCGGCGAGCGCCGCCGCCAGGATCGGGTTGTCCTTGGGATCGGGGGAGATATCCACCTGCGGCGGTTCGTCGAGGATAAGCGCGCGAGTGTCGATGTTTCCGACGATGGCCGCCGCTTCGGCGGCATCGAGGTACTTTTGCAGGCGCGGCCGGGCGAGAACGTCGGCGACCTCGGCTATTTAAGCGGTGGACGTAACAAGCTCGATCCCGCCACGCAGCCACGCCTGGTACAGCCGGTCCGGCGGCGTGCCCTTGGTGATAAGAGCGGCGATGAGAATGTTGGTATCAAGAACGACCCGCACGCGCCGCATCCACCTCCGCCTCGATCAGGTCGAGGATTTCCTGCTGGTCGTATTGGACGTTGCGGTCCTTGATCCCGCGAACCGTGAGGTCCAGCACCCGGCGTCGCACGGCCTCATCGACAAACCGGGACAAGTCTCCCTTCTTGCCGCCGGTCCGTGCAAGAAAGGTGCGCACCGCCCGGTCCGTCTTTTCAGGGATCGTGAGGTTCCATCGGGTCACGGGAAACTTCTCCGCGCATAGGCGCATAAACGCATATACACCTAGCCTATCGCATATTGGCCATCGGTCAACGTGTTCAGGACCGCGCACAGTCGAGTAAGGGGGCGGGCTTGAAACCCGCCCCTACGGGGGCGGCGCGGGCCACGCGATCAGGCGATCTCGACGATCATCTCGACCTCGACCGGGATCTGGAAGGGGAGCGAGGCCATGCCGACGGCCGAGCGCGCGCCCCTTCCGGCCTCGCCGAAGACCTCGACCATCAGGTCGGAGAAGCCGTTGATGACGGCGGCGTGATCTTCGAACTCGGGCGTCGCGTTGACCATGCCCAGCACCTTGACGACGCGGCGCACGCGGTCGAGATCGCCGATCTAGGCGCGCAGGCTGGCCAGTATGTTGAGACCGACGA
>CAYUNL010000080.1:0-2976 GCA_964446055.1 uncultured Alphaproteobacteria bacterium | reverse complement strand
GGGCGGTTTCGGTGGTGAAGGCGGCGCCGACCTTGCCGGTCGAGTAGCCACCCTCGGCGCCCCGGGGGCCGTGCCCGGAGAGGTACACGAAATTGGCGGAAGTTACGGCGCCGACGTAGTTGCCGGCGGGCGGCGGCGGCTCGGGGAGCTCGATGCCGAGCTCGCGCTGTCTGTCGTCAATGGCCATGGCGCCCTTGTCGGGTTGTGTACAATCGGGTGCGTGCGAGCGCTGAATGATAGCGGAACTTTCACGGGACGATCCGGTGCGCGAGACCGAGCTTTACGAACCCGTCAAGGCGTTCCTGGAAGCGCGGGGGTATCGCGTCAAGGGCGAGGTCGGGGACTGCGACATCGTGGCGGTGGGCGGCGGCGGCGAGGTGGTCATCGTCGAGCTCAAGACCGGTTTCACGCTGCCCCTGGTGCTGCAGGGCATTCAGCGCCAGACGATGAGCGCGGACATCTATCTGGCCTTTGCCGCAGGCACCGGCGCGGGCGTGTGGCGGCGGCGGCGGCGCGAGGTGGTCAAGCTCTGCCGCATGCTGGGGCTGGGGCTGATGACGGTGCAAAGCCACGGTGACGGGCCGGCGCGGGTGGAGGTGCAGCTCGACCCCGCGCCCTATCGGCCGCGGCAGAACAAGCGGCGGCGGAGCCGTCTGATGGTCGAGTTCGAGCGCCGGGTGGGCGATCCCAACCGCGGCGGCACCAGCCGGCGGGCGATCGTGACCGCCTACCGCCAGGACGCGCTGCGCTGCGCACTTTGCTTGCGCACCGGCGCGGGACGGGCGGCGGCGGTGAAGGCGTCGAGCGGGGTCAAGCGCGCGCCACGCATCCTGCAACGCGACGTCTATGGCTGGTTCGAGCGCGTCGCGCGCGGCACCTACGCCTTGACGCCCGCGGGGGTTCGTGCACTCGATGATTACGCCGAGGTGCTGCCCTCGCTGGTCGGGCAAGGACCCGGAAACGAAGGAGGAGCGAGGTGAGCGCAAGCGCGAAAGGCTCGGGCACACGCGATGACCCGGCCGGCGGCTGGTACGGGCTGAAGAACGGCTTCCGCGGCCGTTTCGCGAACTATGTGCCGCCGCTCCTGGAGGCTTTGGGTCTGGCCGAAGTCGAGCACAACGCCCGCAACAACCGCATGCGCGCGCGCTGAGACGGCGGGCGGAGCGGCTGGGGCATGGACTTGGCGGTGGCGGAACCCGCGGCGCTGGAGCGCCGCCGGCTCGGGCAGAGCGCGCTTCGCGTGACGACGCTGGGCGCCGGCGGCTCGCCACTCGGCAACCAGCACGCCACGGTCGAAGAGGGCGCCGCGCGGGCGACGATCGAGGCCGCCTGGGCCGCCGGGGTGCGCTACTTCGATACCGCGCCGCGCTATGGCTACGGGCTGAGCGAGCGCCGCTTCGGCGATGCGCTGCGGCGCCACCCGCGCGAGGACTTCGTGCTCTCGACCAAGGTCGGGGTGCGGCTGCGCCCGCGGGCGGGGCCGGCCGAGGCCGACGACATGTTCGTCGAGCCCCTGCCCTTCGCCCAGGCCTACGATTATTCCTATGACGGCGTGATGCGTTCGTTCGAGGACAGCCTGCAGCGGCTGGGCCTGGCGCGTATCGACCTGGTGCTGGTGCACAACCTCGACGCGCAGGTGCACGGCGAGCCGGCCTTGGCGGAGTTGTTCCGGACCGCGATGGAGGGCGGGGTGCGGGCGCTGGAGGTGCTGCGGAGCGAGGGCGCGATCGCCGCCTTCGGGCTTGGCGTCAACCGCTGGGAGGTCTGCGAGGCGGCGCTGGAGGAGGCCGACTTCGACTGTTTCCTGCTGGGCGGGCTGTATACGCTTTTGAACCAGGCGCCACTTGAGACGCTGTTGCCCAAGTGCGCGGCGCGCGGGGTATCGATCGTCTGCGGCGCACCCTACAACGGCGGCGCCCTGTTTCAGCACCGGCGGATCGGCGCGGTGTGCGCGCGCCACGGCGTGCCGGCGGGGGCGGCGGCGCTGCAGTTCCCGCTCGCCCACCCAGCGGTGGCGAGCGTGATCCCAGGCGCCCGCTCGGCCGCCGAGCAAGCCGCGAACGCGGCGCTGGCGCGCCACCCGATCCCGGCCGAGCTGTGGCCCGAGCTCAAGGCCGAGGGACTGCTGCGCGCGGACGCGCCGAGCCCATGAGGGGCGCGGGACTGGCCCGGCTGTTGGCGGCGGGCCGCGGCTGGCGGAACGAGCCACGCGTGCTGCTGCTGGTGATGTCGCTGGCGATGCCGCTTGCCTTCAGCACCTGGCAGGCGCTGATCAACAACTTCGCCATCGAGCGGGCCGGGTTCACCGGGGTCGAGATCGGCATCCTGCAGAGCCTGCGCGAGGTACCCGGCTTCCTCGCCTTCACCGCGGTGTTCGTGCTGCTGGCGCTGCGCGAACAGAGTTTCGCGCTGATGGCGCTTTGCGTGCTGGGCATCGGCACGGCGCTGACCGGGTTCTTCCCCAGCATCGTCGGCCTGTATGCGACGACGGTGCTGATGTCGCTCGGCTTCCACTATTTCGAGACGGTGCGCCAGTCCTTGGCCCTGCAGTGGGTGGACAAGGCCCGCGCGCCGCACTTCCTGGGCCAGATGATCGCCGCCGGCTCGATCGCCTCGCTGGCGGCGTTCGCGTTGATCTACCTAGCGCTCGATCAGGCCGGAACCGACATGCGCTGGGTCTACGTCTTGGGCGGCGGCACCACGGTCGGTATCGCCGCCGCCGCCTGGGTGGTCTTTCCCCACTTTCGCGCCGAGGTCGAGCAGCACAAGCACCTGGTGCTGCGCCGGCGCTATTGGCTCTACTACGCGTTGGTGTTCATGTCCGGGGCGCGGCGCCAGATCTTCGTCGTCTTCGCCGGCTTTCTGATGGTCGAGCGGTTCGGCTTCGAGGCCGCCGAGATCACCCTGATGTTCCTGGTCAACAGCGCCATCAACATCGTGGCTGCGCCGCGCATCGGCAAGCTGATCGGGCGCTGG
>CAYUNL010000079.1:0-10819 GCA_964446055.1 uncultured Alphaproteobacteria bacterium | reverse complement strand
GGTGAGCGGCGCGTCGCGAGGCGCCGTTGCCGCTGTCGAGAAGGCGGGGGGGACGGTGAGCCTTGTCGGTGGCGCCAAGACGCGCAACGCCAAGCCTGAACAAACGGACGACGCTCAGCCGAGCGCGTCCTAGGGCCACGGATTGAGATGGCTTCCGCTGCCGAACAACTAGCTGCCAACATCAACTTCGGCGCCTTCGCCAAGGCGACCGAGCTCAAAAGGCGACTGTGGTTCACGCTCGGGGCGCTCATCATCTATCGGCTGGGCACCTATATCCCGGTGCCCGGTGTCGATCCCAACGTCCTGGGTGAGCTGGTTCAGCAGAACCAGAGCGGCATTCTCGGCATGTTCAACATGTTCGCCGGTGGCGCGCTCGGTCGGATGACGATTTTTGCTTTGGGCATCATGCCCTACATCTCCGCCTCCATCATCATGCAGCTGATGACCACGGTTTCGCCGCACATTGCGCAGCTGAAGAAAGAGGGAGAGGCGGGACGCAAGAAGATCAATCAATACACCCGTTATGGCACGGTGTTGTTGGCGGCGCTACAGGGCTATGGGATCGCCGTCGGGCTCGAGGGAATGGCCGGTATCTCGGGTAGCGCGGTCATCGACCCCGGCCTATTCTTCCGCGCGACGACGGTGATCACCCTCGTCGGCGGGACCATCTTTCTGATGTGGCTCGGCGAGCAGATCACCGCGCGGGGGGTCGGCAACGGAATCTCACTGATCATCTTCTCCGGCATCGTCGCCGAGTTGCCTCGTGCCTTGGCGAGCACGCTCGAGCTTGGTCGAACCGGCGCGCTTTCGATCGGGATTATCTTTTTCCTATTCGTCCTGGTCGTAGCCGTAATCACCTTCATCGTCTTTATCGAGCGAGCGCAACGGCGGATCGTGGTGCAGTATCCCAAACGTCAGGTGGGCCAACGAATGTTCGGCGGCGAAAGCTCGCACTTGCCGCTCAAGCTGAACACCTCGGGCGTCATCCCGCTGATCTTTGCCTCCTCGCTCCTACTGCTGCCGCTTACCGTGGCCAACTTCGGCGTTGGCGCGGGACCCGGTTGGTTGACGACGGTGACATCGCTGCTGGGCCGCGGCCAGCCGCTCTACCTCATTCTCTACGCCACGGGCATCGTATTCTTCTGCTTCTTCTACACCTCGGTCGTCTTCAACCCCGTGGACACCGCGGACAACCTCAAGAAATACGGTGGATTCGTTCCCGGAATCCGCCCCGGCAAGAACACCGCCGAGTATCTCGACTTCGTCCTCACCCGGCTGACCACGGTCGGCGCGATCTACCTGACGGCGGTGGCCCTTCTGCCGGAAATGCTGATCTCGCGACTGGCGGTGCCTTTCTTCTTCGGCGGTACCTCGCTCCTAATCGTGGTCACCGTAACGATGGACACGGTGGCGCAGATCCAGTCTCATCTCCTGGCCCATCAGTACGAGGGCCTGATCCAGAAATCGCGGCTGCGAGGACGCAATCGGTGATCGTGGTCCTGTTGGGACCACCAGGCGCGGGCAAGGGAACCCAAGCGAAGCGAATAGAGGAGAAGCTGGGCCTGGTCCAGCTATCGACCGGGGACATGCTACGCGCCGCTGTAGCGGCGGGGACCGAGATCGGCCGCCAGGCAGAAGCGATCATGAAGGCCGGCGATCTGGTGCCGGACGCGACAATGGTCCACATGATATCCGAGCGAATTGAATTGCCCGACTGCGCCAAGGGCTGCGTCCTCGACGGGTTCCCTCGCACCGTCGCACAGGCCGACGCGCTCGATCGCATGTTGGAAGGCAAAGGTCTCGTGCTGGACCGCGTGATCGAGATGAAGGTCGATGAAGCGATCTTGGTCGAGCGAATAACGGGCCGTTTCGCATGTGCGAAGTGCGGCGAGGGCTATCACGATACCTATCGGCAACCGAAGGTTGAAGGCATATGCGACGTCTGCGGCGGCGGCGCCTTCGATCGCCGCGCCGACGATACGGTGGAGACCGTGGCCCAACGGCTCGCCAAGTACAACGCCGAAACGTCACCGCTTCTGGATTACTACGCCGGGACCGGAGCCTTGGCGAGCGTGGACGCGATGGCCCCGATTGCCGAGGTCGGACAGGCCATTGATAGGCTCCTCGACGGCTCGGTTGAAGATTGACAGCGGCCGTGCATTTGCCAATAATCGCGCGCTTCATCCCGCGCCCTGGACGGCACGGGCGCGCGGGTACACGCAATCCATTCAGGAGGTCAGATTGGCGCGCATAGCGGGCGTCAACATACCCACGAACAAGCGTGTCGAGATCGCGCTGACGTATATCTATGGGATCGGCCGGACGCGGGCGCGGCAAATCCGGGCTCAGGCGGGCCTGCCGCCCGAGCGCCGGGTCAACGAGCTCAGCGAGACCGAGGTGATCCAGGTGCGAGAGATCATCGATCGCGATTTCACTGTCGAAGGCGACCTTCGGCGGGAGACCGCCATGAACGTCAAGCGATTGATGGACCTGGGCTGCTACCGCGGGTTGCGGCACCGGCGAGGCTTGCCCGTGCGAGGCCAACGTACCCACACTAACGCTCGCACGCGCAAGGGCCCGGCCCGGCCCATCGCCGGTAAGAAGAAGTAGACATGGCGCGCGAAACGACGCGCGTCCGCCGCCGCGAACGAAAGAACATCACTTCGGGCGTGGCCCACGTGAGCGCGACATTTAACAACACGGTGATCACCATCACCGATGTGCAGGGCAATGTGATCGCGTGGTCTTCGGCCGGCCAGCAGGGGTTTCGTGGCTCGCGCAAGTCGACCCCCTACGCCGCACAGATGGCGGGAGAGACGGCGGGGCGCAAGGCCCAGGAGCATGGAATGAAGACGCTTGAGGTCGAAGTCAAGGGACCCGGTTCGGGCCGCGAGTCGGCGCTGCGGGCGCTTCAGGCGGTTGGCTTCACGATTACCTCGATTCGCGATGTAACGCCGATCCCGCACAACGGTTGCCGGCCACCCAAGCGTCGCCGCGTCTGAGCGGCGCTCGGCCAGGCATCCATTTCCAGCCCGGCGTCTCGGTCGCCGGGACGGCGGGGAAAGAATTCGGACAACCCCAGAGGAACAGCACGTGATCCAAAAGAACTGGCAGGATTTGATCAAACCGGACAGGCTCGTTATCGAACCGGGCGAGGATTCGGAGCGATTTGCCGTTGTCGTGGCCGAGCCGCTCGAACGTGGCTTCGGCCTGACGCTTGGCAACGCGCTGCGGCGCGTCCTCCTCTCCTCGCTCCAAGGTGCCGCCGTAACGGCGATCCAGATCGACGGTGTCCTACACGAGTTTTCGTCGGTTCCCGGGGTCCGCGAGGACGTGACCGACATCGTACTCAACGTCAAGTCGATCAGTGTTCGCATGCATGGCGATAGCCCCAAGCGGATGACGCTACGTGGGCAGGGGCCGGGTGAGATGACGGCGGGCATGATCGATACCGGCCACGGCATCGAAATCCTCAATCCCGATCTGGTGATCTGTACCCTCGATGATGGCGCGAAGCTCTCGGTAGAGATGACCGTCGGCCTCGGCAAGGGGTACGTGGCGGCGGACTTCAATCGCCCCGAGGACGCGCCGATCGGGTTGATCCCGATCGACGCCCTCTACGGGCCGGTCAAGAAGGTGTCCTACAAAGTCGAGGACACGCGCGAGGGGCAGATTCTCGACTACGACAAGCTGACCATGAATGTCGAGACCAATGGCGCGGTCACCCCCGAGAACGCGGTCGCCTACGCCGCCCGCATTCTTCAGGACCAGCTTGCGCTCTTCGTCAACTTCCCAGAGCCGACAGTCGAATCGCGCGAGGAGCCCCAGGTAGCGCCGGCGTTTAACCGCCATCTGCTGCGCAAGGTGGACGAGCTCGAGCTCTCGGTGCGCTCGGCCAACTGCCTCAAGAACGACAACATCGTTTATATCGGTGACCTGATTCGAAAGACCGAGGCCGAGATGCTGCGCACCCCTAATTTCGGGCGCAAATCGCTGAACGAGATCAAGGAGGTATTGGCGCAGATGGGGCTGTATCTCGGGATGGAGATTCCCGACTGGCCGCCCGAGAATATCGAGGAGATGGCGAAGCGCCTGGAGGAGCCTTTCTAATGCGCCACCGCATGCGCCGCGGCAAGCTCAACCGAGACAGCGCGCATCGCAAGGCGATGTTCGCGAACATGGCTGCGGCGCTCATCAAGCACGAGCAGATCGAGACTACGCTGCCCAAAGCTAAGGCGCTCCGCCCTGTTGTCGAGAAGCTAATTACACTCGGCAAGCGCGGCGGACTACACGCTCGGCGGCGCGCGATCTCCCGAGTCGGCGATGCGGCAATGGTGGAAAAGCTGTTTGCCACCCTGGGCCCGCGCTACAGTGCGCGCAGCGGTGGCTACACGCGCATCGTGCATGCGGGCTACCGATACGGCGACTCGGCGCCGATGGCCTACATCGAGCTCATCGACCGAGATCCCGACGCCAAGGGCCTCGATTCCGGTCCCACAGGTGAGCCAGACGAGGACACCGAAGGGACGGAGGCCAGCGAAGCCGCTGCCTGATCCGTCGCGGCTGTCTAACCGCGTCAGTGGATCATCTTGTCGGGCTCGAGGCTTGGCGGTGTGACCTCCGTCAGGAGATCGCCGTAGGCGGCCGGCCGCCTTCCGGTCGGTCCCCAGATCGCGTTCTCCCGGTACGCGCGGATTTCGTCGAGATCGAAATCGCAGTAGTAGACCCCAGCCTCTGGTCCGGTTTCGAGCATTAGGGTTTCCTGGTGTCGACCCTGTCCGTTCTTCTCGCCGCCCAGTCCGAACGCCATGGGCACAATGCCCAATGAGTGCCCGTTGCCCTCAGGGTGAGAGTCCGGATAGTTGGTCATGGCGAGTGCGAGCATGTTTTCGAAGGCCCGCGTCTTCATCTGGGCGATCCGGTGCTCCTCGATGATGCACGCGTTCGGGACCAGCACGAGCTCGGCCCCCTTGATCGCTAGAATCCGTGCGCTTTCGGGGTTTTCTCGGTCGTAACAGATCATCGCTCCCACCTCGAGTGGCCCCTTTTCGGTTTGAAGCGTCGCGACCGAGAAGCCATCGCCGGGTGCGCAAAGCCGCTCGGGGGTGAATTCACAGGTATGGACCTTTGCATAGCGAAGCACGATCTCGCCCGAGCCGTCGATCAAGCAAAGGAAGTTACGAGGCCCTTCGGAATGGGCCTCGAGAAACGTCAGACCGATCGCCAGGCCGATCTCGGCAGCAAGCTCTCGGTGCGCGCGCACGAATTCGGAATCCTCGGGCAGCGCGCTGTCCCGCCAGCGCTCCGCCGCGCCGTTCTCATCAGTGTCGGCGAGCGCGTAGCCGTGGCTCCAGATTTCGGGAAGTAGTGCGATGTCCGCCCCGTGATCGCGCGCCTCGCGGCAGGCCTCGAGCCCCGCCCGCAGGTTGTCTTCGACCGTCGCGCCAGCTGTCAGCTGCAAGAACGCCACACGGATCACACCCATCGCTCCCTCCCGTCAAAATGCCCCCGGCTCTCAGGGCTACCATCCACAAAGGACCACAATAAGTCTAGACTGCTACGGCATCTTCGCTCGATGAGGTTGCTCGGGAGGATGGGCGCCGCATGCGTCGTACCTACACGTGGCTCGTGCGGGCGCTCAGCGCGCTCGGCGTCACTCTGCTCGCCCACGCTTCAGCAGGGGGCGACGAGGTTGCCAGATCGCTCCCCGAATCGCCAGCCCGGCTCCAGCTATCGTACGCGCCGCTGGTCAAGGAAGTCGCGCCTGCGGTGGTCAACATCTATGCCCGCCGCCTGGTGCGCTCGCGTCCGTTCTTTGACGATCCCTTCTTCCGCCGTTTTTTCGGCGAGGATTCGCCCTTCGGCGCGCCGCGGGAGCGGCTCGAAAACTCACTCGGATCGGGCGTTATCGTCAGCGCCGATGGGCTCGTGGTAACCAACCATCACGTCATCGACAACGCCCACGAAATCATCGTCGCGCTCGCCGATCGCCGCGAGTTCGAGGCCACGGTCGTCACCGATGATGCCCGCACGGATCTCGCGGTGCTGCGCGTCGATACCGAAGGCGTGCCGCTTCCTCACGTCGAACTCATGGACTCCGACGACCTCGAAGTCGGTGACATCGTGATCGCCATCGGCAATCCGTTCGGGGTCGGTCAAACGGTGACCAGCGGCATCGTCTCGGCGCTCGCGCGGACCCAGGTCGGTGTCACCGACTACAGCTTCTTCATCCAGACCGACGCCGCCATCAACCCCGGCAACTCCGGTGGTGCGCTCGTCACCCTCGACGGCCGGCTGGCCGGGATCAATACCGCAATCTTCTCTCGCTCGGGCGGCTCCATCGGGATCGGGTTCGCCATCCCCGCCAACATGGCGCGCGTGGTTATTGCCGGCGCCGCAGCCGGTGGCCGCTTCGTCCGTGCCTGGCTCGGCGCGGGCGGCCAGAAGGTAACGTCCGACATGGCCCAGGCGCTCGAGCTCGAACGACCGGGCGGCGTCATCCTCAACGCGATCCATCCCGACGGCCCGGCGGACGAGGCGGGGTTGCGCGTCGGTGACATCGTCACTGCTGTCCAAGGTCGCGAGGTCGCGGATCCGAGGGCCCTACAGTTCCGCATCGCCACCCGACCGCTGGGCACCACCGTGAGCATCAGCTATCTGCGTGAGGGCCGGATTGGCGAGGTGAATGCGACGCTGCGCGCGCCGCCCGAAGAGCCGCCGCGCAATACAACCCCGCTAGCCGGACCGCACCTCTTGGCGGGCAGCACCGTGGCCAACCTGTCGCCGGCGCTTGCCGATGAGCTGGGGATCTCGACCGCAGCCCGCGGCGTCATCGTCCTCGAGGTAAGCGCACGCAGCCCGGCGCGCCGATTGCGACTCCGGCCCGGTGATGTTATCGCCCGCGTCAACGGCCATGATATCGAGCGCGTCGCTGACCTGGTCGCAACGCTCGAGGACGCCGCCGAGCGCTGGCGGATCGCTGTGCGCCGCGGCGAGCGCTTGATAGAGGTAACGGTGCGGCAATGAGCACCCTGTTCGAGGCCGCGAACGCCACCGATGCCGCGCCCCAGCCTTTGGCCGAGCGCCTGCGGCCCGAGTTCCTGGACGGTGTCGTCGGCCAAGACCATCTCCTTGGTGCAGATGGACCGATCGGGCGCATGGTGGCGAGCGGACGCCTTGTATCGACGATCCTCTGGGGGCCGCCGGGTTCGGGAAAGACGACGATCGCGCGCTTGCTTGCGCGCGATACCGGCCTCCACTTCACTCAGCTCTCGGCCGTCTTTTCCGGCGTCGCCGATTTGCGCCGCGCCTTCGACGAGGCACGTGTTCGACGCCAGGACGGGCAGGGGACGCTCCTCTTCGTCGACGAGATTCACCGCTTCAACCGTGCCCAGCAGGACGGCTTTCTGCCGGTGGTCGAAGACGGAACCGTAATCCTGGTCGGCGCCAGCGCCGAAACCGCGCTCGGGCGCCCGCTCCCGCTCGAGCCTGAGTCCCGCGCGGCACTCAAGGCGATGGCGGACGGGGACGGACGCTACGTCCTCAACCTCGCTGAGGAGCTCTCGGACTTACCGCCCACTCCGCGCCTCGACACAGCCGCGCTCGCCGCCGCCGTGCAGCAGCGCGCACCGCTCTACAACAAGGCGCAAGAAGGCCATTACAATCTGATCAGCGCGCTTCACAAATCGCTCCGCGGGTCTGACGCCGATGCCGCGTTGTATTGGCTCGCGCGCATGCTCGCGGGCGGCGAGGATCCGCTTTACATCGCCCGCCGACTCGTACGCTTCGCTTCGGAGGACGTGGGTCTGGCCGATCCCCAGGCCTTGATCCAGGCGCTCGCCGCCAAGGAGGCGTATGACTTCGTAGGTTCGCCCGAGGGCGAGCTGGCGCTGGCGCAGTGCGTGATCTATCTCGCGACCGCGCCCAAGTCGAACGCTGCGTACCGTGCTTTTTCGGGCGCTACCACAGCGGCGAAGGAGTCGGGTTCGCTCATGCCGCCCAAGCATATTCTCAATGCGCCCACCCGCTTGATGGCCGAGATCGGCTACGCCAAGGGGTACCGATACGATCACGACTCCGCGCAGGCTTTCTCGGGCCAGGACTACTTCCCCGAGGGCATGGCGCGCCAGGAATTCTACCGGCCCGCCGACCGTGGCTTCGAGCGCGAGGTGCAAAAGCGGCTGGCTTACTGGAACAACCTTCGGGCCAAGCTCGCCGGCGACGACGCAGACGCCGGCTAGCGACGGGGCGGGCGCGACGCAGTGACGTTTCACCTCTTCATCGGTGTCGACTTTTCCGGCGCACGCGGTCCGGCACTCCCGGGCCTTCAGGTCGCCACGTGCCGCCCCGGCGTCGCCGCGCCGCGGCTGGTTGAGAACCCCTCCGGCGGGCATTGGACGCGCACCGCCTTCGCGGGTTGGCTCGCCCGACGACTGCAAGCGGATGCGCCCTTGCTTTGCGGCCTCGACTTCGCCTTCGCGCTACCGTACGACCGCGGATACCTGCCGCGCAGTGGCCTGAGGACGAGCACTGCCCGTGGGCTGTGGCGGCTGGTTGACGAGACTTGCGGGGCTGCCGACGGCCTCTATGCCGGTGCCTTCTCCACTCGTTTCGCTGACTGGTTCCTGGCTCCAGGTCGATGGGGGTGCCATTACGTTCGCCGCATGCGGCGTACCGATTCGCATTGCCGCGACGCCGGTCTCGGCCACCCGGAGACCCCGTTCAAACTCGTCGGCCCCAGCCAGGTCGGCAAGGCGGCGCTTGCCGGAATGCGGCTCCTCCATTCGATGATCTTGGCGAACCCGAATGTAGCTGTGTGGCCCTTCGACCGCGCGCGTCGCGGGGTATCGCGCCTCGTCGAGATCTACCCCCACGCTTTCGCCGCGAGAGCCGGGTGCGCTGGTAAGGTCCGCGATCCGGCGGCTCTGAACTCGGTGCTGAAGCACTACGGGAGTCACCCCTTCGCTGCGGACGCGCTCGGCGGCCCCGCCAATCTCACTGACAAGACCGATGCGCTCTTCTCGTCTGCCGCCTTGCGCGCGTTTGGATCCGGCGCGGCGATGTGGCGACCCCGCAGCCTCAGCACCGAGGCGCGACTCCGCGAAGGCTGGATATTCGGCGTTGCGTAGCCAAGATTCCGGCGGGACTGATCAAGGGAGTTCCCAAGTGAGCGGCGTCGTGACTATCGAGGTGAGTTCCGAGGAAGACGGGCTGCGGCTCGACCGCTGGTTCAAACGACGCCACCCCGAGGTCACCCACGCACGGTTGTCAAAGCTGGTGCGCACGGGGCAAGTGCGGGTGGACGGCGCTCGGGCGAAGACCGGCGTCCGCCTCAATGCCGGGCAGCACGTCCGGGTCCCGCCCCTCGGCCCGTACGCCTCGTCGCCAAAACCGTCGCGGCCAGGCCTACCCGACGGCATGGCGGCCGAGCTTCTGGCCCGCGTCCTCTATCGCGATGACGCCGTCATCGCTCTCAACAAGCCGCCAGGTCTCGCAGTCCAGGGCGGAACCAAGACGGTGCACCACCTTGACGCGATGCTCGATTCCCTCACCTTCGGCGCAGCCGAGCGCCCTCGGCTCACGCACCGCCTCGACAAAGACACGAGCGGCGTGCTGATACTCGGCCGGACGGTGCGGTCAGCGGCGGCGTTGACTGCCGCGTTCCGCCGCCATGAGGTGAACAAGATCTATTGGGCGCTCGTCGTCGGTGTGCCCAAACCGCGGATCGGCCGGATCGCGCTGTCATTGGCCAAGCACGCCGGCCGCGGTGGCCGCGAGCGCATGGTCGCCGACGAATCAGGCCGTGCCGCGCTAACCGAATATCGTGTGATCGAGACGGCTGGCAAACGGGCGGCTTGGCTTGCCCTCGCGCCGCATACCGGCCGCACGCACCAACTCCGGGCCCATTGCGCTGCGCTCGGCACGCCTATCCTCGGCGACCGAAAGTACGGCGGTGCCTTGGCCGCGCTTCCCGGTGCCGCCGCGGCACCAGGTCTGCACCTGCACGCGCGCTCGATCGAGCTTCCTCGGCCCGACGGTGCCGGCCGTTTGCGCGTGGTCGCGCCGCTACCCGATCACATGCGCGAAACATGGCGCCGCCTGGGATTTGATCCCGGCGGCGATTCCTGATCGGCGGGCCAGATGGGGCGTTAGCCGCGCCCGCGGTACGGTGCGACGCCCTGGTCGGGTAGCCACAGGCCCTCGGGCGGAGGACCGGTCTGGTAGAAGACGTCGATGGGGATGCCGCCGCGGGGGTACCAGTAGCCGCCGATCCTCAGCCACTGCGGAGCGATCTCGGCGACCACGCGCTTGGCGATCGCCACGGTGCAATCTTCATGAAAGGCGCCGTGGTCGCGGAACGCACCGAGGAATAGTTTCAGCGACTTGCTTTCCACCAAGAACTGGCCGGGCACGTAGTCGATAACCAGATGGGCGAAGTCGGGCTGGCCCGTCACCGGGCAGATGCTGGTGAACTCGGGGCAGGTGAAGCGCACTAGGTAGGACGCGTCGGTATGCGGGTTCGCCACCCGCTCAAGCTGGGCTTCATCGGGCGATGCTGGTGCTTGCGCCTTCCCACCCAGAATCGTCAGCTTCTCGTCCGGCATCACGCCTCCATTCTCCGCTGGCGAGTTACCTTAGCAGGGAGCGACCGACGTGCAACTGAGGCGCGAACGGTCATCCTGGTATCACCCCCCGCAAGTACTCGCGCAGCGCCGCTTCCGGCATTCCGGTGAGGTCTTTGTTGAGCTCGGTTGCGCGCTCGTCAAACAATGAAGTTGAAAACGTGTTAGGCCACGGGATTCGCCTTAACACTTGTTAG
>CAYUNL010000078.1:1183-10829 GCA_964446055.1 uncultured Alphaproteobacteria bacterium | reverse complement strand
GAAGAAGACGCCGCGGACGAAACCTGAGCGCATCGACCGCAGAGCAGCCGGTCGCCTCACACGCGGATGACGACCTTTCCCTGGGCGTGACCTTGTTCCAGATAGTGGATGGCTTCGGGGACCTCGCTCAACTCATAATGTCGGTCGATCACCGGTGCGAGCTTGCCGGCTCCGAGAAGCTCTTTTAGCGCCAGCATGTCCTCTTGGTTTGGTTTCGCCAGCATCGCCACCATCTTCTGGCTCACGAACCGTGAGGACAACAGCACCTTGAGCAAACGAGCCACAACTCCCAGTCGGTCGGCGTCTCCCCCGACCAAGACGTATGTCCCGTCGAAAGCCAACACGCGCCGGCACTCTGACAGCGAGCGGTTGCCCACGTTGTCGAACATCAGGTCATAGCGCCGCCCGCCGCAGGCGAAATCCTCGCGCGTGTAATCGATGACCTGGTCGGCGCCGATCGATCGGACCATGTCCACGTTCTTCGTGCTGCACACGCCGGTCACGTCAGCACCGAGCGACTTGGCGATCTGCACCGCGAACGTGCCCACGCCTCCCGACGCGCCGTTGATCAAGACCTTCTGCCCCGGCCGGAGCCTTCCCTTGTCGCGCAGGCCCTGCAAGGCGGTGCACCCCGCCAAAGGTACGGCCGCCGCTTGTTCAAACGTCAGGTTGGCCGGCTTCAGCGCCAGCGCGGCTTGCGAAACACAGGTGTACTCGGCAAAGGCTCCGTCGCCTTCGGCGAATACCTCATCACCGGGGTGAAACTGCGTGACGTTCTTGCCAACTGCTTCAACCCGTCCGGCCAGATCCATACCCAGGCGGTTGGCTTTCGGTTTGAACAGCCCGGTCATCATACGAATGAAGAACGGCTTGCCTCGCATGATGTGCCAGTCGGCGGGATTGACGGACGCCGCGTGGACGCGCACCAGGACGTCGTTGTCGTTGACGACCGGCTTGTCGATCTCTCGGAGTTGTAGGAGGTTCGGAGGGCCGTAGTTGTCGTGGACGATCGCCTTCATCGCGCGTAGGGCCCGCAGGCGCGCCGGATGTCAAACGAACCAGCCAGCCTAGATGCTCGCGTCCAAGGCGACCGCGGCGCCCCAGGCGATCAGGGCGAGGCCGCTGAAGCGGCCGAGCCAATGGCCTGCCGGGGCCAGCTTTTCGACCATCACGTAGAGCGCGAGGCCGGCGATCCACAGCGGGCTCATCACGCCGCCGTAGAACAGCAGACCCATCAGCACCCAGCAGCACCCCAGGCAGAAGGCGCCGTGCTCGAGACCCATACGCAGCGCGCCGCCGCCGCCCTGGCGCCAGCGCCGGGCGATGAAGTCATGGGGCGCGCGGCAGTGGCGGAGGCAGGCGTGCTTCAGCGGCGTCATCTGGTAGGCGCCGGCCGCGATCAAAAGTGCGGCGCCAAGGTAGGCCCCGGCGCTTGACAGCATCGGCGTGAGGAGGCCGCTCTGCTCCAAGACCGCCTGCGCGAGGGTCGCAACCGCGCTGAAGCCGCCCCAAGCGGCGAGGTACCCGGCGGCGAACACGGCGGCCGGGACGATCGGATGGCCGCGCTCGCCGCTCTTGCGGTTGACGGCGGCGAACAGGAGGATGGTGGGCGCGGCGGCCGGCAGCATCATCGCCGCCATCATCACCCACCACATGGCGAAGGTAAGCGAGAGGGTGGCCAGGCTTGCCCCCGAGGGCACAGCCAGGTTCATTCCGGCGCCGCTCAGCGTGTAGGCCCAGCCGCCGGCGATCACCGAAATCAGGCCCGCCGCGACCAGCGTGCGGTCGCGTCGCAGCGCACGTTCGAGTACCGGCGCCGCGACGATCATCGCGTGGATCCCAATTCAGGCGGCGTCGCGGACGACGCCTTCATGGGTGAGGTGAATCTCGGCGAACTGGCCATAGGTGCCCTGGAGATCGAGGGCGATGGCCGCGGTGGTCTTGGTCGTGCCGCTGCCGATCTCGGCGAAGGTGAACTCGAAGCCCTCGGGCTTGTCGATACGAGCCCGTGACGGGGCGCCGGTTACGGGGTTGCGGATGGGCTCGCCGGTGGTGTGCATGACGCCGGGAACGACGAGCCGCGCTTGCCGCGCCTCGACATCGACCTTGAAGTCGATGGGCCGCGCCAGCGGCTCGAGAATCGTCGTCGTCATGGCGGTGTAGACGGCCCACATCGTCGTCATGGGCTCGGTTTCCTCGCCCTGCATGATTTTGAGGAGCGCGTCGCGCTGGGGCTCGTCGGCGCGCTCGTCGACCACCAGCTGCATGGTGCCGTTGCCCTCGTGGACCGCGCCAGGCCAGCTATACATGCCGGCGGTGCGCAGGCCGTCGAGCTTGACCTCACCGAAGTGTCCCTCGTCGATCTCGACGGCGAGCATGGCCTCACAGTTGCCATGGGTGGGGGGCGCGTTGAACTGGCACGGGCAGCCGTACGAGCAATTGCAGTTGGCGAACTCACGCCCCTTGATGCGCCATTCGATCATGTCCTGGTCCTCCGTTGGTTCAG
The DNA here is from genome assembly GCA_964446055.1 of uncultured Alphaproteobacteria bacterium. Taxonomy (GTDB): domain Bacteria; phylum Pseudomonadota; class Alphaproteobacteria; order VGEJ01; family VGEJ01; genus CAYUNL01. The sequence goes on along the minus strand of CAYUNL010000078.1, from coordinate 8,323 downwards.
TACAGGCGTTCCCGCGCGTCGGTATCGATCAGGTCTTGCATCTTCTCCACGGTATCGTCCGGCCCCCCGAGTGAAACCAGCATTTCGGCGAGATGCTGGGTGCCGTCGTCGCGCTGCCAGTGCTCGGGTTGCCACAGGTGTGAGCGGATCATGCATTTGGGGCAATGAAAGAACGCCCGCGTGACGTAGACCACGAGGGCGAAGTCGGGTAGGCGGTCCTTCACGGCCATGCGCTCTCGCAAATCGGTATCGCGCACGATGCGCGCCTCGCCGGCTACGCGCAGCGTCTCGTTCCGCCCCGGAATGAAGAAGATCAATCCGACCCGGGGATCGTGGAGAACATTGCGAAAGGTGTCGATGCGGCGGTTGCCGAGGCGGTCGGGAATGGCGAGGTGGCGCTCGTCGATCACCTCGACGAAGCCCGTGGGGTCGCCCTTGGGCGAGAGATCCAGGTGTCCTTGCGAGCTGGTCGACGAAATGACCAGGAACGGCGAGCGGGCGATGAAGTCACGGCCCATCGCGTCGATGTGGTCGGTCACCTTGTCGAGAGTCCGCTGGCGCGGCTTCCCCATCACGTCGGAGATTTCCTCCGCCGTCGTGACAATCTCGCGAAAGCCGGAAAACCGATCCATTCTTTTTTCCATTGTGCACTCCCGTGCCAATCGCCTGGCCGCTCTAGTTTAGTCCAGTCGCGGGGCGGGCTCCAGGCCACCTCGGCTTGATCCACATCAAGGCGGCGGGGCCGTCTTCGAGTTGTCTTGCAGGTTCACGGGAATGGAACACATCGCAAATGAGAATGAGTTGCATTCGCAATTATGTTTGCGATAGGAATCGTGCCGGACGCCGGAGGAGATGCGCTTATGCGACGACGAAGTTCAGAACGAGCGACACGCGCCCGGCCCAGTCGCGCGGCCTGGGCCGGCGGAACCCTTGCGGTGCTCATGCTGTTGGGGCTGTTCGGCGTGCTCGGGACGCAAGCCGAATCGGATTCTGGCGCCGGCGGCGCCCTCAGCCTTTATTCCTCGCGACAGGAGTTTCTCATCGCCCCGCTGCTGGAGCGCTATGAGGAGGTGAGCGGTGTCCGTGTCGAGGCGGTTTTCATCAAGAAGGGAATACTGGAGCGACTGAAGGCGGAGGGCCGCAATAGCCCCGCCGACGTAGTCTTGACCACCGATGTCGCGAGCCTCGCGGCGATGGCCGAGGCCGGAGTATTGCAGCCGCTCCGCTCGGCGACGGTGCTGGCCAACGTGCCGGCCCGGTTTCGCGGCGAAGACGACCTTTGGTTCGGCCTCACCACGCGGGCGCGCGCGATCTTTTACGCCAAAGACCGGGTCGATCCCTCTGAGCTGTCGAGCTACGAGAATCTGACCGACCCAAAGTGGCGGGGCCGAATCTGTATGCGCTCGGGGCACCACGACTATAACCGGGCGCTGTTGGCATCGGTGGTCGCGCACGCCGGCGAGGCGGCGGCCGAGGCATGGCTGCGCGGACTCAAGGCGAACCTTGCCCGCAAACCGCAGGGAAACGAGCGCGCCCAGATCAGGGCGATCGCCGAGGGGGTATGCGACGTCGCGCTCGGCAACACCTATTACATGGGCAAGATGAAGGAGAATCCCGAGCAGCGCGCCTGGGCCGAGGCGGTGGCGATCTTCTTTCCCAACCAGTCGGGCCGCGGCACCCATGTCAATATCTCAGGGGTAGCGGTGACCCGAAGCAGCGACGATCTCGACGCGGCCCGCGCCTTCGTCGAGTTCCTGAGCTCGGACGAGGCGCAGCAGCTGTATGCCGAGCGCAACTACGAATACCCGGTCAAGGAGGGCGTGGAGCTCGCGAGCGAGGTCGAATCGTGGGGAACCTTCGCCGCCGACGCGATTCCGCTACGCGAGATCGCCCGGCAACAGGCATTGGCCACGCGGATTGTCGACCGTGTGGGATTCGACGAGTAGTCAGAGGCGGTTTGGGATTGCTCGGCCGTGAGCGTTCTCGACGCTAGTCTGGGCCGCGCGCGGCGGCGGGCGCTTGCGGTAGGTCGCGGCAGAGTGGACCGCTGGAGCGTCGGGGCGCTGGTGGTGGCGGCCGTGGTGGCGGCGCCCGTCGTCAGCGTTTTCGTGCTGGCGCTGAGCCCGGCGGAAGATATCTGGGCGCACCTCGCGGCCACGGTCCTGCCCGATTACATCGAGAATACCTTCTGGCTGATGGTCGGGGTCGGCACCGCTAGCGTGGTGGGCGGCGTTGGCACGGCCTGGCTGGTGGCGCTGTGCCGGTTTCCCGGCCGCCTGGTGTTCGAATGGGCGCTGTTGCTGCCCTTGGCGGTCCCGGCCTACGTCGTTGCCTATGTGTACACTGATCTGTTGGATTTCGCTGGGCCGGTGCAATCGGGCCTGCGGGCGCTGACGGGCTGGAGCTCGGCCGGCGAGTACGCCTTTCCCGAGATTCGCAGCCTCGGCGGCGCCATCGCCATGCTCAGCCTGGTGCTCTACCCCTACGTCTACCTGTTGGCGCGGGCGGCGTTTCAGGAGCAGTCGATCTGCGTCCTCGAGGTAAGCCGAACGCTGGGCCGAGGCCCCTGGCGGAGCTTCTTCACGGTGGCGCTGCCCTTGGCGCGGCCGGCGATCGTCGCTGGGCTGGTGCTGGTGCTGTTGGAAACCCTGAACGACTTCGGGACCGTCGATTTCTTCGCGGTCAACACCTTCAGCCGCGGCATTTTCAACGTCTGGCTGGGAATGAACAACGTTTCGGGCGCGGCGCAGATCGCCTCGGTGCTGCTGGTCGTGGTGATCGCGCTGATCACGCTCGAGCGCCTCTCTCGCCGGGGCCAGCGCTTCCACCACACCTCGACCAAGTATCGGGCGCTGCCGCGCTACCACTTGCGCCGGGGATCGGCCGCCGCCGCCTTTGTCTTCTGCGCAGCGCCGGTTGTCCTCGGCTTCGCGCCGCAATCGCCCGCCGGCCCGGGGACGGCGCGGCACTGCTCGGTCACGCCGCCCGCCACTACGCGGAGGCGATGGAGGACGCCTTCGTGGCGTACGTTGCGAACAGCCTGGCGTTGTCGGGCCTGGCGGCAGCGGTAGCGGTGGGCTTGTCGCTGTTCATGGCCTATGCGATGCGCATCGGCGGCGGCCCGGTGTTACGTGGCGCGGTGCGCCTGGCAAGCCTTGGCTACGCGGTACCGGGCGCAGTGTTGGCGGTCGGGGTTATGGTGCCGTTCGGCTGGCTCGACAACGCGGTCGACGGCTGGGCCCGGGAGAACCTGGGAGTGTCCACCGGGCTGGTGCTGAGCGGGACGATGTTCGCAGTGCTGTTCGCCTATGTGGTGCGGTTCCTTGCGGTCTCGTTCGGCGCCGTCGAGGCGAGCCTGGCGAAAGTTACGCCGCACATGGATCAGGCGGCGCGATCGCTGGGCGCGGGCCCGGCGGCAACGCTCCGACGAGTTCATTTGCCGTTGATCCGGGGTAGCATGCTGACGGCGGCGCTTTTGGTGTTCGTCGACGCGATGAAAGAGCTGCCGATGACGCTGATGTTGCGCCCCTTTGGCTTTCAGAGCCTGGCGACGTACGTCTACCAGTACGCCGGAGACGAACAAATCGAACGCTCGGCGCTGGCCGCGCTCGCCATCGTCGGCGCCGGCATCTTGCCGGTGATCGCGCTCAACCTGGCGATCGCGCGGGCCCGGCCGGGCCAGGGAGGGGCCACAACGTGAACGTCGCCGCAGGCCTCGTCCTCGAGGGTGTGAGCCACGCCTATGGCCGCACCTTGGTTGTCGACAGCGTAGATCTCGAGGTCGACCGCGGCGAGATCGTGTGTCTTTTGGGACCCTCGGGATGCGGCAAATCAACCGTGCTTCGCATCGCCGCCGGGCTCGAGCGCCTGCAGGCGGGCAGGGTCTCGATCGCTGGAAGGGTGATGGCCGATGCCAACACCGCGGTGCCCCCCGAGAAGCGGGGTGTGGGGCTGATGTTTCAAGACTTTGCGCTCTTTCCCCATCTGAGCGTGCTCGACAACGTCGCATTCGGCTTGGCGGCGCGGTCGGCCGAGCGCCGCTACACCGCCGCCCGCGAGGCGCTGAACAAGGTATCGCTAGGCGATCTGGCGCATGCCTTTCCCCACACCCTGTCGGGGGGCGAACAACAGCGGGTAGCACTCGCCCGCGCAATGGCGCCGAGGCCCGGCGTGATTCTGCTGGACGAGCCGTTCTCGGACCTCGACGTTCGATTGCGGGACGCGGTGCGCGAGCACACGCTTGCGGTCCTCAAGGCGGCGGGCACGCCGACGCTCCTGGTTACGCACGATCCCGAGGAAGCCATGCGCATGGCCGATACCATCGCGCTGATGCGCGCCGGCCGCATTATCCAAACCGGGACGCCGGCCCAAGTGTACGCCCAGCCCAGCGACGCCTTTGCAGCGAAATTCTTGAGCGATACCAATTCTCTAGAGGGCGTTGTTAAAGGTCAGTCGGTAGCCACGCCATTGGGACCGATGGCAGTCAACGGGCTGGGCGAGGGGACGCTGGTCGACGTACTGGTGCGGCCCGAGGCGCTAACGATCGAGGCCGCATCCGGACCGGGAAAACCGGCCAAAGTAGCGAGCGCGCGCGTTCTGGGTCCATACAGCCTGGTCGAGGTCGTCCTCGAGGCGGCGGAGGCGCCCTTGGTGGCGCGGCTGACCGGCCCGGCGGCACCCGCACCTGGAGCGCGGGTGAGGGTACGCCTCGATCCCGGCCAAGTCCTTGTATTTCCTCGCGAGCCGGGCCCCGGCGGTGGTGCGCAGTGAGCGGGGCGGCGTTGCGCGAGCCCGGCGGTTCTGCCATGATAGGTAGCAATCACGGGCTATTCGCCCACAGTTCGGGAGTTTCACTCCGATGATGCCAAGTTTCTGGCAGATCCTGCTGGTCCTTGCGTTGGTCGTACTTCTATTCGGGCGCGGGAAGATAAAATCGCTCATGGAAGACGTTGCCCAAGGCATCAAGGGCTTCAAGCGGGGTATGAAGGAAGACGAGACGGTCGCCCAAACCTCGGCTAAGACGATCGATGCAGAGGCTGCCGGACCCGTCGAAGAAGCGGCCCCGGCAACGAACCCGGCCGCACACAAAGACGGCGCCGCGCAAGGCTAGTTCGCCCACGCGGGGGCGAACTATGGCGGAGCGGCGGGAGCCGGCACGGTATGCTCGACATCGGTTGGTCGGAAATGCTGGTGATCGTCGTGGTGGCGATCATCGTGATCGGACCACGGGATTTGCCTGGCGTCCTGCGCACCGTGGGCCGCTGGATCGGCAAAGTGCGCTCGTTGTCGCGCGAGTTCCAGCGCAACCTTAACGACATCGCCCGCGAAACCGAGTTTGACGAGGTGCAGCGGACCATCCGCGAGACCACCAATCTTGGCGCCGTCGGCGGCAAGCCGGGGCCCATTTCGAGCGGCGCGACGGTCGCGAGTTCGGCCGCGGACACGCCTGCGGCGCCCGCCCAATCGGCAACATCAGAGAGCACAGAAGCGAAGCCGGCCGAGAATGTTGGCGCGACGGCGGGACCGACGACCGCGGAATCGTCGGTACGGCCAAGGGAGCCGGCGGCCCGGACCGAGGGCTAGCTGGACCGCCGCCAGGTGGCCGACGACAAGGAAATCAACCAGAAGAGAATGCCGCTGCTCGATCATTTGATCGAGCTCCGGCGGCGTTTGATGTACACGGCGCTGGCTTTCGCCGTCGCTTTCGTCGGCTGCTACCTGGTGGCCGAGCCAATCTACGACTTCCTGGTCCAGCCGCTGGCCGCGATCTACGAGGGCACCGAGAACCGGCAGCTCATCTACACGGCGCTTCACGAGGCCTTTTTCACGTTCCTCAAGGTCGCCTTCTTCGGCGCTTTGTTTCTGACCTTTCCGATCATCGCGGGCCAGGTCTGGATGTTCACCGCGCCGGGGCTCTACCGCAACGAGCGCCGCGCCTTCCTGCCATTCCTGCTGGTGACCCCGTTCCTGTTCACGGCCGGCGCCGCGCTCGCCTATTACGTGGTCTTCCCGTTGGCCTGGTCCTTCTTCCTCGGTTTCGAGCGCCCCGGCGGCGACGAGGAGTTGGCGATCGTGAGCCTACCCAAGGTGAGCGAATACCTGGGGCTGGTGATGCGCCTGATCTTCGCCTTCGGGATCAGCTTCCAGCTTCCCGTCGTCATCACGCTGATGGCGCGCGCCGGGCTGGCCACCGCCAAGGGTCTGGCGGCCAAGCGCAAGTACGCGATCGTCATCACATTCCTGGTGGCGGCGGTCCTCACGCCGCCCGACTTCATCAGCCAGATTCTTCTCGGGATCCCGATTCTGGCGCTCTACGAGATCTCGATCGTCTCGGCCAGGATCGTCGAGCGCAAACGCGCCGAGCGCGAGGCGGCAGAACAGGCGGCCGAGGCGAGCTAGGTGCGGTGCCGGCAGGCGTCGGTGGACGGCGCGGCGCGGGCGGCGTATATAACCGGCGCGCTGTGCCCCGCAGGCGGCAGCGAGCGAGCCCGTCCAGCTCATCATGTTCGACATCAAGTGGATTCGCGAGAACCCCGAGGCGTTTGACGAGGGGTTGCGCCAGCGCGGGCTGGGGCCCGAAGCCGCGGAGCTTCTGAAGCTCGACGCGACGCGCCGCGCCGGCCAGACTGAGCTGCAGGAGATTCAGACGCGGCGCAACGCCGCTTCAAAGGCGATCGGCGCGGCGAAGGGGCGGGGCGAGGATGCCGAGCCGCTGGTGGCCGAGGTCGCGACGCTGCGCGAGCAGATGCGCGAGGCCGAGCAAACCGAGCGCGCCGCGGCCCAGGCGTTTGAGGCGCGGATGGCCGGAATCGCGAATCTGCCCGCAGCGGAGGTCCCCGGGTGCGGACGAGACCGCGAACGTCGAGGTGCGCCGCTGGGGCGAGGCGCCGGCGTTCGATTTCGAGGCGCGCCAGCACTTCGAGATCGGCGAGCGATTGGGCCTCATGGACTTTGCGATCGCCGCCAAGATGTCGGGCGCGCGTTTTGTGGTCCTGCGCGGGGCGCTGGCACGGCTCGAACGCGCCCTGGCCGCCTTCATGCTCGATCTCCACACCACCGAGTATGGCTACACCGAGACCGTGCTGCCGCTTATGGTCCGTGACGCCGCTGCCTTCGGCACCGGACAGTTGCCCAAGTTCG
>CAYUNL010000078.1:0-1173 GCA_964446055.1 uncultured Alphaproteobacteria bacterium | reverse complement strand
GATGGGTACTGGCTGGTCCCCACCGCCGAGGTGCCGTTGACCAATCTGGCGCGCGAATCCGTGGTCGATGTAAGGGAGCTTCCAATCCGGGTCACCGCCCACACGCCGTGCTTTCGCGCCGAGGCGGGGGCCGCCGGCAAGGACACCCGCGGCATGATCCGCCAGCACCAGTTCAGCAAAGTCGAGCTGGTCTCGATCGCGCACCCCGAGCACTCGGACGAGGAGCTCGAGCGCATGACCTCGGTGGCCGAAGAGGTTCTGAAACGGCTCGGCCTGCATTACCGGGTGGTCCTGTTGAGCGCCGGCGACATGGGCTTTTCGGCCCGCAAGACCTATGACCTCGAGGTGTGGCTGCCGGGGCAGGGCGCATTTCGCGAGATATCGAGCTGCTCGAACTGCGGCGATTTCCAAGCCCGCCGCATGAACGCCCGATACCGCGAGACCGAGGGCAAGAAGACCGGCTTCGTACACACCCTCAACGGTTCGGCGCTTGCCGTCGGGCGCACCCTGGTCGCGCTAATCGAGAACTACCAGCGGGGCGACGGATCGGTCGAGGTGCCGGAGGTGTTGCGCCCTTATGCCGGCGGCGTTGACGCGATCGGGATCGAGGAGCGGGCGTGAAAAAGGGCTTGCGTATTCTGCTGTCCAATGACGACGGCATCCGCTCACCCGGCCTCAAGTCGCTGGAGCGGATCGCGCGAACGCTGAGCCGCGACGTGTGGATCGTGGCCCCCGAAACCGAGCAATCGGGCGCCTCGCATTCGTTGACCCTGCACGAGCCCCTGCGTATCCGCAGGCTGTCGCCGCGGCGGTTCGCCGTGCGCGGCACGCCGACCGATTGCGTGATGCTCGCCATCCATCACATCATCAGGGGCCGGCGCCCTTCGCTGGTTTTGTCGGGCGTCAATCGTGGCGGCAATATCGGCGATGACGTCACCTATTCCGGGACCATCGCGGCGGCCATGGAGGGCGCCATCCTGGGCGTCCCCTCGATCGCGCTGAGCCAGGTGGTGCAAGGCAACCATGCGGTGAAGTGGGCGACTGCCGAGCATCATGGGCCGGGCCTACTCCGGCAGCTGCTGGCGACCGGGTGGCCGCCGGAGGTGCTGATCAACGTCAACTTCCCCGACGTCGCCCAGACAGCGGTGAGGGGTGTGGCGGTCGCGGTGCAGG